>CAYVGI010000059.1:0-27149 GCA_964451095.1 uncultured Anaerolineaceae bacterium
GGCATATAATCGTCTCATACTCTCTATGAGAATCACTTTACACCATTTATTCAACTCTTAAGACCCGAACCTGCACTAGCAAGGTGGCAATCTGTAAATGTATCTCTTGGACGTTGGTGACCATACGCTGTCGGAAGACATCAGTTTGGATGGTGAGGATGTGGATACCCTCAAACATCTGAAAGACCCGCCGCATGGTGGGAGTCTGTGTGGGGTTGCCTTTCTGGTCTGGGATGGTCTGGTCTTGTTCGACCAGTTGTTGACGCAAATGGTATTCAGCGAGGGCGTAAATCAACAAACTGAGTCCCATGACCATCAGCAAAGCCATAATCCGTGACGGCTTCTTCAAAAAAAGGCTATGAGCGAAGAACATCGGGTCTTTCAAGAAGCGAAACCCGCGTTCAACCGAGCAGTTTTGGTCTTTGTAGAGGGTGAGCAGTTCCTCTGCAGGTAGTTTTTGTTCATCCAGTACGTTGGTTGAGATAATGTACTTGCCAAGTGGTCGTTGAGCCTGAGCAATCGCCTCCTCATCGGTCGTTATCGTGAGATTGAGATGCCAATCTGTGACCGTTTCGCTATTTTCAGTGGGTCGTCCGGGTTGAGTGTAGCGTTCACTAGCTGTTGCCTGACCGAGAATGGTATGGAAGCTGTACTTTTTGTTGAAGCGGTCAAGTGCGTTGTGGGCATCTTGAGCGCAGTTGAAAACCTGCCGCTGCAGTTTTCTGGCGGCTTTGTCTAACTTGGTGCGTTCCCGCTGAACCCGTTTTTGAAAGCCCGCCAATTCTGCCTCACGTCGTGGTTGGTACAGCACGACCAACCACCGCTGCTCAACAGCACCATAGCTGCTGGTCGTTTCATGATAAAAATAGCCTGCCCGCTGCGAAGCGGTCATGTCTGCCTGTGTGGTATTTGCCAGCAACTCTTTTGCATCATTGATGGTCGCTGGCACACGCGAAACCCATTGTTGTGTCGAGAGATTTTGGATAGTCTCAGCGCTGTAAAGCGCACTATCCGCAATCAAAATCGGGGTTGCTTCCTCTTCACTGAACTGTGCCAGATAGCTTGCGGCAATGTCGGGCAAACTGGTTTTATCCGAGATATTGCCCGAAACCGCTCCAAGATAGATCGGAATGCTGGTACGATTGGCACAAATCATCCCCAGAATCGCTTGTTTTAAGTCAGGGCGATGATCTTTGCTATGACCATACGTGATCGTAATCTGCTCTGCTTCATCCAACTCGTCATCCTGCTCCATCTCATAGTCCCCGTGCAGGCTCATCGCTGTTGTATCCAGATGGGCGAAACGCACCTCAATCCCGTAACTGCGCAAGGCATGAACGCTAATGGTGGCGAACAACTCTGTGATCCCCACCTCATGCAGACGATCCAGTGCCTTGCCGAGGCTATCACCGTTCAAATCACTTGCCTCAATGCCCTCGCCAATTAGCAAGTCCACCGGCTTCGACTCATAAAACTCCGGTGTGAGGTACGTGGCTCGCCCTGTAAGGCCCAACCCATTCAGCACCATCGCCTGCACCGCTTGTCCCACGCTGACTTTACGCCCTGTATCCGTGATGCGCGCATCAATCTGACCGATGAGGTCAATCTTTTCACACACGCCTACAACGATCCCGAAATGGTGCAGGTCTTGCGTCAAATACTGGGCAGACATGCGATTTCTCCTCGAACATCTCACGATATCCACAGTCTATCCCATAATTATCCACCTTTGTCATTGCCCCCCTCTGAATGTCGGTATGAGAATCACTTTACACCATTTATTCAACCCTCAAGACCTGAACCTGCACTAGGCGAGCGACACACCGTACTTGCGCTCGAACAACGCCACTGTGCGCTGGATTTCGTCTGCCTTGCGTGCCTCATCCCAGCCCAGCGCGGCAGCAGCGATACTGGCAAGCTCCTCTAGCAGCGGACGGTCTAGCTCACCCAGCAGACCTATGAGCGTGCGCCGCAAAATCACATCGTCCAGGTGCAGCACATGCTCGTTTTGTAGGATGTATTCAATCTCACGGGTGCTGTAGCGCGAGTGGTTTTCCAGCGGCGCATCTGCGCCAGCACAAATGAACCCGGCAACCGCCTCGCCCTGCGTGCCATAGCGCTCAAACAGGTCGTCCAAACGCTGTGTGGGGACACCCGTGCGGTCGTGCAACTGCCCCAGCCACTGCTGCCGATCTGCCGGGTAATCCCGCCCGCCACCGATGGGTAGTGTGCTGGTATCCACAGTGCGTTGTGTGTTCAGTTCCGTCAGCACTTTGTCGGTTACTTGCTCTGCGAACGCACGGTAGGTCGTCCACTTGCCGCCGACTAGCGAATACACCGGGAATGGCGCTGCCTCGGTTGGCGGCAGAACCTCGGTGCGGTGGTCACGGCTGATTTGCCCGGTGGTGGCAGTATCCTGGCGCGGGAGTGGGCGCACACCGCTAAACTTGAACACGATGTGGTCCTGGGTCACGTTTATGTCCGGGAACACCATGCGGATCGAATCCAGAATGTAGGCGGTTTCGTCATCGTCGCACACTGCCTCGTCCGGGTTTTCCACAAGAATATCAGTAGCGCCAGCGATTACCCTGTCGTAGAACTGGTAGAAAATGCAGATGCGCCCATCGGAGTTGATGAAGTACAGCATCTCACCGCGTGTGGCGGCAAGCAGCTCCGGGTGATCTAGCACCAGATGCGAGCCTTTTGTCCCGCCAATGTAATTAGTGGGGCGATGCATCGCACTATTGGTAAAGTCAATCCACGCGCCCGTTGCGTTCACCACCACCTGCGGTTGCACTGGCACCACCTCACCGCTGATTTCATCACGCAGCAGCAATTGACCCCTCTCAGCGCCGTGCAGGGACATGTAGTTCAGAGCACGCGCCTTCGGGTTCTCTTGCATAGCATCAAGTGCTAGTTCAAGCCCCATACGTTCCGGGTAGTACACGCGGGCATCGTAGTAGGTTGCTGTACTGACGATATCTGTTGTCAGTTGGGGGCGCAGTTCGAGCGCTTCCTGCTTGGATCGAAAACGGTGCTTAGGCAAGGTGCTCTCGCTGCCCGCGAACGCATCGTACATGGTCAGCCCCGCCTTGATGATCGCTGCGCCCCTGCCGCCGGGTTTGCTGCTCATGCCCAGGAACGTCCGTGCCGCGTGGATCATGCCCCCGGTCCAGTTTTGCACCGGAATGGTCGTGGGCAGCGGCTTGACGTAGTGCGCGGCATGGTTCAGCAGGTAGGCACGCTCTTTCAGTGCTTCCCGAACCAGCCGGAACTCGCCATTCTCAAGGTAGCGCAGCCCACCGTGGATCACACGGGTGGACGCAGCGCTTGTCCCGGAGCAGTAATCCCCTTTTTCCACCAGCAGCACGTCCACGCCCTGCGCTGCCAAATCACGAAACACGCCAAGCCCATTGATCCCCCCGCCGACGACCAACACACTGACGGCGGGGTTCTGTTGTAAACCTTTTATGATTTCATCACGCATAAGCTATCCTGGATATCCACCACCACTAACTTCGAGTGTACCACGCTCTTTGCGAACCTTCTCTGCGTAATCATCTGCACGATAGGCAGCAATGGGGTCTGGCGCAATGCCCATCTCCTCACGCACCTGCATCAGGAGCGGGCGCACATCGGTTTCGTAGGCATCTACCAACACACGATGCGCTCCCAGCACATCCCCGGCGTTCTGGCGTTGCTCGAGCGTTTTGTAATCTACGATGAGTGCTTTAGCGTATGCCGTCTGGCAGTTGAGCACGCTCAGCAGCATTGCTTCGAGCTTTGGCTCAATGTTGTGGCTCTGGTCGATCATGTAGGCGATGTTATCTGCTAGCTCACCAGCGCTGACGATCTCCACGAAGATCTCAAACAGCTCAAATGGGTTGTTGGTGCCCACAATCAGGTCGTCGTCTGCATAGCGCCGTGCATTAAAGTGGAAGCCGCCAAGCTGCTTTTCGTCCAGCAGGAACGCGACGATGTGTGCGATATTTGTGCCGTGTGCGTGATGCCCGGTGTCTACCAGCACCTCCGCCTGTTCGCCCAGCTTAAGCGCAGTGGCATATGCCATACCCCAGTCTGCGAGGTCTGTGTGGTAGAACGCGGGTTCAAAGAACTTGTACTCCACCAACATGCGGGAACCGGGCGGCAGGTGCTTGTAGGTCTCTGTGAGGCTGTGTTCCATGTACTGCTTGCGCTTGCGGATACTGTCCTGCCCGGCGTAGTTAGTGCCGTCGGCAAACCACAGGCTGAGCAGTTCGCTGCCGGTTCGGGTCATGATCTCGCAGCACTCCATGAGCCGCGCGATTGCCTCCTCCCGCACCGATGCGGACGGGTGCGTGATGCTGCCGAGCTTGTACTGGTCATCCTGGAAGACGTTGGGGTTCACCGCGCCCAGCTTAACGCCCTTGTCCTCGGCGTATTGGCGCAGCTCGCTGTAATCGTCTACTTTGTCCCACGGGATGTGTATTGCCATGGACGGTGCGATGCCGCTTAGCCGCTGGATGTAGGCGGCGTCGTCCACTTTCTCCCAGATGTTGCGGGCTGCGCCCTCCCACGGGAACACCTTAAAGCGGGTGCCGCTGTTGCCATAACCCCACGACGGTGTTTCGATGTGCTGCTGCTTGAGCTTGGATTTGACGGCGTCGATGTCGATGCCCTTCTCGGAAAGGTCATCTACTAGTGCCTGATAACGTGCTTGGAAGGTCATAGGTATAGTTCCTCAAAATCAAACGGACGTGCTATATTTACGAGAGAAGTTTCTATTTACTTTCAGTTCGTTTCAGTTTACCGAATTTTTTGAGGAAATGCCCGTACAATGGCAGACCGATTGTTTCTTGAGGAGCGGCGCCAGCGTATTCTGGACGAGTTGCAGCGGCAGGGGCGTGTTTCCGTGCGGGATTTGAGCAATGCGCTAGATGTGAGCGAGGTGACCATCCGGCAGGATTTGCGGGCGCTAGAGCAGCAAAACCACCTGGAGCGCACACACGGCGGCGCGGTTCTGCCCACGGAAAACCGCTTTTCGCCGGAGCTTTCGTTTGATGTGCGCAACCGGGTTCAACAAACCGAGAAAGATGCGATTGCGCAGTACGCGGCAAGCCTGGTGAAAAGCGGTGAAAGTATCGCCATGGACGCCAGTACCACCTGTTTTCGGATGCTGCCGAGCCTGAAGCAGCTAGACCGCTTAATCATCGTTACCAACAGCCTGATTATCGCGCAAAGCTGCCTGGATAGCCCGCACATTGAGGTATTTATGCCGGGTGGCAAGCTCCGCCGCGATTCAATGTCGCTGGTAGAACAAGCCGACTCACTGCCGGAAATCAACCTTACGCAGGGTTTCTTTGGCGCACATGGCGTCACGGATACTGCCGGTATTACGGAGTCCACGTTGGAAGAAGTCGAAATCAAGCAGGCGACCATCAAGCGCTGCTTGGCAGCGTACATTCTGGTGGACAGCAGCAAATGGGGACGGGTGGCACCCTTTACCCTGGTAGATGCCACGACCCACCCTCAGTCGCAAGTGATCACCACAAACAGCGCCCCCGCTGAGATGGTTCACGCAGTGCGACAGATGGGTATTGATGTGCTTGCGCTCGAGTTGTAAAAGTAATTTATTTCACAAAATTGACATGCTCCAAACCTCACGCTACACTCTGCAACGAAAGTAAACGAAAGCAAATAGAAGTAAATAAAGCACTTTTTGTGAGAAATGTTTGATGCCACAAAACTTATGGAATGATGCAGACGCCGCCGCAAACGCCGCACTTGACGGACTGGTCTATCGCAGCAACATCCTCGGTCAAGATCGTGCCGTTGTGAACATCTTCGGTGGCAACACCAGCGCCAAAATCAAAATGACAGATCACGTCGGGCGTGAGGTTGAAGTGCTCGCTGTGAAAGCGTCCGGTTCCGATGTGTTGACCATCACAGAGCCAAAGTTCGCTCTGCTGCGCATGGACGAAATTGAGCCACTGTTCGAGCGTGAGGAGATGAGCGACGAGGATATGGTCGCCTACCTCGCCCGTACTGTGTTCGAGCCAGGACGCCCGCGCCAGAGCATCGAAACGCTGCTGCACGCCTTTGTGCCGCACCCACACGTTGACCACACCCACCCGGATGCGGTCATCAGCCTGGCAACTGCCCCAGACCCCGAGGCAGCAGCACGTACCGTCTACGGTGACCGCATGGCATTTGTGCCGTACATCCGCCCCGGCTTCACACTGAGCCGCTGGATTGGGCAGAAGGTGCGAGAAAACCCCCACATCGAATGTGTGGTAATGGGCAAACACGGTCTCGTCACCTGGGCGGCAGATGCAAAAACCTGCTACGAGAACAGCATCCGCATCATCCAGGAGGCGGAAGATTACGTGGCAGAGCAGCAGCGCGGCAAGCGTGTATTCGGTGACCTGAGCATCCCCACCGTTGAGAACCGTCATGAGGTAATGGCGGAAGTGCTGCCGATTATTCGCGGCGCGGTGTCCACACGGCGGCACATGATCCTCAGCTACGATGACAGCGATATGGTGCTCGATATGGTCGGCAGCGCAAATGCCGGGCACGTCAGCCAGGAAGGTGTCGCCTGCCCAGA
This sequence comes from uncultured Anaerolineaceae bacterium, assembly GCA_964451095.1. Classification (GTDB taxonomy): domain Bacteria; phylum Chloroflexota; class Anaerolineae; order Aggregatilineales; family Phototrophicaceae; genus DAOTTY01. Next base: position 6,587 of record CAYVGI010000059.1, read on the forward strand.
TCATCTTGTGCATACCAAACGGCAGCCGCTTTTCGTGGACTGGAAGCCTGACGAGGGACTGGACACGCTCAAAACCATGCTCAAAGACGGCATTGATGACTTTGAGCAGCGTTATGCTGCCTACTTTGAAGAAAACAAGGTGGAAGGTGACCAGCTTGCCGACGCCGCACCGCGTGTGATCCTCATCCCAGGGCTGGGCATGGTGAACACGGGCAAGGACATCACCAACGCCGATGTGAGCCGCCAGTTGTACCACCGGGCGATTGTGGTGCTGGGCGGCGCGGAAGCACTGGGGGGTTTTAACCCGCTCACGCCAAAAGAAGCATACGACATCGAATACTGGCCCCTTGAGCTGTACAAGCTCAAACTAAAGCCGCCGGATCGTGAGTATGCGGGCAAGGTTGTGCTGGTTACGGGTGGTGCAAGCGGCATCGGGCGGGCAGCCGCTTACCGTGTGGCACAAGACGGTGCACATGTCGTGATTGCGGACATCAACACCGAGGGCGGCGAGCAAGTTGCCGACGATTTGCAGTCACAGTATGGCAAAAATCGGGCGATGTTCGTGCACACAGACGTAACCGATGAAAGCGCCGTACAGGAAACGTTCCGGCAGATGGTGCTCAAGTACGGCGGCGTGGACGTGCTGGTGAACAACGCGGGCATCGCGGGCGGTGCTGCTATCGAGGACACATCTCTCGAACTATGGGAGCGTAACATAAGCATCCTGGCAACGGGCTACTTCCTCATGGCGCGGGAAGCAACCCGCGTGATGAAGGCGCAAGGCATGGGCGGCAGCATGGTGTTCGTCGCTAGCAAGAACAGCATTGCGCCTGGCAAGGGCGCGACCGCCTACAGCGCTGCCAAAGCTGCCGAAACCCACCTCGCACGCAGCCTTGCCGAAGAGCTTGGCGGGCATGGCATCCGCGTGAACTCCATCCTGCCGGACGCGGTTATCCGTGGCAGCGGCATCTGGGATAGCGACTGGAAAGAGGCACGCGCCAAGCAGTACGGCATCACGGTTGATGAACTGAACGATCACTACCGCAAGCGCAACATCCTGAAGGTGGAAATTCTGCCAGAGGACATTGCCGAGGCAATCGCCTTTATAGGCGGACCGCGTGCAGGCAAAACAACCGGGGCAATGCTCACGGTAGACGGCGGCGTGGCAGTCGCGTACGTCAGGTAGTGCCATGGCGAACAAACATGTGATTGCAATCGACCTGGGCGCGTCGTCCGGGCGGGTGCTGCAAGTCGGGTTCGATGGCAAGGGGCTGCATTTTGACGAACTGCATCGCTTCCCCAACGATCCGGTTACGGTTAGCGGCACGCTGCACTGGGACATTCTGCGGCTGTGGCACGAGATTCAGTTGGGGATTGGCAAGCGCAGTGCCGATGCGGTATCCGTCGGCATCGACACGTGGGCGGTAGACTTTGGTCTGCTGGATGGCAGCGGTAACCTGCTGGCGAACCCGGTTCACTACCGGGATTCCCGCAACGATGGTGCGATGAACTACGTGTTTGAGCGTGTCCCACGCCGAGATGTGTTCGAGCGCACCGGCATTCAGTTCTTGCCGTTCAACACACTATATCAACTGGCGGCGATGCTGCGCGATGGCAGCCCCCTGCTAGACACAGCAGATACGCTGCTAATGGTGCCCGACCTGCTACACTACTGGCTGTGCGGCGAGAAGACCTGTGAATTCACCAACGCCACCAGCACTCAGTTCTATAATCCGGTGCAGGGCGGCTACGACGCAGACCTGTTGGCGCAGGTAGGCATTCCGTCGCACTTCCTGGGGCAAGTGGTCGCACCGGGCACAAGCATTGGTCGCTACGAAGACCTCTCGGTTATTGTGCCAGCAACCCACGACACGGGCAGCGCCGTTGTCGGTGTGCCAACAACCGAAGCAGGCGCGGCATACCTGAGCAGCGGCACCTGGAGCCTGCTGGGTGTAGAAGTAGACGACCCCGTGATCAACGATGCGAGCTACGCCGCGAACTTGACCAACGAAGGCGGTTACAATGACACCTACCGATTGCTGAAGAACATCATGGGGCTGTGGCTGATTGAACAATCGCTGGTGACGTGGCGTGCCGAGGGCAAAATGTACACCTACGAAGATTGCAGCACCATGGCACAATCGGTTGATGACCCGTTCCGCTGCATGATTGACCCCGATGCGGGAGTTTTCCTGCCGCCTGGCGACATGCCCACGCGGGTGCGGGAGTTCTGCCAGCAGACCGGGCAACCCGCGCCAGAAACAGACGCGGAAGTTGTCGCAACCATTTACACGAGCCTCGCGCTTAAATATGCGTATGTGATTGACCTGCTGGAAAGCGTGAGCGGAACGAAAGTACCGCGCCTGCACATCATCGGTGGTGGCTCTCAAAACGAACTGCTGTGCCAGATGACCGCCAACGCAACCGGGTTTGAAGTCTATGCAGGTCCGGTAGAGGCAACTGCCCTGGGCAACGCTATCGTGCAGCTCATCGCGCTGGGCGAACTGGACGATCTCGCGCAGGCGCGTGCCATGCTCAGCGAGAGCGCGGTGCACGCCACCTACACACCACAGGAATCATGGCAGGGGCACGTTGAGCGCTTCAAAACATTTGTGAACTAAACACGAAATATTCGTTTATTTTTGAGCGAAAACATGACAGAACCCATTTTAGTCCTGCAAGACATTCACAAGCGCTTCCCTGGCGTGCACGCCCTCAAAGGGGTGCAGTTTGACATGCGTGCGAGCGAGGTGCACGCGCTGCTGGGCGAGAACGGCGCGGGCAAATCCACGCTGATTAAGACAATTTCCGGTGTGCACCACCCAGATGAAGGTGAGATGCGCGTTGACGGCAAGCCGGTACGCTTCAACAGCCCACGCGACGCCCAGAAGAACGGCATTGCCACCATCTACCAGGAGCTTGGGCTGTACCCAGAGCTAACCGTCGCAGAGAACATATTCATGGGGCACGCACCCGTGCGGCAGTTGGGTCCGTTCCGTGCAGTGAACTGGCGCGAGATGGAAGACCGGGCGCAAAAAATCCTGGAAGACCTGAACATTTACGACCTCGATGTGCGGCGTAAGGTAGGGGCACTTAACGTGGGCAACCGCCAGCGTGTGGAAATCGCCAAGGCACTGTCGCTCGATGCGCGGGTGCTCATCATGGATGAGCCGACCGCCGCGCTAACCGAACGTGATGTTGAGCGCCTGTTCGATATTGTGCGCCTGCTGCGTGACCGTGGCGTGGGCGTGATTTACATCAGCCACCGCTTGCAGGAGGTGTTCGAACTGGCAGACCGGGTGACGGTGCTGCGCGATGGCGAGTACATCGGCACGGACGATGTTGTGGACATTACCGAGCCACAGCTAATCAGCATGATGGTGGGGCGCACGATTGATAACTTGTTCCCCAAGATGGACTCCGAGTTCGGGGATGTGGTGCTGGAAGTGCGCAATCTCGTTCACGCACCGACCACGCGCAACGTGTCGTTCAGCGTGCGTGCCGGGGAGATTGTCGGCATGGCAGGGCTGGTCGGCAGCGGGCGCAGCGAAACCGCGCAGGTTATCTTCGGCATCCACCCGGCAGAGAGCGGTGACATCCTGGTGAACGGGCGAAAGGTGGATATCCGCCGCCCATCCGATGCGATTGAGCACGGTATTGCCTATGTGCCGGAAGATCGCGGCACACAGGGACTCATCCGAGAGATGAACCTGCGCCACAACACATCCATGGCAGTGCTAGAGGATGTGTCTAATGCCACTTTCATTGACACGAACCGGGAGCGTAAGCTCGCGGCGGACGCCATTGACGAACTTAACATCCGTGCGTACAGCACCGAGCAAACCGCCAACAAGCTCTCCGGTGGCAACCAGCAAAAAGTTGTCGTGGGCAAGTGGCTGGCAAGCAAACCGCGCATCCTCATTATGGACGAACCCACCCGTGGCATTGATGTGGGTGCCAAGGCGGAAATTCACCGCCGGATGAGCCAACTCGCCGCAGAGCAGAGACTCGGCATTCTCATGATTTCCAGCGAGCTTCCCGAAATCCTGGGCATGAGCGACCGTGTACTGGTCATGCGTAGCGGCGAACTTGTCGCGGAATACACTCGTGAACAAGCAACGCAGGAGGCTATCGCTGGTGCTATGATGAGCGACACCCCTGCTACGGTTGAACCGCAACCCGTCGCGGAGGCTTCCTCATGACGACAGTGAGCGCTGCACGCGAGCGCGTCGAAAGCGTGACCCGCAGTCCCGTTGTGTTTGTCCCACTAATGCTGGGCGCATTGATGCTAGCGGCGTACTTCCTGCTGCCGCTGGTCAACCAACCGGAGCTAGGTGCAACCACCGTGCCCACACTAACGGCAGACCGGGACAACAACGAACTTGATGTGGTCACAAACGGGTTGCGTTTGCTGTGGCTATCCGGGTTTGTCGTCGTGCTGATCGGTGTGTATAACACGCTTGACCCGCGCATTGACAAGACGGCAGCGGTGCTCACGACATTGGCGGGGGTTATCGGGCTGGTTTACTACGGCGTGTTCATCCGTGAATACCTGTCGGAGGAGGCAACCTACTTTAGCGCCATGGCATACGGTTACTGGGTGATGCTGGGGCTTGCCGTGGCGATGGTCGCGCAGGTGGTACTGCCGAGGGAGAAACCCCTGCCCCAGTTCCGTTTGGGGCGCACACTCGGCAACCAGGAAATGATCTTGCTCAGCAGCATTGTTGTGCTACTGGTGGTTGTGGGCATCACGAACCCGCGCTTCCTGGCGGAGCGCAACCTGCTCGATATTTTGCAGGGTAACGCCTACATCGCGGTTGCTGCCATCGGCATGTCCATGGTCATCATCACGGGCAACATAGATATTTCGGTCGGTTCGCTGGTGGGGCTACTGGCAATCATCAGCGGGCGGCTCGTCGTCAATGGGGCACCCATATGGATGAGCTGGATGGCGCCGCTGGTGTTCGGGGCGCTGGTCGGTGCGGTGATCGGCTTTCTGGTGGCGTACATGCGTATCCCGTCGATTGTGGTTACACTCGGCTTCCTCAGCATTTTGCGCGGCGGGCTTATCATCTGGACGAACGGTGAGCGTGTGACCGGAATGCCAGAGGCGTACTACCTTGCACAGATGCGCCCGCTGGGTGTGCCTATGACGGTGTGGTTCATGGTGGTGCTCACGGTGCTAGCGGCGCTCTACCTGCGCTACAGCGAGTTTGGAAGATCGCTTTACGCCGTAGGTGGCAACTCAGAAGCTGCCCACCTTAGCGGGATCAATGAGCAGCGCGTGGTGCTCACCGTGTTCATTATCAACGGCATCTTCGTCGGAATTGCCAGCACGCTCTACGCTACGCAACTGCGCGTCATCCAGGCGACGCCCCCACCTTTCCTGGAACTCACCATCATTACCGCGTCTGTCGTGGGCGGCGTGAGTATCCTCGGTGGTACAGGTACCGTCATTGGGGCGACGCTTGCGGCGGTGCTACTCAACATGATTCGCTCCGCGATGGTGTTTATCAATGTAGACCCGTTCTGGCTGCGGGCAGTGCAAGGTGTGCTTATCCTGGCGACAGTGCTGGCAGATTTGTTACGACGACAAAGGCAACGGGGGCAATAAACGATGACTGCAACGCAAACGACTGCCCCCGTGGGGGAAACCGCTGGCGGACGCATTCGCAATGTTCTGCTCAGCCAGGAAGGTATTCTGTTCATCATTGCGGTGATTGCTGTAGTGGTGCTGGCAACACAAAACGAAAACTTTCTCACGGCGGATAACCTGCTGAACCAGGCACGCCTGATGACCGAGGTTGGGCTGGTGGCGCTGCCGATGACGTACATTATCGTCACGGGTGGCATTGATCTGTCCGTCGGGTCGATATTTGGGTTGGCAGCAATTGTGCTGGGCTACACCTGGCAGGAGTTTGGTTTTCCGCTGCCATTGGCAATCCTCACGGCGCTGGTAGCGGGCACATTCGCAGGCTTTGTGAACGGGCTGTTCATCGTGCGCGTGAAGGTGCCGCCGCTCATCATGACGCTGGCAACACTGGCACTGTATCGCGGGCTGGCGGAGGGCATTAGCCGGGGGCGCAGCGCCCGTGGCTACCCGGAGTGGTTCTTCCGGCTGGGGCAAGGGGATTTCCTGGGTATTCCGGCGCAAATCTGGCTGCTGCTGGTGGGCATCGTCATCGCATGGATTATCCTCTCCCGCACGACATTTGGGCGAGCGCTATACGCCATTGGCAATAACGAAACCGGGGCACGCTTTTCAGGTCTGCCTGTGGGGCGTTACCTGCTGCTGATTTATACATTCTCCGGGTTCATGTCTGCGTTAGCGGGCTATATCTTTGTCTCCCGTGTGAGCACTACCCGCTCTGACATGGGCACGGGTCTGGAACTGGATGTGATTGCAGCAGTTGTCCTGGGCGGCACCAGCATCTTCGGCGGCAAGGGCACCATCGCAGGCACGATCATCGGGTTGGTGCTCATCCAACTGCTAAAGAACGGGCTGGCGCTGTCCGGCGTTACCAGCGATGCCACGATTATCGTGATCGGTACCGTGCTCATCCTGTCCATTCTAGTAAATAACTTCGTTCAAAGCCGCCGAAGCGCATCCTGAAAGGGGGTGGTTGCTACAAAAACCGAGGCTGTACCATTTTCTGTAAATTAATTCACTTTGTCCAAGGAGATACCTTCAACAATGAACAAAAACACACTCTACCTTATTCCGCTGCTGGTTATCGTCGCCGGGCTGTTTGTTGCTCCGGTTGCCGCGCAAGATCGCTGGGACGGTGCTGATGACCTCCCCGTCAACCCGCTGGAATGCGCAGGTGGTGACATGGAGATGATGGGCACCGAAGAAGCCATGATGGAAGACGAAATGGCTGGCGGCATGGAGTACGATGGTGGTCAGCCGACCGACGCCCCCGACCTTGCAGGTGAGGAAATCGTTGTGCTGGACGTGCCGAAGCTGGTAGGTATTGGCTACTTTACCGCGACCACACAGGGCATGACGGAAGCTGCTGAGGAACTGGGCAATGTTACGGTTGTGACAGACGCACCCACTGAGGCAAACATCGACGACCAGATTACCGTGATTGAAAACCAGATTGCCGGTGGCGAGGTTAACGGCATTCTGTTCGCGGCAAACGACCCGGTTGCGATCTCCCCCGTGCTTCGCTCTGCACTGGAAGATGGTATCCACGTTGTTGGCTTCGACGCAAACTCTGAGCCGGACGCACGCGAGTGGTTCGTTAACCAGGCAGAGTTCAACGGCATTGGTAAAGCAATGCTGGACAGCATGGCAGCAGAGCGAGGCGAGGATGCATCCTTCGCTATCGTAACCTCCACGTTCACCACACCGAACCAGGCACGCTGGATTGCTGAGATGCAGGCGTACCAGGAGAAGTGCTACCCGGACATGGAGTGGCTGGAAACCGTAGAGGCACAGGAAGACGCGGTACTGTCCTTTAACCAGGCAACCACCCTGCTGAACAAGTATGGTGAAGACATGGATGGTATGTTTGCAATGACCTCCGTAGCAACCCCCTCCACTGCTGATGCAGTCACGCAGGCAGGGCTGTGCGGTGAGGTTTCCGTCGTCGGTTTGGCAACACCGAACGACATGAAGCCCTACGTCAACGACGGCTGTGTACAGTCTGTTGTGCTGTGGAACCCAATTGACCTCGGCTACGCCGCAGTATACGTGATGCGTGCCGCTGTTGATGGCGAGTTCCAGCCAGGCGACACATCCGTGAGCGCTGGACGTTTGGGCGAACTGGAAGTTGTGAACGGCAGTGAAGTTCTGCTGGGTGCGCCGTTCATCTTCAATGCAGAGAACATCAACGACTTCGACTTCTAATTAATCGTAGTGATTAGCGGTTAGTCCAGGGGGCGAGGTTGACACAATCTCGCCCCTATGCCATTTACCCAAAGCCATGCGACACAATAGGAGACAAAACCAATGCCAGACGGTGCAAAAAGCTGGTACATTCCCGACGCTTACCTACCCAAGCCCGCAACCGATGACCCCGTTTACAAAAGCCACGAGGCGATTTGCGTGCTAAACACCACCGACGCGGACGCTCATCTCCAACTCGATTTCTACTTTGCCGACCGGGAGCCGTTCGAGAACGCCGCAGTGACTGTGCCCGCAAAGCGCTGCCTGCACTTGCGTACGGACATCCCGGACGAGATTGGCGGTTACGAAATCCCGTTTGATGTGCCGTACGGCGTGCGTGTGCGCAGCGATGTACCTATCATCGTGCAGTATTCGCGGATGTATGCCACCACGCACAACATTAGCCTGCTGACAACGATGGCATCCACGTTCCAGGAGAGCTAGCTAGTGACCGAACTTCTCACACGCAGCGTTCATGCGGGCGGTTTCAGTTTGTAACAGTGGGCTGCCGCCCAGCAACTGCCCCATCATGATGCAGTAGGCGTTGTTGTCCAGCCGTTCAACAGCATCGAAAGCTGCGAACAGGTCTTTGCCCATGAGGAAAAGCCCGTGCCACGGTGCAATAGTACCCGCCGCGTGCTTGGTGATGCGTGCCTCACGCCCTTGCATGGAGGCGACAACATTCTGTGCCAACTCCTCCGAGTGCGCCGGGGCGAAGTCTACCACCGGGGTTTCACCGAACTTGCGCGTTGCTTCCACAACCGGGGGCATGGAACGACCGAGCGCGGCAAACACCATCAAGTGCTGTGGGTGGGCGTGGATGACCGCAGTGCCGTAATCGCTGTACGCTTCGTACAACCCGAAGTGCACGTTCGCCTCGCGTGTCAGTTTACCCTCACCGTCAATGATGTTGCGGTTCATATCAACCACGAGCACATCTTCGGGTTCTAGCTGCCAGTGCCGCCGCTGCCCGCTGTAGCTGGAAGAGACACACACAACATCGCCCACACGCACACTCACATTGCCCCCCGCAGCATCCGTCAGCTTGCGCTCGAACAGGCGCATTCCAACCACGGCAACCTGTTCTCTTGCCGCCCAGATTTCTGCTTGCCCAACCCGTTGCGCTTGTGTGTCCATTGTCGATCTCACTCTTTGTTTAATTCTTTGTATAACAGTAGCGTTTTCATCGTGAGACGTCAACAAAAACGTCCCCAGGGTAATCGCATACGAAGTCTTCACGCACACAGAATGCGGAGAAGATAGTCATTGTCCCAACCTGCTATTTTTCGTTTGGCGGCGATACCGACTTTGACCGAGGTATCTTGCTTGAGCAGATTCAGGGCAAGATGGCGTAAAAGCGCCATATTTTGCGGGGCATGATCCTTGCGAATGCGCGATTCATCTTCGCGGAAGGCAATATCCAGCACCCAGTGTAAGCCGTTCCCAATCTGCCAGTGATCGCGAATCGCGTTCAAGAAGGCTTGCGCCGAAGCGTGCCAGCTACTTATGAAATAGCGCGTCGTGGTTTCGGTCTTGGCGGCTGTGACACGGACGGTGGTCAGCCTAATGAGGCTAGTGAGGTTGGCCCATTGCGTGCCTTTTCGCAGGTAGTCACGGTACTCTGGGTCGGTCACCACCCAAATTGGCGATATTCCTGGCGGTCATGACCCTCGTTGGTTTTCTGGGCGGTTTGCAGGTGTACTATCGTCTGATCGATGACCAGATGAATGATCTGCTCGATTTGCTGGTTGGACCGCTGACCCAAAATGGAGTGGACATGCTGGAGGGCTGTAACTGTCCGAGCTGCTCAACTGTACTGATCACCATGATCGAATAAACAGGAGAAAGACCCCATGTTAGAAGTCAAAGTCCTCGGCTCCGGCTGCGCGAACTGCCAGAAGCTCGAACGCGAAACCCGTCACTGGACGGTGCCAGCGTTGCCTATCAACTGACAAAGGTCACCGATTTTGCCGACATCGCCACCTACGATGTGATGCGTACACCCGCACTGGTGATGAATGAAACGGTGCTGTCCAGCGGCAAGATTCCCAAACAGGATCAAATCGTCACCTGGGCACGCGAGTACGAAACTGCATAAACACGATAACGTCAGGCTGTGTCTGCTGACAGAGCTTTTTTTTCGTTCATTCACATTCAGTTTTTTGAATGTAGGTCGAGATATGTCGCTACATACACGTTATCTGCCCCGGATCAACAGCGATCGTCGTGCATTTGCGCTGGTTGGTGGGCTGGCTGTGATCTGGATGATTCGCCACAGCAATCTGCAACGGGTCGCTGACTGGATCACCTACACGGTGTTGAACTTCAGTCATGAAAGCCGCCTGGGTGAGGCGCTCAAATTCTTTACGTACGATGTTCCCAAAATCCTACTGCTGTTATCCGGTATGATCTTTCTGATTACGCTGGTGCAGACCTTTATCGACTCCAACAAAGTTCGTGCTTTTGTTGAAAAACGCGGTGAGGGCGTTGGCAATGTAATGGCATCGCTCTTTGGCGCGATTACGCCCTTCTGCTCCTGTTCGTCCGTGCCGCCGTTCATTGGTTTCGTGCAGGCTGGTATCCTCCTGGGCATTACCTTCTCCTTCCTGATTACTTCACCGATTATGAATGAGGTCGCCTTCGTACTGCTGCTGGGGCTGTTCGGCTGGGAAGTGGCGCTGCTGTATCTGGTGTCGGGCATTACGATTGGTGTCGTGTCCAGATTGATCCTGGGTCGCATGAAGCTGGAAAATCACGTGGAAGAATTTGTCTACGCGATCAAAGCCAGAGGCCACCAACCCGACCATGCTATCGAGGATAAGCTGACGTGGCAGGAACGCTTCCAGCAGGCCGCTGAGAATACCCGTGAGATTGTCAATAAGGTGTGGCTGTTCGTCATGGTCGGCATTGGGATTGGCACGTTTATTCACGGCTTTGTACCAGAAGATGCGCTCTCCAGTGTGATGGGAGCCGGAGCCTGGTGATCGGTACCCGTCGCCGTGCTGCTGGGCATTCCACTGTACTCGAACGCAGCAGGCATTATCCCGATTGTGAGCGCGTTGCTGGGGAAAGGTGCAGCGATGGGGACGATGCTGGCGTTTATGATGTCTGTGGTTGCACTGAGTCTGCCAGAGATGATTATCCTGAGAAAAGTTCTGAAGCCACGCCTGATTGCGATTTTCGTCGGTGTGGTAGCGATGAGTATCGTGATTACCGGCTATCTGTTCAACCTGGTGATCTGACGTCATATTGTTAAACCTGCGATTCTGTTGAGGCTACCATTATAGGTAGCCTTTTTTGCTTGACAGGGATGTTGCTCTACCTGTACACTCAACTGTAATGAAAAAATTTGTAATGAATTTTCTGAGAGCGCCTAATGGAGGACATCATGAAAGTTCTGTTTTTGTGTACGGGTAATTCGGCGCGTTCGCAGATGGCAGAAGGGCTATTGCGAAAATACGCTGGTAATCAAATTGAGGTCTTTAGTGCGGGACTGAATCCGAAGGGTGTCAATCCCTATACGATCCGCGCAATGGACGAGATTGAAATTGATATTCGTCACCACACATCCGATCACGTCAATAACGTTGTCGGCACACACTATTTCAACTATATCATCACCGTTTGTGCAGATGCCGATGAGAACTGCCCGTCAGGGGTTTATGCTCTGGGTAATCAAAAACTGCACTGGCCCTTTGATGATCCTGCTGCTGCCACCGGCAGTGACGAGGAAATCATGACAGTATTCCGTCGGGTTCGTGACGAAATTGATGAGAAAATTCAGACGTGGGTGGGCGAATTGAATACAAAACGGACGCTTAGATCATGACCGCCCTACCACCGATCATCAAACTGCTATCCCATGAATTGCGCTGGTCAATGGTGCAGGCCCTGGCAATTGGTGATTACCGTGTCAACGAACTGGTGATGATGATGGATCAACCACTGAACACGGTATCGTATCATCTCAAGCTGCTGCGTCAGGGAAACCTGATTGTTATGCGTCCCAGTGAGGCGGACGGGCGTGACAACTACTATAGCCTGGACTTAGACCGGTTGGGGGAATGGTATCGTGCTGCGGGTCTGGCGCTTCATCCGTCGGTCATGGAACCACAAGCCACAGAGCGGCGTGTTACGCCTCCCCTCCGTGTTCTGTTTGTCTGCACGCATAACAGCGCTCGTAGTCAGATGGCAGAAGGGTTACTGCGCCATCTCAGTGGGGGACAAATCCAGGTCAAAAGCGCGGGTAGTCAGCCGACTACCGTTCATCCTGATGCAGTGCGCACGATGGCATCTATGGGGATCAACATTCACGACCAGCAATCTACTGGATTTGATGACGTCATCAATGAATCGTTTGATGTTGTTATTACGGTGTGCGACCGTGCCCGCGAAGTGTGTCCAGCATTTCCCGGTGAGGGACAACACATTCATTGGGGATTCCCAGACCCAACGACCGTCGAAGAGGACAGAGAACGGCAACAAGCATTTCATGAGGTTGCCCGACGACTACGGTCAAGGGTGAGCCACTTTTTAACACAACTGAGCAAAGGAGCCGCCGCTTGAGCGACTATCTAACAATTTTTGGGGATATTCACGGGAATCTGCCCGCACTGGAAGCCGTCTTTGCCGATATGGACGAGCGTGGTCTGGACAACCGTTACTGTTTGGGGGATCTCGTCGGTTATGGCACATTCCCGAATGAGGTCGTTTCAATGATCCGCGAACGTGAGATTCCGACGCTGATGGGCAATTACGATCAGGGCGTGGGCATTAGCAGCGATGATTGCGGCTGTGCCTACAAAGCGGAAGCTGACCGCAAACGCGGTGAACAGTCGATTGCCTGGACGAATATCCACACCCCTGATAACAACAAAGCCTATCTGCGCAGCTTGACGGATCGCATCCCACTACAGCTTGGCGACCTGAAGGTGCTGCTGGTGCATGGCAGCCCGCGCAAGATCAACGAGTATCTATATGAGGATCGCCCCGACGATTACTTTGAGCGTATTATGGATGGGGTGGACGCTGATTTGTTGGTTTGTGGACATACACATTTGCCCTATCACAAGGTGCTGCCCAGCAGACGCCAGATTGTAAACGCAGGTAGTGTGGGTAAGCCAAAAGATAACAATCGCGATGCCTGCTATGTGGTGCTATCGGCTGCGGGGCAAGACTTGAGCGTCGAGTTTATCCGCGTGCCCTATGATGTCGAACGGGCGGCAAGCGCCGTTGAAGCGGCAGAGGGTATGCCGAGCGAATTTGCTGTCATGCTGCGCGAAGGAAAGGGCTAGCCGATGTGGACAGCACCGCTTGCGCGTCGGGTTGGCGCGGAGTTTGTCGGTACATTTGCCTTAGTTTTAGCGGGCTGCGGCGCGATTATCGTCAACAGCAACACAGGTGCACTCGGTCATGGTGGCGTGGCGGCATCATTTGGATTGGTGGTCGGTGTCATGATCGCTGCCACCGGACATATCTCCGGCGCGCACTTCAATCCGGCAGTCACAATTGCGTTTGCCACAGCCCGCCACTTTCCCTGGCGTGAGGTGCCGATTTATATCGGAGGACAACTACTGGCGGCGGTCACTGCCGCTACTTGCCTGCGCATCCTGTTTGGTAATGTGGCAGTTCTGGGTGCGACTGTTCCGGGTGACAGCTATCTGCAGGCGTTCTGGCTGGAGATGCTGCTGACCTTCTTTCTGATGTTTGTGATTATCTCCGTTGCCACCGACACCAAAGCTGCCGGACAGCTCGCTGCTATTGCGATTGGCGGCACGGTGGCGCTCGGGGCGCTGTGGGGTGGCCCCAACACGGGCGCATCCATGAACCCGGCACGGTCATTTGGCCCGGCACTGGTCGCGGGGGTCTGGGATGGTCACTGGCTCTACTGGCTGGGGCCGATTGTGGGGGCCGCAGCGGGGGCGCTCATCTACGAGAGCATACGGGAGCCGCGTGTTCAACCTACGGGAGATGAAACGCTTTGACCATGCCCCGATAAACTGAACAGCAACCCGTAACGCTCAACAGACTACGATTGAGACGAAATGCTCAACTCCAACCTTTACGCTATCCGGGGGCCGAACCTTGACCAACACCTACGTGATAACTGTAGCACACGCCTCGAGAGCATGGTGCTGCTGGTGGCAGGAATGTTCCAAGCGGGCAGTGTGTGCCTGAGCAAGATTGCCGGCAAGTTGCCGATTGATGCGCAGAAGCTAAGCCTGACACGACGGTTGCGACGGTTTCTGGACTCTGACACTGGTTGTTGGCATCTTGTACCATTTTTCGGTGGTTCAGTGCGAGGCGCTCATTCGAGGCAGACAACCCTACATGGTGGATCGGAGCGACCTGAGCATGGAATGACATCGAACGCTTGCCAGCCCCCAGCCCCCTATTCGCAAACACTTCTGACCAAACTTTTGTTCGGAGTCCGAAAATTAAGAGTACATGGACGTGCCAACGCCAATCGACGAGGTTCGGCGTACCATGCAGTCCAATCTACCAGGGAAGTTGATACAATCGAGTGATTGCAGCACTAGCAAACAAGAACGGATAAGGTCTACGCAATGGCAGTAAATGCCCGCACAGAAGAACAAGACATCGTTAAGGGCTTTGACTGGGACGTTACCAAACGCCTCGCCAGCTACATGACCCCTTACAAGCGTAACCTCGCTATTGCCGTTGTTGCCATGCTGTTCAGCGTGGTAGCAAATGTCGCCGGACCGCCGCTCATCGCCTACGCCGTTGACCGTGGCATTGAGGGAGATGATTATCAGATCGTCGTCATCGCTGTTGTGGCGTACCTCATCGTGCAGGGGCTGGGTTTCCTGGGTTTTCGGATACAGCTCGTCAACATGGCGACCGCCGGGCAGCGCGTGATCCAAAAGCTGCGCGACGAACTGTTCGACCATGTGCAGTTCTTGTCGCCGTCGTTCTTCACTAAGTACGAAGCGGGGCGGCTGATTGCGCGGATCGTCAGCGATGTAAACACCATCCGCGAGATGATTAACTTTGCCGTGGTGGGCACCATCCGTGAGGTGTTGACGCTGGTCGGTATTGTCATTGTAATGGCACGCATCAACCTGGCGCTGACGGGCGTGGCGTTTGTGGTGCTGCTGGTGCTGTTCGTCATCGCCAATGTGTGGCGCGTATATGCGCGGCGGGCGTACCTGCGCGTGAGCGACGCCAATGCCAAGGTAAACGCAGAGCTATCGGAATCGTTCAATGGGGTGCGGGTGACGCAAGCGTTTGACCGGCAGGCGTACAACTACGGACGTTTTACGAAGGGCAATAGCCAGGAACTGCGAGAGGCAAATGTGCTGTCATCGCTCATCAGTGGCTTGTTTTTCCCCAGCATTGAACTGGTCGGGGGTGTGGCAATTGGTGCGCTCATCTACGTGGGCGGGTCGCTGGTGCTGCGCGACGCACTGGACGTGTTCACGCTGGTGACGTTTATGCTGTACGTTGACCAGTTCTTCTTCCCCGTGCGGATGCTAGCACAGCGCTATAACCTGTTCCAGGCGACGATGGCAGCGGGTTACAAGATCTTCCGCCTGATGGACACGCCCATCGAGATTCAGGACGCAGACGGTGCAATCGACCTACCTCGCATTGAGGGGCGCGTCCAGTTCGAGAACGTGAACTTCTGGTACGAGCGCGGCGGTGAACAAATTCTCAAGAACATCAACCTGGATGTACCTGCAGGCTCGACTGTCGCGTTTGTTGGTCACACAGGCGCGGGCAAGTCCACAATGATTAAGCTCATAATGCGCTTTTACGACGCAACGGAGGGTCACATCTGCATTGATGGTCACGATGTGACGATCGTGACGCAGGACAGCCTGCGCCGACAGATGGGTGTGGTGTTGCAGGAAACGCACCTGTTTACGGGCACGGTGATGGACAACATCCGCTATGGGCGGCTGGACGCAACCGACGACGATGTGATAGACGCAGCAAAAGCGGTAGGCGCACACGAGTTCATACTCAGGCTGGAAAACGGCTACGATACCGAAGTGCGCGAGGGTGGGTCGCTGCTGAGCACAGGGCAGCGTCAGTTGATTGCTTATGCGCGGGCGCTGTTGGCAGACCCACGTATTCTCATTCTCGATGAGGCGACGGCGAACATCGACACAGCAACCGAGCGCGTGATCCAAAAAGCGTTGGAGCGGCTGCTGGAAGGGCGCACAAGCTTTGTGATTGCCCACCGCCTGAGCACGATCACCAGCAGCGACAAAATCGTCGTGATGGATCATGGTGCGATTGTGGAATCCGGCAAACACGAGGAGTTGCTCGCTCAGCGTGGCATGTACTATCGTCTGTACACGCTGGCGTAGTTGCTAGCTGCGCTTTGTCGCGGGGAGGTTGCCACCACCGCTAAACTGTTGCAGGGTCAAAATCCCATCATGAAGTTGTTGCAAAGTCCTTGACCCAGACTGAATCCTTCCGGGGGTTAAAAGCGTAGGGATCCCGAGTGCCAGTTAGCGCGTACTGCGGCGCTAACGCAACCGAACAATGTCGCTTTCTGTAAAGATAGACCCCACTTGCAAACCCAACGCTTGCCCTGCATAAAGTGCGGGGGGCACACTGATGTCAGCTAAATACAGCTCCCCCACCTGATCCTCCACACCTACCGCCCGCAGCCCCTCTTTGGGCAACGCGAGCGTCATCGTCGCGGTTGCCTTGATTGCCGACTCGAACACCGTTCCAGTTGTAGTGTCAACGCCAGATGGCGCATCTAACGATAGAATCGGCGTGGACGCGCCGTTTGCCCAGCGGATTAAGTCCCCGGCCGTGCCGCGTGGTGCCCCTTGCAGGCTGTAGCCAATCACACCGTCCACAATCAGGTCAGGTGTGCCGTAGGTGCTGATGGCGTCTGCGTGTGCGACCGGAACGCCCATACGGAGCAAAATGTCCAGTTGATGAGCAGGAATCGGCGTGAATTTCTCGTTAGATGCTGTCACATATACGGAAACCTCTGCGCCGTAATTGTGCAGGCGGCGGGCACACACCAGTGCACCGCCCCCGTTGCCACCCGTCCCGGCAAGCACAACTACCCGTTTGCGCTGCGGATAGCCGTTAAAGAAGCGACCTCTCGCCAGGTGTGCCAGGTTGCGCCCTGCATTTTCCATCATCTGGATGAGTTCAATCTTGTAGTCCTCAATCATGGCGCGGTCTACCTCTCGCATTTGGTCGGTGGTGAGGTAGGGCACATCCCCCTGGTACACAGGATAATTTGCCATTTGCTTTTCTCCATCAGGTAGGGGCACAGCCGGTCGAACATGCCTGAACAGATTCTCTCTGCACACTCGGCAGCACTGATTGGGTGTTTTTGGCTCACTCAAAATGTCAAAGTTGCTGCACGGACAACGTCACAATCGCGTACGGTTCCATTATAACGGAAACACTCTGCACTGTGTTTGCTATATGTCTTTCGACGTATCGTTCTGATGGTCGCTTCGGCTGAGGCTTTCTTGCTCATTTGAGTCTCCTTTTCCTGGTCTGATGCGTGGAAAAGTCTCCTCTATTTTAGCCTATCCCTCTGTTCGAGTTATTTTGACTTCAAACAGAGCACTTATCGCCGTCGGACAACGTGTAGTATTTCGATTCGGTGTTCGCATTGTTCTTCTGGCGGGCCATCGTTATCCCCCCATCCCTTGCGCTATCAGGCGGACATGCGCCGCCTGTTGTGGGAGCTAGGGCAAGTGTGGAACAGTTACCTGCGTGTTGAAATCGTCATCGCCGCCATTATGGGCACGCTTGCCTGGGGGCTGGCTTTTGCGTTGGGGCTGCCGGATCCGTTGTCCATTGGCTTCGTGGTCTGCCTACTAGAATTTATCCCCAACATCGGTCCCGGGTTGGCGGCGGGCGTGCTCGGCAGCACATCTGCCAACTTCCCTGGCTTGAGCGGTATCCCATTGGCGCTGATTGTGTTGTTCATCTGGGTCATGATGCTACAGTTCCAGAGGGTGGTGCTTACCCCACGCCTGCTCGGCAGCAGCTTACGCTTGCACCAGATTACGGTTATTCTGGGGGTGATGGGGGGCATCTGTTGGCGGCTTGATCGGCATCATTATCACCGGACCGATTGTGGCGACACTGCGCATTATATTGCAATATATCCACGGCAGGCTAACGGGTCGCCCCGCGTTCCCTATGTCAGTGGAAAGCACACAGCGGGACAGCTACATTGGTCGAATGCGTCAGCGATTCTCGCACTTAACACAGGAGGGTTAGATGGACATTTTCTACGCGTTTCATTTTCTTGCGCAGGCAACGCCACCCCCGGCTGGAGCTGCGGAAGTGGAAGCGTCGATTGTGGAACTGCGGTCATTTCTTGATAATGACGTTGGGTTTCGTGGGGTGGTCACGTTGCTACTGACCATTGGTGTGTCCGTTGCTATCGGGCGTAGCTACGTGCTGCTTGCCAATCGTGTGACGCCCGTCCGCCTGGTGGCGAGTATGCTGTTGGGTATTGTCATTCTGGCAGTTTCGCTGCTCGTATGGACGACGGCAGTCTTCTGGATTGGACGTTATTTCTACGATATCACCTTCACCCTCAACTACTGGGAAAGCTTCGCACTGGTTGTGTTGATGTTCTCGCCGCTAACGCAGGCGTGGCTAGGACTAATGCCCTACCTGGGAAGCTGTTTCATACGCCTTCAATACGTTTTTAGCGTTGTTCTGCTGTGGCTGGCGATGTTGATTGTGGGCTTCCGTCCGGTGCAAGCACTCGTGGTGATTCTGGCGGGCGGAGCGGTCCTGTTGATCGCACAGCGCACGATACTGCTGCCGCTGATTGCACTGCAAAATCGGGCAGCAGGCACGCACCTGCGCAAGCGCTACCGCAATGTCATCCGTGACAGTCGGTTGGAGTTGCAATAATGTGGGAAGTTATCGTCAATAACCTAGAACTGCTGGGGACGGGTCTCTTGCTGAGCATTGCGATTGCAGCAGCACTTGCACCGCTGGAGACAATGGGCTGGTGGGCTGGCTGGTGGCTCAATGAGGAGGAAGCTAACGAGGCAATGGATGCGTTCGCCGCGAACGCTGTGGACGCATCAACCAAGACAGAAGACGCACTGAACTATGAGCACTATGTGGTGTTTTTGACGGGCATCGGTGGCTCTGCCGAGCAGGTGAATGTACCGATGGAGGTGCGCCTGCTGGAACGGTTGCGCGAGGAAATGCCGGATGCAAGAGTACTCGATCAGATTTACCCATACTCGGTGGGTAACCTGGGGCTAACCGATCACCGTTTGATGTCGCCGTTCTGGCGGTTCGTGCTGAAAGAGAAGATGCAGGGGCACCGTGCGCTGGGCTTCTTCATCAACATCCGTAATTTGTTACAGGTTCTCGTCTGCGCCGATGACCGTTACGGTCCGTTCTTTAGCCAGGGAGCAGCGCGTGTGATCTCAAAGGAGCTGCAAAAAGCAGGCTACGATCTTGCCAGTGGCATTCCCATCACGATCATTGGCTACAGCGGCGGCGGACAGATTTCCGTCGGAGCAGCACCGTATCTCGCCCAGGTGATTCCCGGTCCGGTCAAGGTGATCTCGCTGGGCGGTGTGCTCAGTTCGACACCATTGGTCAACCGCATTGACGACGTAACCCATATCTACAGCGACAAAGATACGGTGCAGCGGTTAGGCATGATCTTCCCAGGGCGCTGGGCAATGTCGTTCTGGTCGACGTGGAACAAGGGTAAGCGTGATGGGCGCATCCACAAGATTCGACTGCCAGGGATGAAGCATGACGGTCCGGGCGGCTACCTTGACGAGGCAAGTGTCCTGCCGAACGGCAGTACCTATCTCGATCACACCGTCGCCACGATTGCCAACATCATTCGCAAACCGATCATTGCCATCCCGGATGATCCAGAAATTGCGATTCTTCTGCAATCACCTGCCGCACAGGATGCCGCTGGACAAGCGTAAATACATTGATGAGGCTCCACTACAGGATCAAGCATCCAGTGAGCGTGTGTTGCTGGTGCGACGGGTGATAAAATCCGCGCGTGATGATGTTCAGGAATGGGCAAGGACCCAAGTTTTCCCTTCGAAGTTAAGCGAGCCATGTGGCTGTCCTTTCTGAAATACAACAACAGCCACCCGGTGTAGGTTTTCAGAGTTTTTGCGCATGGCGTCAAAGTTATTGCGCCATTTGTCAGAGTATGTGAACCAAACCGTTGTCAATCGAGCTGCGGGCAAGTAAACAAAAAGGGCATCTGACGACAGATGCCCTGGTGGATGAAAGCGTTTTCTCACAGCGAGAAAACCCGGTATGTAGTTGTTCATGTGGAATAAATCACTGGTGCGGGCAAGACATCACCTCCTTTCGGTAATAAACAACAGGTGCAGTGACAATAGGCTGGATAGATGCCGCTCGTAAATTAGCCAGCAATGCTTCAAGATTACCTGTCTCCTGCGTCATTTCCGGTAACAGGATCTACTGCTGCTGCCATTCATCAAAGGCTTCACGGTCGAAAATGTAACAGCGTCTTCCGGGGCAAACTGGGTAAGACAAAGCCTGCAGAATATCATGCTGGATGAGTCTTGCAATCGAAATATACGCAATTTTGAGACGCTCACGCGCTTCCCGCATGAAAACGAAGCGTGACCTTGCAACAGTTTAGCGGACACCAAAAGTGTCAGATAAACTAAGCAGGAG
>CAYVGI010000060.1:0-1956 GCA_964451095.1 uncultured Anaerolineaceae bacterium
GTCTACCTCCCCATTATCTACTACACCTTCTCAGTTTTCATGCGTCAGCCCTGTGCAAGTTCTCCAACCTGTCTTAAGTACCCTTGCAGCGGACGGTGGGGAAACCGCTATAATCTATATTGAACGGCTTCCACACAGACGACAACCCCTAGCGGGGGCAATCAACACAGGATTTGGTAATGACAACTATGGCGAAGATATTGATTATCGACGACGAGGAACTGACGCTGGAGATGCTCGCCACGTTTTTGCAGCTTTCCGGGCACCACGCGCTCAGCGCGATCGACAGCCGCCAGGGCTGGAGCATCCTCTCCCAGGAAGACCCGGAGGCAATTTTGCTGGACATCCAACTGCCAGACAAAAACGGGCTGGTGATGTGCCGAGAACTGCGCGAAAACCCCGACACCGCAGACCTGCCCATCATCATGATTAGCGCCCACGCCCCACCCCTCATTGAGGAGGCGTTGCAGGCAGGTGCGACCAGCTACCTCGCCAAGCCGATTAACCTGAAGACGCTGCAATCTGCACTGGCGGAGGTGCTCTAGCCGCTGGTGCTGGGCACCTCTCGCATGACCTGGCGGGTCGCTGCTTCTGCGGTGAGGTCACCATTTAAAATGCCCACCAGTGCGGTTTGCATCGCACGGGCAACGGTGCTGTTCGGTGCATCCGTGAGCGGCAGGTTGGCGTTTTCCATCACGTCTGTAACGAACGCCGTGTACTCGTCGCTGTACCACCCCCGGAACGCGGTGCGCTGCGAGGGCAGCATGTGCAGCGCTCGGGCGTACTCTCCCTGGTTCTCTGCGTTCATCATCCATTCCAAAAAGGCGGACGCGATGAGTTGGCGATTGGGGTCAGTCGCCGTAATGATCCACATCCAACCGCTGAGCGATGTGGTTGCAATACCGGGTTCGGTTGGGATGGACGCAAACGAGTAATCCATGCCTTCCCCCACCAGCCCCAGGTAAAGCTGCGTATTGACCAAAGCAATACCGCCTTGCCCCTCCAGCATCACATTACGATAGTCTATCGGGCGGGTGTAACCCGTTACGCTTTGCGAGATGAGGTCGGCGTTGACCGCATCCTCGTAGAATTGAAACGTGCTGCGCAGCGCGTCTTCGTCCAGGATGATGGTATCGGTTTGGCTGATGCCACCCCCCGCTGCGGTGTACTGTGCCAGGAAGACTGGACTTAGCCCAGTAGCACGCTGTGCCGGGAACAGGAACGGAATCTGGTTGTCTAGCACGGTTGCAAAGCGGGTGTCTGGCAGGGGGAAGCTGCCCGGGCGATACGCAACATGCTGGATTTCCAGCGTGTACGGCAGCCCGTACAATTCGTCCTCCACCTGCCCCATCCGCAGCGCCGCCGTAAACAGGTTGCTGATAATCGCGGCAGACACAAAGCGATCCATGGGTTGTACGAGGTCGTCATCTGCTTGCACCGCCGCCAGCAAATCCTCACGGTTAACGAGCGTAACGTCGGGCATCGCACCGGGCGCAACCTCCTTCGCACTGCGCAGGGTGGGCAAAATACCCCCGGCGTCCCGCCCGCTGCTCTTGCGGCGTATTTCAATCACAATCTCATTGTCTGGTTCCGCAGCGGCAAAGTCGGCAATCTGCTGGTTAAGCAGGTTGGTGGTTTCATCGTCCGTCGCCTGCGGGATGAGCACATCAGGTATCCACAGCGTCAGGCTGTCGGGTTCTTGCGGCGTTACCTCCACCGTCGGGATGGGCGTGGCGGTGCTGGGCGTCGCGGTCAATACTGGCGCAACCGTCACCGTGCCCACAGGCGCAAGATTGTCCACGTTGTTGGTCGTACATGCCGTCACTAACCCAAAAATAACCACTGAAAGACGTAATTGCCGCATGGCGCTGCGTCCCTTTCTAAGGTCGTGTTATCCGCCGCATTATACACCAGGGTTTAATTTTGGGTTGGCACGGTGAACGCAAAAGAAACAGG
>CAYVGI010000060.1:2056-26521 GCA_964451095.1 uncultured Anaerolineaceae bacterium
GTAGCGCCGTCCTGGATTGCCTCGCGCAGCGCAGCGCCGGAAAGCCCGGTGTACTCCTCAATCAGGGCAATGTTCTCGCCGCGCTGACCGAAACCGCGCTGCCCCTTACCGTCTTCGGTTGTGTCCTGGGCACCGACGCTGGCAATGCCAACAATAAGCAGGCTGGCGGCGGACGTGCTGACGAGCAACTTCTTGAACGTGTTCATGGATCTCACTCATTCCTTGGTGTTTGGTTTTGCGCGGCTTGTTCGCCGCTGTTGATCCTATATTCGCACCGGGATGTAACCGAAAGCCGGGCAATGTGTAATCTCCCTGTAAACTTTCGCCGATTGACGGTGCAAGCGATGGCGTATAATCGCCGTGATATTAGCAACGGCACGGGCAAAAACCGCCATGGACTCCACACGAACTCGCAAGACCATTCTCTTTGCCAGCAGCTACACCGGGCTGGGCGGCGGGGAAACCGCCACGCTCACCCTGGCGGCACACCTGCCGGGGTACACACCGCACCTGTTCGTGCCAGCGGAGGGCACGTTTGCAGATGCATGGCGGGCACAGGGGTGGGCGGTGCATGTTCATCCCTACCGGGGGGCGAGCACTTATTTTGTGCCGTCGCTGTGGGCGAACTTCCCCGCCGCACGCCAGCTAGAGCGGGTGATAGCCGAGAACGCCATTGATGTGGTGCACAGCGACTATCACACGCTGCCGTTTGCGCTGCCCGCCGCACAGCGTGCCGGGGTGCCCTGCGTGTGGACGTGCATGGGCTGGTGGTTCCGACCCAAGCGATGGCAGCGCGGTTTTTTCCGGCGTCCAGCGGCAACATTTGCTCACTCAGAGGCAATCAAGCACGGTTTTTTGGGGAGTCCGCCGTTTATGCCACCAGATGACGTAGAGGTGCTGTATCCCGGCGTGGATAGCACCCGCTTCAGCCCCCGTGTAGATGGCACCGCCCTACGTGAGGAGATGGGTGTAGGGGGGTGCCCGGTCGTGCTGATGGTGGGGCGCTTCCAGGCGGTGAAGGGGCACGACACGTTCCTGCGCATGGCGGCATTGGTGTTGCAGCGCATCCCCGATGCCCACTTTGTCATCGTGGGGGACAACCCGCAAACCAGCGCAGACAGCGCCTACAAAAAGCGTATTCTGGCGCTGGCAAAACAAAATGACAGGCTGTGGCGGCGCTTGCACCTGCTAGGGCACCGGGACGACGTGGCACCCGTACTGGCAGCGGCAGATGTGGTGGTGTGCCCGTCCCACTTTGAGAGCTTCGGCGTGGTGAACGTGGAGGCAATGGCAAGCGGCAAACCCGTCGTCAGCACCAACCGGGGCGGACCGGGCGAAGTGGTTGTGGACGGCGTAACGGGCTATCTGGTGCCGCCCAAAGACCCGGCGGCATTCGCGGGGCGCGTCATTGAACTGCTGTACAGCGAGAACACACGACGCAGCTTTGGCATGGCGGGGCGGCTGCGTGTGCAGCAGTTGTTCAGCGCAAGCGCCACAGCAGAGCGGTTCGCAGAGCGGCTAGCACAGGTGCGTGGCTAAATATCTTTACCCATTTTTTAGGGTGTGTATGTAAACCGGGGCAGTGACGGTGCTTCTTATCTTATGGATGGAACCAAAACCGATAATATGGTGAGGCAGAGAGGACAATCATGCCCAAACCGACCGTCAACAACCCGTTTGAGCTGCACATTTGGGAACTAACCGCGAACGAATGGTTCCGCATTTCCGGCGAGCATGTGCTCATCTACGACCAGCATGTGCTAGATGCCTACCGTGCCGGGCTGTTCGGCACAGATGACGAGCGCGTATGCCAGGACGCACTTTGGCTGGTGCGCCTCCATCACGAACTGCGCAAGTCCGCAGCCTGATGCACTGTTCTTTCCCTGGACGCTTGCAGGCGTTGGGCGCTCATTTTCGGCAGGGCTATCGTGAATGTGCTGCCCTCCCCCACCCGGCTTTCTACCTGGATGCTGCCCCCGTGCGCGGTCACAATGCGCTGAGCAATCGTTAGCCCCAGCCCAGCACCCACTTGTTGGCGGGCGCTGTCGCCACGGTACAAACTATCGAATATGAAGGCTAAATCTGCTTCGGCAATGCCAGCACCATTGTCCTGCACAGTGATGTAAATCGTATCGCCTGCCGCGCTGCTGCGGACGTGAATGTCGCCGCCGGGTGGCGTGAACTTGATCGCGTTTTGTATCACATGGTGTGCTGCCAGCGCGATTTGCTTGGCATCGCCCAGCACCAGCGGCATGTCCTGTGCCAGCCTGAGCGTTACGGTGTGTTCTTGTTGGTCAATGTCCTGCTGTAACCCGCTTATGGTACTTTGCAGAAGTTCGTTCACGTTGAAGAGGATGTCGTTATGGGTGCCGTCGGGTGCGGGTGCCGCCGCACGTACCGCCGCAAGCTGGTTTTCGATGAGTTCCGTCAGGCGTGCCAGCGCATCGTCAACGACGCCCAGGTATTCTTCCGACTTTTGCGGGTTGTTTAGCCCCACGCGCCGCAGCAGGTAGGCGCTCGTCTGGATGTTTGCCAGCGGGGTGCGGAAGTCGTGAGAGACGTTGGTGACAAAGTGCGACAGCATATCGGTGCGCTCACGCTCCATCTGCGCCTCGATCTGCAACCGCTCCTCGCGCCGCCGCAGCGTCAAATCCCGGAAGACCATCTGCGTGTACTGCGGTTCGCCGTGTTCGTCCACAATGCGCGTCGGGTTGATCTCCACTGGCAGCAGCGTGCCGTCCGCACGGCGCAGGATGCGGTGCTGCAAGGTTGGGTCGATGTCCGCCGCGTCACCCTGTCGGTTTCGCTTCAGGTCTTCGGCGTCTGCAAGCACATCTCGCAGCGATTTCCCGACCAGCTCACCAGGGGCGTAGCCCAGCGCCAATGTCGCTGCCCGGTTCGCCGCCTGGATGCTGCCGCCCGGTGCCACGATGATAAAGCCGTCGCCCATCGCATCGAACAGCGCCCGGTAGCGTGTCTCCTCAAGGTTGCGCTGCCGCTGCGCCCGTTTTAGCCCACTCACGTCACGCCCGGTCACAGCTACCAGATACACATTGTCGCTGTCGTCACACACCGGGCGCAGCCACAGTTCGTAAGTGCGGGTCTTGTGTTGGTCAACCGCGAATCGAATTTCGAAGTGCACCGTCTGCCCGTTAAGCACCTGGGCAAAATCTTGCTGGAGTTGTTCCATCGGGCGGTCTACGCCGTCCCACAGGCTAAGCTGCCACCACACCCGCCCGATGCCCTGCTCTTGAGTAGCAGCGAGCAGGCGATGGGTTTTGTCGTTCGCATCCACAATGATCCCATCTGGGCGGATGAACACGGCAATCTGAAACGTTTGGTCAAACAGGCTGCGGAAGCGCCCCTCGCTTTCGATGAGCGCCTCCGTTTGCTGCTCCATGAGCAAGTCACGCCGATGCCGGGTGTAGTTCGCCAGCAGGATTAGTTCCAGCATGAGCAGCGGAACAATGACAACAAGGGTCATGTCTGCTGTGGTGGGTACGCCAAAGACCAACAGCGCCCCGAAACCCAACACGACCATGCCCCCGGCGGCAAGCCACACGATTTGGCGCGGCGGGTAAAATTGGCTGGCAACGAACACGCCGATGATGACAAACGGCGTCAGCCCATAGATCGCCTTGGGGTCTTCTGCGCCGAGCGATGCAGTGAGGTAACTAAAGAACAACACTCCCACGAACAGCAAAAGCCCACACTGGTAGTGCCGGGTATAGGTCAGGTAAACGCTGCCCAACGTCAATACCAGCAGCGGCACCTGCACCACAAACTGCGATGCGGTAATCAGACCACTCAGCAAATACGCACTGTTTAGCAGCAGTAAAACCCCGCAAAACGGCACCACAATCGCCCGAATCGTGCGGATTCGCTGCTGAGTTGCCAGGTCTGTGGTGGGCAGGTTAGCGTCAACAATGAACTGTAGCCACTGGTTAACCTGGGCAGTCCATTGGCGCAGGGCACCAAGTATCTTCAAACGCCTATCCCTCCTGGAACACGGTTGTATTTCGGCAGTGCAGCGTCAATCGCGTATCACATACGCCCACACACAATGTTATACTATAGGCGTGAAGCAAATTATCGCTAGCAAAAGGGGACGAAATACATGGTTGCAGCACCACCCGTTACCGAATATGACACCAACCGCATCGTAGAAGCACTCGGCGAAGATGCCGACTACCTGCTGAACCACACCAGCACCACCATCCCGAAAGAACGCCTACACCTGCCTAGCTCAGACTTTGTAGACCGCGTCTATGCCCACAGCGACCGCACGCCGCGTGTGCTGCGCAGCCTGCAAAGCATGTTCGACCACGGTCGCCTGGGCGGTACCGGCTATCTGTCCATCCTGCCGGTAGACCAGGGCATTGAGCACAGTGCGGGCGCGTCCTTCGCACCAAACCCGGACTACTTCGACCCGGCTAAGATTGTGGAACTGGCAATTGAAGGCGGTTGCAACGCCGTTGCATCCACGTTCGGGGTGCTGGGCATCGTTGCCCGCAAGTACGCCCACAAGATTCCGTTCCTGGTGAAGTTCAACCACAACGAACTCGTCACCTACCCGAACACCTACGACCAGATCTTCTTCGGCACCATCCAACAAGCATACGACATGGGCGCTGTTGCCGTCGGTGCGACGGTCTACTTCGGCAGCGAGGAAAGCAGCCGCCAAATCCAGGAAGTGGCAGAGGCGTTCGCCTACGCTCACGAACTGGGCATGGCAACCGTGCTGTGGTGCTACATGCGCAACCCGGAGTTCAAGATCAACGGCACGAACTACGAAACTGCCGCCGACCTCACCGGGCAGGCGAATCACCTGGGCGCGACCATCGGCGCAGACATCCTCAAGCAGAAGCTGCCCACCAGCAACGGCGGCTTTAAGGCACTCAACAGCGGCGATTCCTCCTACGGCAAGCTGGACGAGCGCATCTACAGCGAACTCACGTCCGACCACCCGATTGACCTGGCACGCTACCAGGTGGCAAACGGCTACATGGGGCGCACCGGGCTCATTAGCTCCGGCGGTGCCAGCGGCAAGGACGACTTCGCGCAGGCAGTTCGCACGGCGGTTGTCAACAAGCGTGCAGGCGGCACCGGGCTGATTAGCGGGCGTAAGGCGTTCCAGCGCCCAATGGAAGAGGGCGTGCAACTGCTCAACGCCATCCAGGATGTGTACCTTAACGACGAGATCACCATCGCGTAGCGCACATCACCACGGCAGGTTGGCAAGCGGGGTGCAGCACGCACCCCGTTTTGCGTCCCATAAAACTTTTGTGCTATTATGACGTTGACAAGCGACTTTGAAATGAGAGTGCGAACGCTGATGTTTAACGAGAAGATGGTGTCCTTCCCACTTGCTGCACCCGAGACAGACCGCCGGAACCACCAAGCGATTATTGGTATGCGGATGTCACGGTATGGGCTTGAAGAGTTGTATCAGATGTTCAAGCAAGAGGAAATTCTGTCTGCAATTGAGACAGTGAGGATGGTTGAGGAACTGTATCGCACGAATCAACTGATTCGTCAGACTGAAAACGAGTCATCTCCGTCCTTCGATCTCTTAGAGGTCTAGCATTATTAACCCCCACCCCGCCAAACTGTCCCACCTCATAGTAACGAGCGGCGCCTGACGGCTTGTTTGTGTAAAATTCCCAGCCTTACCAGCCCACTATTCTTAACCTTTTCACAGGGTGCCCCCGCGAAACCTGTGCTAAACTTACACTCAATTACAGATGTATCCTCGCAATCCTTGTTGTGAAGCGATAGGCGCAAGTAAACCATGTTTGCAAAACCGCATAGACCCACCCCCCAAGGCAACTTTGTTGTACTGCCCACGGACGAAGACCACCTCGAAGCGGTCATCGAAGCGTACAACATCGGCTACGGTGTGCCCCACACGTACTACAACCACCCGGACGCGCTCAACATAGACAAGCTCGCCAACCACCTGCGCGTGTTCCCGCAGGGGCAGTTCATGGCGTACGACATTGACACCGAGCGTGTGGTCGGCATGTGCACCAGCATGATTGTCGACTTCGACCCAGACCGCCCGCTGCTGGAAAGCTGGCGGCGTACCACGGGCGACGGCACCCTGAATACCCACCGCCCGGACGGGAAGTGGCTGTACGGCGTAGACTGTGTTGTGCTGCGTGAGCACCGAGGACAAGGTGTGGGCGGCAAGCTCATCAAAGCGCGGACTGCCGCGCTGCGCAAGCTGAACTTGCGTGGTATGGTCGCCGGCAGTGTGCCGATTGACTACCATATTGCCGCCGCCGCTGGCGTAAGCATTGAGGATTATGTGGCGGATGTGGTTGCGGGACGCCGCTGGGATACCAACCTGAGCAAGCAGCTCAAAAAAGGCTTCAGGGTGCACAACATCATCCCGAACTACATCATGGACTACCCCAAGACGCTTAACTACGCCGTGGCAATCGTGTGGGATAACCTCAATTACCGCGCTCCGAAGGCGCTGCCCGCCCGCCGCACTGCCGCGCAACCGCTGCGCCAACGAAAGCACCGCTAGTCCTTCTCAGCATTCGTGTGCTGCGCTACACTTCCCCGCGTTTTATCGCAAACGTGGGGGGTGGGTCGTGCGCGTCTTGATGCTGTCTAAGGCATGTATTGTCGGTATATACCAGCAAAAACTCGAATACATCGCCCAGCAGGGAATTGACCTGTTTGCTGTGGTGCCGCCCTCCTGGCGCGACGAGCGCGGCGAAATCCCGCTGGAGCGTGCCTACACCCAGGGCTACACGCTGCACGCGACCCCCATCCGGCACAACGGCAGCTTTCACTTTCACTACTACCCGGCGCTGCCCACGCTGCTGCGTGCCTTCAAACCCGATGTCGTTCACATTGACGAGGAGCCGTACAACCTCGCCACATGGCACGCACTGTTCCACGCCAAGCAAATGGGCGCTAAGACGCTCTTTTTCACCTGGCAGAACATCAACCGCCGCTACCCGCCGCCCTTCCGCTGGGGGGAGCGCTACACACTACGCAACGTTGATGACGCTATCGCGGGCACAGACGGTGCCGCAGCAGTCTACCGGGAGAAGGGCTACACCGGGCGCATGGCGGTGATTCCGCAGTTCGGCGTAGACCCGGATCTGTTCCGCCCCGCACAGCAGCGCCCGCCACGTCCGTTTACAGTCGGGTTTGTCGGGCGGCTGGTACCGGAAAAGGGGTTGGATGTGCTGCTGCAGGCACTGGCACAACTGGACGGCGATTGGTGTGCACGCATCATCGGCGGGGGACCGATGGGCGACGCGCTGGCGCAGTTCGCGCACCAGTTGGGTATTGGCGCTCATGTCGAGTTTGTGTCGCAGGTGCCCTCCGCGCAGATGCCCGCGCTGTATCACTCGCTCGATGTGCTGGTGCTGCCGTCGCTCACGCGCCCGAACTGGAAAGAGCAGTTCGGGCGGGCGCTGGTAGAGGCAATGGCGAGCGGGGTGCCGGTCATCGGCAGCGACAGCGGCGCTATACCGGATGTGGTCGGCACAGCGGGCGCAATCGTGCCGGAGGGCGATGTTGGCGCACTGGCGGCGGCAATTCATCGGGTGCGCGATGATGCCCCATACCGAGAGGCGTTGTGCAACGCCGGGCGAGCACGGGTGCTGGCACATTACACGCACGCGCAGGTCGCAGCGGCGACGGTGCAGGTCTACCGCAACTTGACCCTTCCTGAACCCTAAGCATCAGACTACAATTGTGGCATTAACACAGGTATAAACTTTGTAGCAGCAAGGTTCCGCTATAATACAGGGAAGGTCTTACGGTTTGGGCACGCACCCTTTTGTACATGAGCGTGTTAGAATATGTTGTGATGAAGACCGTGAGAACCGGGAGGTGCAATGTCTGCAAAGTATGATACCAGAAACCTTTCCATTGTTGATATTCTACGAGCGAAACAGCTAACCGAGGCAGGTGCTGTACTGGATGCACAGGTGCGCTGCACATCTTCCGAAGCGGGGTTAAACACCGCCCTCATTTCCAGCATGATCCCGCTCACCAGCCGCCATACGCTGGTAGCGCGGGTGGGGGCACAGCGTGTCGTCGGGCAGTTTTACATTACCCAGGACGGCAAAATTGCGCGTCTGGTTTACCTGGCACCCGGCTTAGAGGAGCGAACACCCGACGACGCCTGGCTGCTTATGCTCGATGCTATCGCGCAAGAGGCAGGGCGTCGTGGTGCCCACGTCGTTACCGGGGAGGTAGACGAAGACACCCACCTTTTTAAGACGATGCGCCAGAGCGGTTTCGCCGTCTATGCGCGGCAAAAGCTGTGGGTCATCCAACCGAAGCAACTGCATGTGCACGCAGTCGACGGGGTGACGGTACAGCGGGCAACTGAAGATCACACCGCACGCATTTACGCGCTGTACCGCCGCATGGTGCCGCGCCTGTTGCAGCAGGTGAGCCAGCCCCCCAGCATGAACGGCTTCGTTTACATGGAAGGCAATGAGGTGGTCGGCTTTGTGAACCTGTCCGAGGGGCGCGACGGCGTGATGCTAACGCCGTACATCGACCCACGGGCGCGGGCAACCTCGGATGACATTTTGCAGGCGGTGCTTGCCGCGCTAGACACTGGCAAACGAGTCATCACTGTGCGCGTGCCACGGCACCAGGGTTGGCTAGGCAGTTCGCTGGAGGCACTGGGCTTTGCGTGTGCCGCTGAGCAAGCTGTGATGGTGCGCCACATCGCCGCTGGCGTGCACTCGGTGGGCTTTCGCTCACTGGAGGAGAAATATGCGGCGGCGACGGCGACCCGCCAGACGGGTGAGCTGCCGGAACTGTGCTGCGAGATAACCTTACCTGCGCACGCACACGAAGGACACATGAATCATGATGAGGTGCAGCAGGCAAAGGTGCCCCACAACATGGAGGTGCTGCACCGTTAGCTGCACAACCGTACACCCAACAGCATTCAGGAGTTGATCTGTTTGGAACGTCGTATTACCGATGACATTGATAAGCTGAAGGATATTTTGCCCCGCCACCTGCGCGATGCGCTCGATGCCCTGGGCAGGACAGAAGATTTACTGGAAATTGTGCTCGACCTGGGGCGGTTGCCTACCGCCCGCTTCGTGGACGGCGAAGTGGTCTTGTATGAGGCAGAGGTCAGCCGCGACGACATTGACTGGATTGTCGAGAATATCGGTGCGTTCGACGCGGACAACCGCGCCGGCATGGAGCGCACCCTGCACCGCATCAGTGCTATCCGCAACCGCCAGAACACCGTCATCGGCTTGACGTGCCGTGTGGGGCGTGCGGTCTACGGCACAATAGACATTATTGATGACCTCATTACCTCCGGCAGTAATGTGCTGTTGCTCGGTCCGCCCGGTGTAGGCAAAACAACCCTGCTACGAGAGACCGCCCGCGTTCTTGCGGAAAGCAAGCGCGTGGTCATCGTGGATACATCCAACGAGATCGGCGGCGACGGTGATGTGCCGCACCCTGCTGTGGGGCGTGCCCGCCGGATGCAGGTGAGTGTGCCCACCCGCCAGCACGAGGTTATGATCGAAGCGGTGGAAAACCACAACCCACAGGTCATTGTGATTGACGAGATCGGGCGGGAGCAGGAAGCACTTGCCGCCCGCACCATTGCAGAGCGTGGTGTGCAGCTCATCGGCACGGCACACGGTAACGCGCTGGATAACCTGCTGCTGAACCCGACCCTGAGCGACCTCGTGGGCGGCATCGAGTCTGTGACGTTGAGTGACGACGAGGCACGACGCCGTGGCACCCAGAAAACCGTGCTAGAGCGGCGCAGCCCCCCCACATTTGACGTACTGGTGGAAATCCAAACGCGAGACCGCCTGGTGGTACACGAGGACGTTGCCGACGCGGTGGATAGTATGCTGCGCGGCAACATCCGCGAGGCAGAGCTGCGCGAGCGCGACGACCACGGCGAGATCTTTGTGAGTGCCATTCAGCCTGTTTCCAGCGTGATTACCGAGCGGCAGATGGGGCGAGAGGCGGCACAAACACGCACAAACACCCGTGGCGGCACCGTGCAACCCCGTGAGCGCACCAACGGGCGACAGGCTCCCGTGCGCCAGGGCATAGGCGGCTACGAGGACACACGCCCGAACTTCAACCCGGAGGATTTACAGTCGCTGAATGTGTACGCCTATGGGGTTGCACGCAATCGGCTGCACCAGGCGGCAAAGCGGCTGCACGTTCCGCTGATGGTGGTTGAGGACTTTGACAAGGCGAACGCGGTCGTCACTGTGAAAAGCTACTACCGCAAGCGCCCCCGCTTGGTGGTGGACGCGGAACGGCGCGGGATGCCGATTTACGTGCTGCGGGCGAACACCGTCTCCCAGATGGAAACGTTCCTGACGGATTTGTTCAACCTGGACGCCCAGAGCGACGACCCGTTCGGTGCGGCAATGCGCGAGACCGAAGCAGCAATCATGCAGGTGCGTGCCGGGGCAGACGCGGTCGATCTCTCCCCGCAGAGCAAAAACATCCGCCGCCAGCAGCACGAACTGATTAAGCAGGCGGCACTAGAGAGCGAAAGCCGGGGCAAGGAGCCGCGCCGCTACGTGCGCGTGGTACACCCCTAGCAAACCGTTGGATGGGACAGGCACACAAAACCTGCCCCACCAAACCTATCACCTCGCTGCTGCAATCCCACTCCGCAGCGTAGACTCCGACTGATAGCCATAATAGGTTTGTACCGGGTTACCCGCTTCGTTAAGTAGCACTGTGTGCGGAATTGACCGGACGCCGTATTGTCGTGATAGTCCCGCATTGCTGGCGCTGTCCACATCAATAAATTGCACACGCAGGCTGCTGCCGAGGTCCTGCACGAGCCTATCAATAACCGGGCGCTGTTGCTCACAGTAGGGGCACCAGTCCGCGTAGAAGTGCAGCATGGTAACAGTGCTGCTTTGCTGCACAACCTGGGGTGCCGCTGTGGGCGCGGGAACGGTTGGCGGCGGTGCCGTGCGTGTGAGC
This sequence comes from uncultured Anaerolineaceae bacterium, assembly GCA_964451095.1. Taxonomy (GTDB): domain Bacteria; phylum Chloroflexota; class Anaerolineae; order Aggregatilineales; family Phototrophicaceae; genus DAOTTY01. The sequence continues at coordinate 13,037 of CAYVGI010000060.1, forward strand.
AGTGTGCTGTGTACAAATGCAACCTCACCCCGGTAGTCAATGCGGTACCATAACGTGGATTCGCGGAAGGTTTCGCCCTCGGTTTGCCCGGTGACGATCACCATTTGCGCTTCGGGCAGTTCCACCAGCACCGGGCATTCCACATCGTCGATTTGGGCACAGCGGCGCACCCGTGCTGGGTCTGCTGTGTAGTAGCGCACAGGTTGCCATGTGTCCACATCAGCAGCGCCCGGCTCCGGCGTAGACGCCTGCTGTGTTTCCAGCGCGGGGACTGCCGTCAGCGTTTGGATCATCTGCACATTTTTCATTTCCATTGTGGCAACATACGCTGCGGTGGCGTCTGTGCCCGGTTCCGGTTGGACATCGTTCGCGGTTGCGTTGAGGTTCGCGCTGCCCAAGTCACGGTCGGCAATTGATGATGACATTTGCAAGTTCGTCACCAGCTCTGCCGGGGGGATGATAGTGGGCAGCGGTGGCTGCGTTGGGTATGGTGTGTTGGTACTGGTAGGCAGCACAGCGACGGTTGGGAGGGCACGTTGTGCGGTTTGTGGGGCACACGCGACCATCAACAGAGACATAACGAAAACGATAAAAACGCTCAGACGTGAATTGATTCTTAAAGACATTACACCCGTATCTCGATACTACGTTGACCTTAATTGTAGTATCGTGGATTTGGTCGGCAAACTCAAGTTAAGAGGAATTGAATAACACGATAACATGCAGACCTTTGAAGTCGACTTTAGCACGACAAGCGCGGCAATAGACACGTTTTTCACCATCGTTGGGGCGATATTGACACGCCAGCGCGGTGTCATCGCCGCTGTGCACGACCAAACCGGCGTGCTCACCCTATCACTTGTGGTTGTGCTCGTGGCGGGGCTATCGGAGCGGTTGGGGCAGAGCGTGGTGCTGTTTGCCAACGAGATCAAGCCGCGCCGTTTTATCGCAAGTTTGCTCATCGGCGCACTGCTGTTCCTGGGTGGCTATGTGTTGTGGGTGGGGTCGATCTGGCTGGTGACGGTGCTGTTGTTCCGTGGGGATGCGTCGCTGCTGGCGGTGATCCGCGCGGTGGGGCTGGGCTATGCGCCGCTGTTCTTCGGCTTTTTGGGGCTAATTCCCTATTTTGGGTCGGGCATCCTCACGATTTTGTACTTCTGGGTGTTCACGGCGATTGTCTCTGCGGTGGGCGTCGTGCTGGACCTAACCGCGTACCAGTCTGTGGTGGTGAGCACAGCAGGCGGGCTGCTGATTTTGGTCATGCGCTCAACCGTCGGCAGACCGTTCGTGAAGCTGGCACGGCGCACACGTAACCTTGCCGCCGGCAAACGCCTGACGCTCAAAATCCAGGAGGCAGTGGAAAAACGCAACCCGGAAATCCTGCTAGACTTGTTCAGAGACGACGAGCAGGAGCAAGCGCGATGATTTCTGTGCCGAGCGAGGCAACACTCATCCTCACGGTGCTGCTGTTGTGGTTTTTGGTCTCGCTGATGCTAGCACCGCTGGAGGCGCTGGGCTGGTGGGCGGGCTGGTTCGACAGCGAAGAGGACATCACACCAGAGGCAGAGCCGGAAGATAAGCCCCAACAGCCAGACGATGTGCAGGCGTATATTGTATACCTTACAGGCATTAGCGGCGTGAGCGGCGATGTGCTGCTGCCAGAGGAAGAAGCGTTTTTGGAGCGGCTAGACGCGGCGCTGCCGAATGTGGTTGTCGTCAAAGATGTGTACCCCTACTCCGTGCGCAATCAAGCGCTGACCGGGCAGCGCGTGTTCGCGTGGTTCTGGCGTTTTGCCTTGCAAATGAAGTTGAGCGGCAAACCCCGGCGGCGCTTCATCGGGCTGTTGATTAACATGCGTAACGCCTTCCAGGTGATGGTCTCTGCGGATCGGCGTTACGGACCGATCTACAGCACCGGGTTTGCCCGGCTCATTGCACGGACGCTGTTGCAGCACGGCTACCAGCGCGGCAGCGAAATGCCCGTGTACCTGCTGGGCTACAGCGGCGGCGGGCAAATCGCGCTCGGTGTGGTGCCCTACCTCAAGCAGATGATTCACGCGCCAATCACCGTTGTGTCGCTGGGCGGTGTGGTCGGCGGTGACCCCGGCATCATGGCGGCAGAGCACCTGTATCACCTGTATGGCAAGCGAGACGGCGTACAACGCCTAGGCTGGCTGCTGTCGCCGAGTCGGTGGCGAATCGGCGAGTTGCCGGTGCTGCCGCTTTCCCGCTGGAACCAGGCACGCCGCGCCAACAAGATCGACTTCATCTACACCGGGGATATGCGACACAACGGCAGCCAAGGCTACCTGGACGATGCCCACAGCAGCAACGACGACGGACTCGTCAACGTAGAGGTTGTCGTCGGCAAGATCGCCCGCTTGGTGATAGGTCACGACATCACCCAAACAAAAGTTATGGAATAAAGCCTTAAAAACAGGCGTTTTAATGGCTAAAATCGCAAACGAGCATTATGTTTGTGCGCAGTATCAGAGGGGATTACATTTGTCTCATCAGTTGATTATCACCGCAGATGACTGCGGACTATCCGAGGGCATCAACAACGCTGCCCAATACCTCCACCGGGCGGGCATCCTCACCACTGCCACCGTCATGATGAACTTCCCAGCAACAGAGCACGCAATAGACATGCTGTGGCAAACGCCAACGCTGCTAGGCGGGGTGCACCTCAACCTGACGGACGGCTATCCGCTTTCCAACGTGCCTCCAGGCAGCGGGCTAACCCTCGCGGATGGGCGCTTCCAGCCGCGCACGCTGCTGTTCCCACGGGCGATGTTCCCAACGCGGGAATGGCTGGAGGCAGTCGAGTCGGAGATGATCGCGCAGATCGAGGCGTACACCATGATGAGGGGCAGCACCCCGCACCACCTGACGACGCACATGCACTTTCATGTGGTGCCGTCGCTGCGCAAGCTGGTGCTTAGCCTTGGCGAGCGGTATAGCGTGACGTGGGTGCGCGTCTTCCAAACGAGCAGCACCGTTATCCCCTACAACTTCCTCGTGCAAGAGCCAAGCCAACTGTTCCACCCAGATAACCTGCGCACCACCCCGGACTACCTCACCAGCGTGCAGGCATGGCTGCAACAAGAACCGCTCCGGCTTGTGGAAACCCTGCGCGACCTGAACGGCGTGACCGAAATCGTTGTTCACCCGGACACGGAAGATGACCCCACCTACCCGGCAGACATGAACCACAAACCCCACATCCGCGCCAAAGAACTAGACTACGTGCTGCGCCTGTGCGACCTGCTCAGCGACGATGATGACCACTTCATGATTGCAGACCCGGCACAATCGTAACGCTAGCTCGCGGCAACTGCCTCCTGGATAAGCTCTTGCATCCGTTCGTAGTGGCTCCCGCGCCAGTAGATTTGCCCGCAGTCTGTACACTGGAAGAACTTGTTGTAGTGGCTGGCGGTGCGCGTGCTTAGCTCCTCCGCAATGTCGCACTTGGCAACCGCGTTGAGCGTGCCGTTGCAGCGCGTGCAGCGGGCGAACGTGCTGGCGTGTTCTGCCAGCCCATAGCGGCGCATCACTTCCACAAGGCGGCGCTGCGGGTTCGTCTCTCGCATGAAGTAGCCATAGGTGACGATGCTGCGCTTGAGCAAGCCAATGTCACGGGTGAGCAGCACGCGCTCTTCCGTGTGGGCGATGTGTGCTAGTTCGTCGTCCGGGTAGTCGTTGCGGTAGAGCGTATCAAAGCCTGCCATGCGCAGGTAGGCGGCTAAGCGCCCCAGGTGGGTGTCCAGGATGAACCTGGGTTTGTCGGTGAGCGCCGGGCGCAGCGGCACCTGCGTGGGAATACGGCAGTCATGCTTCGCCGGATAAACGTCAATGTCGTCTGCGTCTTGCACGATGTAGTCAAAGTCGACCGACTGATGATTGACCACCAACAGTTCGATTTCCGGGTGCGGCACGTTAAGCGATTCGATCATGTCTTTGATGGAACCGCGCCAGTTAAAGGGGCGGTGGATGACTCGGTAACGTTGGCGCTTCGGTAGGAAGTCGTTTAGGGGACCGTAGAAGCGGAATGCGGCGCTGTTGCTATTCATGACATGTGTGGGGGCAGTGTTGTATGCATCACTCTAATTATAACGAACAAGCCCCTCGCATTATAATAGGGTGCTTAAAGAACGATGAAACACACGCAGTTTCTAATGCTCCACACGGGTATCTGCATGGAGGCAGGGGCGCGACCCGCCGTCACATCGCTAGGGAATCACGCGGTAGTTCAGCGCGTCGTTGACTGCCTTGACCAGACGGCGCAGTTCCGCTTCCAGGTCTTCTGTAATGTGCTCGCGGATTGCCGCCTCGCGGAACAGGTCACGCGCCTCGCGGATCTTCTCTTCCCCTTCGCGCAGTCGGGTTAGCCCGGCACGCATCTGCGTACGCGCCTCGCGGCTCGTCGGGCTGGTGTAATACTCTGCAAAGTCCCACCCGTGCAGCGACGCTACCTCCTGCACCTGCGCGGTGAACTCATCCACATTGGGGATCTGCATCGCTGCGCCGCGCTGCAACATGGCAACCAGCGCCGTGCTCAGCGTTGGCTCTACACCAAAGTCCAGCGTCGTCACGTCACTGTAGCGCGTTTCCACCTGTTGCAACCCGCCGGGTTGGGGGCGCAGTGTCGCCTTAACGGGCGACAACCCGGTAAAGACGGAGTACAGGATGCCCACACACAGGTTGTGAATATCGGTGCGGAACTGTGCCCCGGCGTCCGCCGCGCCGGGTTCTAGCTGGCGGCTGCTGTTCAGGTCGATGATGCGCAGGCGCATCCCATCCCAGTAAACGTGCTCCAGCTTATGATCCAGGTAGACGATTTGCTGGCGGTGGGCACTGCGCAGCAGCTCTCCAAACTGCAACGCAAGCGCTAGTCCCTCCTCACTCGGCAGGCGGCGGCGCACACCGGGCGCGTTGGGCTTCATCAGGTACAGCAGGTTGTGCGTGCGCGGCAGGTTCTCCAGCGACAGGTACGGACGCCACCCCTGCGTTACATAGTCGCGCAGGTGTTTGGCAAAGCCCAGCACATCCACGCCAAACGACTGCACCTCACCGCCAGCGGGTGCCTCGCCGAAGCCGTTCAGGTAGCCGCAGTCTAGCATGTTCACCACGTAGGGGCTTTCTGCCATTTTCATCAGCAGGTCTGCCTCATTGATGAACGCTCGTACTTCCCAGGGGATTTCCCCGTCCTGCGGGACGTGCTCCGGGCGCAGCACTTTCAACGCAATCCCTTTGCCCGTGCGCCTATCCAGCGCGTCCATTACGCGGGCATAATGCCCCAGCGCAAACGTATCGTTAAAGTTGTCGATGCGAAACACATCGCCCAGTGGCTTACTCATAGCAGGCTTCCGTCGGTCGGGTTGCGTCAAAAATTAGGGCAGAACTTTACCACACGCTATCGTGATTATAAAGAAGTTGCGAGATGTGATAAATAACCTGGAAAAAAACAATGTAATTACGAATTGTTACGCTACAATGCAGCACTGGGGCTGGCTTTGAATACCCCGCAAAGCAGCGTGTAACGATATTGCTATGCAGCTTGCGGGCGAAAGGCACTGCTGTAGAATAAAGAAACACATCAATTGCTTGAGCCAAACGCCACAGTCGATTATAGTCTCACTAGGACAATACGACCAAAACCACCTTAAATTGCTGTCGCTGGTCTGGCGAGGGAGTCCGTGGTAATGACCAACCCGGAAAAAAACATAGAACTGCGCGGGAGCGCCATTACAAACGTGGGGCAGGTGCGTAGCCACAACGAGGATAACATCCACCTGTGGACAGGCGAGGATGTGCTGTTGGCGATTGTCGCCGACGGCATGGGCGGTGCCGCTGCAGGCGAAGAGGCAAGCCGCATCGCCGTAGAGACGATCATGGACAGCCTCTCGCTGGGCGCTCCCCCAACAACCCCCCTGCCAGACATCCCCGCAGAAGAACTCAGTTCCGCTGTGCAGGCAGCAAATCTGTCTATCATGCAGGAGGCAGTCGATCATCCCCGCCAGCGCGGGATGGGCACTACACTCACCATGGTGTACGTACATGGCAACACAGCCCGCTTTGCCCACGTCGGGGACAGCCGCGCCTATCGTGTGAACATCTACGGGGAAATTGAACAGATTACGTCTGACCACAGCTTTGTGCAGGCACTGCTCGATGCCGGGCACATCACCGAGGAGCAGGCGGAAACCCACCCCATGAACAATGTGCTGTACCGTGCGCTGGGGCAAACCCATGACCTGGACGTGGACACCTACCATGCGCAGCTTAACCTGGGTGACAAGCTGGTACTGTGCTCCGATGGACTGACACGGCATGTGCGGACGGTCGAAATCGCGGAGCTTACCACGCAGGAAGACGACCCGGATACGCTGACGAGCAACCTCGTTGCGCTGGCGAACGAGCGTGGCGGCGAGGACAACATCAGCGTTATTGCCATTGTGGTCGGTTCCCAGCAGGAACTTGACGACCTGCGTGCAGATGCCAAGGCGAAGGCACCTATCATCACAGAACCCGTGCCCGACGACGAAGACACTATGATTCTCAAGCGCGATGAGCGCGTGGTTTCGCCCGCAGACCCCACCGAACCCCCCGCCGGGCAAGACCCCGAAGCACGGCTGCATGTGCGCGAATCATCCGAGCCGAACCACCACCACGTCGATCACTCGCTCGCACACACCGGGCGCTACGCCCCCGTGGACGCCGAAGGTGAGGATCAAACCCACCCGCGTTGAGCACACCCACGCCACCATCGCTTGTCGGGCACATCTGGCGCCCGCTGCACCCGGTAGACGTGCCTGCGCTGCGCACGATGCTAGCGGAGTGCGCGGTCATGGATGGCGGGGCGGCACCTCCCATCCAACGCGCAGTCGATAATATCGAAACGGACACCCTCGCCGCTGTCGGGAACGCTGGACGCATCGCCGCTTACGTGTGGCTTTCCCCACCCAGCGGTGCCACCCCACCCCAAATCACCCTGGACGGGCGTGTTCACCCGGACTGGCGCGGGCGCGGTGTGGGCAGCTTTTTGCTGCGCTGGGGGCAGGCACGCGCCTGCACTATGCTACGCAAGCAAGGTGTGCTGCGCGTTGACCTATACGCTGACCTGCCAGACGCAAAACACTTGCTTCACACACATGGTTACTCCCAAGACACCCCTTCGTTAGACTTTGATAACGTTGCCCCTCTTTTTCGTTATAACAGGTTCATAAGTGCGGCGGACTGCTTGTAATTTACAGAAACGTTTTGTATGGTGAATGGGGGGCACAGTGCCGTGTTGTGAATGGCGACTTTCCGGTAAAATAAACGAACGATAATGCGAAAACAAACTAGCGTAGTGGGCGCGGTGAGTAGGCTATGGAAAACATATTAGGAACTGAAGTTAAGGGATTTGAACTGCGTGAACTCATCGGGGCAGGTGGGTTTGGCGCAGTCTACCGGGCATACCAGCCCAGCGTCGGGCGCGAGGTTGCCATCAAGGTTATTCTGCCGGAATATGCCAACGCCCCCACGTTTATTCGCCGCTTCGAAACAGAAGCGCAACTCGTCGCCCGGCTAGAGCACCCGTACATCGTGCCACTGTACGACTACTGGCGCGACCCCAAGGGTGCCTACCTGGTGATGCGTTACCTGCGCGGCGGCAGCCTCACCGGGCTAATCAGGCGCAATGGTCCACTGTCGTTCGAGCGTGCGGGGGTCATGCTTAACCAGATAGCCTCCGCGCTGGCGGTGGCGCACGCCAGCGGCGTGGTGCACCGGGACCTTAAGCCCGACAATATTTTGCTGGACGAAGCGGGCAACCATTACCTATCGGACTTCGGCATCGCCAAGGACGTGGGTGGCAAAGGCATCAACCTGACGCAAACCGGGGCGATTATCGGCTCCCCCGCATATCTCTCCCCGGAACAAATCACGGGGGAGGGCGTGACCGCGCTCTCCGATGTGTACAGCCTGGGTATTTTGCTGCACTTCGCGCTCACCGGGGAGCACCCCTTCCCCGGCAAAACGCCCACCGCCATGCTCATCCACCAAATGCAAGACCCCATGCCCGCACTACAACTGCGCCGCGACGAGGTGCCGGAGGCGGTTGAGGAAGTTTTGCAGCGCACCACCGCCAAAGACCCTGGCTCACGCTATTCCAGCGTGATGGAACTGGCGATTGCCTTTAACCGCGCCCTGCGTGATAGCAACATCTCCACCTCCGCCATCCAACGCCTGGGCATTAAAGACACAGGCAGCGTCATCATCACCGGGATTGCCGCCACCCCACAGCCAAACCCCTACAAGGGGCTAAAGGCGTTCGAGGAGGCGGACAGCGAGAACTTCTTTGGGCGTGAGCAATTAACCCAACGCCTGCTACAACGGCTGATGCCGCGCACTGGCATCGGCGAGAGCGACCACCTGCTGGTTGTCGTCGGTCCCAGCGGCAGCGGCAAGTCCAGCGTAGTAAAAGCGGGGGTCATTCCTGAACTGCGCAACGGTGCCATCCCTGCAACAGATACCACACCGGGCAGCGAGAACTGGTTTTACCTGGAAATGGTACCCGGTACCCACCCGATGGAGGAGCTAGAGGCGGCGCTGCTGCGCGTGGCGGTGAACCCACCGGAGAGCCTGCTGCGCCAGCTAGAGGACGATAAGCGTGGGCTGCTGCGGGCGCTCAAGCGTGTGCTGCCAGACGACAACAGCCAGCTTGTGCTGTTTATCGACCAGTTCGAGGAAGTGTTCACGCTCAGCGAGAGCGAAGAAAAACGCAACCACTTCCTCAACAGCCTGATGACCGCTGTAATGGAGCCGCGCAACCGCCTGCGCCTCATCCTCACGCTGCGGGCAGACTTTTACGACCGCCCACTGAGCTACTACGAGTTCGGTGAGCTGGTACGCAAGCACACCGAAGTCGTGCTGCCGCTGAACGCACAGGAGCTAGAGAGCGCCATCGTGCTGCCAGCACGGCAGGCAGGCGTGGTGCTTGAGGGCGGACTCGCTAGCGAGATCGCCGCCGATGTGCGCGAACAACCCGGTGCACTGCCGCTACTGCAATACGCGCTCATGCAGCTTTACGAGCGGCGTGAGGGCAGCCGCCTGACGCTAAAGGCATATCATGACATCGGCGGTGCCATGGGCGCACTCGCCCGCCGCGCGGAGGAAATCTACCAGGAACTCAACCTGGAGCAAAAAGACACCGCCCGCCAGGTCTTCCTGCGGCTGGTCACGCTGGGTGAAGGTCAGGAAGACACCCGCCGCCGCATCCTGCGCGGCGAACTGAACGCGCTCGGCAACCAAGACGCGATCAACAGTGTGATCGAAACATTTGGTGGGCAGCGCCTGCTCACGTTCGACAACGACCCCCAAACCCGCGAACCCACCATTGAGGTTGCACACGAGGCACTCATCCGGGAGTGGCGCAGCCTGCGGGAATGGCTGGACAGCGCCCGCGAAGACTTGCGCACGCAGCGCCGCCTGAACCATGCCGCGCTAGAGTGGCACAATGCCAACAAAGACGCCAGCTATCTCGCTACTGGCACCCGGCTCGATCAATTTGAGGCGATGCAGCACGCGCAAAGCATCGCCATGAACGAGATTGAAACTGCCTATGTGCATCGCAGCTTAGAACAGCGCGAAGCACGTCAGCGTGCCGCCGCAGAGCAAGCTGCACGCGAAGCAGCACTGGAAGAACGCGCCCAGCAGCGGCTGCGTTTGCTGCTAACGGTCGTCAGTGTGGCGGCAGTGATTGCTCTGGCATTGGCAATACTCAGCGGTGCCTTGTTCCGGCGCTCCCAGGCAAGCCTTGCCCTGGCAGATGACCGCGCTGTCGAAGCGCAAGCACAGGCACTATCCGCCAGTGCGCTCAACGTGCTGGATAACTTCCAGCCGACGTTAGCGCTGAACCTGGCAATTGAAGCGGGTTATCGCCAGGGCGAGCTAACCCCGGTGAAAACGTCACTGGCGCGGGCAGCATACGCCCCCGGACCGATCCGCCAGCTAAACCCGCTGGATGATGCCTCGCTAGTCAGTGTGAGCTTCAACGCGGACGGCACGCGCCTGGCGGGGGGCAGCGCCAACGGGCACGTACTGGTGCTCAACCCGGCGGATAGCAGCCAAATGCTGGAAATCGCCGATGCCCACACCACCACCGCCGTGAACGATGAGGGTGTAGAGGAGACGGTGCCGCTGGCGGCACTGGTCGCGTATCACCCTACAGGAGAACAAATCGCGTCTGCTGCTGGCGACGGCATGATTAAGGTGTGGGATGCGAACTCCGGCGACCTGCTGTTGGAGTGGCAGGGGCACACCGCCGCCGTGAACGCGCTCACGTTCTCGCCCGATGGCACGACGTTGCTCTCTGGCGGGGACGACGCGGCGCTGTATCAGTGGGATATAAGCACAGGCACGCAGGTGAGGGCGTTCGAGGGACATGTGGGGCGTGTGCTCAGTGCAGACTTCAGCGCAAACGGGCAGCGCATCATCTCCAGCACGGCAGATGACCCCAACCCGCCAGAGAATACCACCGTAGAAGATCGTGTAGCCCGCGTGTGGGACGCGCAAACCGGGGCGTTGCTCTCTACGCTGCGTGCGCCGGGCACGGGCTGGCTGCGCGGTGCCGCACTCAACACAGACGGTACCATCGCGGCGGTTGCCTCCTATGACCCGAATGAGTTTGGCGGCACCATCCGCCTGTGGAACGTCGCCAATGGTCAGGTGCAGCGGATGCTCATCGGGCACACGGATGTAATCACCACGATTGACTTCTCCCCGGATGGCGCGACGCTGCTTTCCGGCGGGTGGGATCGCACGGTGCGCCGCTGGGACGTAAACACGGGCGTGCAGATACAGCGCTTTGATGTGCACGAGGACCGCCTGCTAAACGTTGCCTATGCCCCGGACGGCGTCCATGCGGTGACTGCCGGGGGGCGTGCTCGTGGCACCACGGCAGACACTCGCGCCTTCCTAGTCGCACTGGAACAACGCAACCTTGTGCATCAACTGGACGGGCACACGAACTGGCTGTTCACAGCGGCATACAGCCCCGACGGATCACTGATTGCGACTGGCTCCGGGCACCTGAACGTACCCGAGGGCGACAACAGCATCCGTCTGTGGGATGCCGCAACCGGCGAGCAAATCGCCATGCTGCAAGCACACACCAACACGGTAACGAACGTCGCCTTCAGCGCGGATGGCAGCCGGCTGGTGTCCTCCTCTCATGACCTCACCGCCATGATCTGGGATTGGCAGGCGGGCACAGTACTGCAAACACTGACCGGGCACGAGCGCATCGTCACCGATGCAACTTTCAACCCCGACGGCACCCTTGTACTCACCGCCAGCGAGGACGGCACAGTTCGCCTGTGGGACGTAGCAACCGGAGAGCAAGTGCGCGTCATCAACGCCCATGGCGACGCAGAGAGTTCTGCAAGCGCGTTCCAGGCACGCTTTAACGCGGATGGCACCCAAATCGTCAGCGGCGGCAGCGACAGTCTCGTCAAGCTGTGGAATGCGGAAACGGGCGAGCTGCTGCACGAGATGCCCGGTCATTCCGGGTGGGTGAGCACCGTCAACTTCAGCCCAGATGGGATTTGGGCAATCTCTGGCGCGGACAATGACCTGATTGTGTGGGAGGTCGCAACAGGCGAGGAGGCATATCGTCTGGTGGGGCATAAGGGTTTCGTGTACGGCGGCGTGTTCAGCCCGGACAACGAATACATCCTCAGTGGGGCAAGCGACACCACCGTGCGCCTGTGGGAGGCTGCTACAGGCGAGGAAATTCAGCGCTTTACCGGGCACACCAACTGGGTGCTAGACGTCGCGTTTAGCCCGGACGGAACCCGCGCCGTGAGCGCCGCCGAGGACAACACTGCCCGTGTGTGGCGCATCACCACACAAACCGATCAGCTGATTGCGTGGGCACAGCAGAACCGCTACGTACCGGAGTTCACCTGCGCGGAGCGTGACCGCTACAACATCGAGCCGCTGTGCGAAGGCTACCGTGACAGCATCAGCCGAGGGCGCGAGGGGCGCTAACGCGAGTCTTCTACGCCCACGCGCGGGCACAAATCGCGCACCGGGCACGTTGAGCACACCGGGCGGCGGGCGTAACACACGTTGCGCCCAAACATCACCATCAGCGCGTTCCAGCCGCCCCACAGGTCACGCGGCATAGCATCTTCCAGTGCCTTGCTGATCTTTTCCGTGCCCTTCACTCCCGGCGGAATGATGCCCATGCGCTTGGAAATGCGGTCAACGTGTGTGTCCACCACCACATGGGCGTCATCCTCAAACGCGATGTACTGTACCAACGTACCTACTTTGTGCCCCACCCCCGGTAATGCCATCAATGCGTCCAGGTCACGCGGCACCTCTCCGCCGTGATGCTCAAGCAGCATCTCGCTGATGCCCAGCACATACTTCGCCTTGTTGCTGTAAAACGACGCCGGGCGGATGGCATCGCGCACGCGGTCATATCCGGCGGTGAGCACTTTTTCGGGCGTGTCGGCAAAGGCGAACAGCGCCTCGGCAGCGGCAGTCGTTGCCTCCTCACGGGTTTGGGCGCTCAGCATAGCGGCAATCAGCGCCTTAAACGGCTGCCCCGTGTAGGGCGTCATGCTGGTTTGCCGCCAATCGCCGGAAATGTTTTCAATTCGTTCGTAAATCGCCCGGATGCGCGGTTCTTCTGGCAAAGTGTCCGTCAATCAATTCTCCTTCAACGTGGTCAATGCCTGTAATCTGCGCTTTTAGGAATCATACGCCCAAAAGTTTGCCCGGTAGGCATCATTTTTCTCTGGTAAAGAGATCTCCATCACAACCTCACCATCAGGGGTCACTTCCTGAATATGTGGGGCGCTCGTCACCCAGTTAATTATCGTGTTGCCATTGTCCAAGCGGACGGCAGAACCACGAGTTGGCGTGAACATTTCATCATCGCGTGCATAGCTCCACACGAGTGTGGCGGTCATGTTGTCAAGATCGAGCGCATACTCAGCAGCACGAGAAACCGGTCTTTCATGTTGATTGCCGTTATCAAACACGAGCACATTGCCATTCTCAGTTAGCATTGCTGTGTGCTGATAGCTAAAACCGTTCTGAGGGTCATCCACGACTGTGAACTGACTGAGCGGTGCATGTTCCCCACCCAACCGCCAAATAGCCTCGTGTGTATCACGGTCAATCAGGATGACCTCGCTGAAGCTACGTACCGAGACTAGATAATCGTTCTCATCCGTACCGACGATTGCGTTGACGTGCGTGAGATCGACAAATGGATCGGAAGGATTTGGAGGAGACGCTTCATCGTGCAAATCGTTGATATGATACAAATCACTTAGATGAACCACGTTGACTACTTCACCTGCTGGGGTCGTCTCTATGATCGACTGCGTCAGCACCCTACAATTATTCGGGCAGTCTGTATTAGCTTCGACACCTTCTTCAATCACATGGTCGAAGTAGGCATAATTACCGTTTGGCATCAGT
>CAYVGI010000061.1:0-26329 GCA_964451095.1 uncultured Anaerolineaceae bacterium
TGGGTGATGTACTTTGACGAGGGCATCAGCCTGCACGGGTCGTACTGGCACGACTACTACGGCTACCGCCAAAGCCGCGGCTGCGTCAACATGACCGTGAGCGATGCCCGCTGGCTGTACACCTGGTTCACCGACGGTGTGGAAGACCGCGACATGGAAATCCGCAATCAGGTTTACGTCCACTCGTCCGGTGTGTACGGCGAACCGCCCGGCACCCCTGGCGAGCTAGGTTAACCACGCAATCGCGCTGGGGCGAGATTCATCTCGCCCCAGCGTAGTGTCGATGATAGTCGCCTCAACGCTGTCTGCTCATCTAGTCGTCAACCGAATCCGAAGCATTTCAGGACTTGATCGCTAAAATACTCAGCGCAACCCTTTTTAATTACATGTAGAACAAAAGTAACCATCTATGACCCCTGCCCTGATTTCCCAACTACAAAACATCCTCGGTGCACAACACGTCCACACCACGGATGACGCCCGCACCACCCACGCGCTCGATCAATCGCCCTACACAGCAGTGATGCCGGATGTGGTGGTTTACCCCGGTTCCACAGAAGATGTGAGCGCAATTGTGCGGCTAGCAAACGAAAACCATGTTCCCGTCGTCGGGCGCGGTGCGGGCACCAGCCTGGAAGGCAACGCTATCCCGCTGCAGGGCGGCATCGTCGTGAACTTCGCCCGCATGAACAACATCCTGCAAGTGTACCCGCAGGACTTCCAGGTGCGTGTACAACCGGGCATCTTCTACCGAGACATGAACAAAATCCTTGCCGATGATGGGCTGATGTACGCGGTAGACAGCGGCGCTAACGCCAGCATTGGCGGCATGATTGCCAACAACGCGGCGGGAACACGCACCGTCAAGTACGGTGCCACCCGCGATAACGTGCTGGCACTAGAAGTCGTGCTCGCCAGCGGCGAGGTCATCCGTACCGGGTCGCGCTCGGTCAAACAGTCTGCTGGCTATGACCTCACGCACCTGATCACGGGCAGCGAGGGCACACTTGGGCTGGTGACAGAAGCAACGCTCAAGCTGGTGCCGCTGCCCCGCCACTTTAGCGCCGCAACCGCGAGCTTTCCGTCCACAGGTGCGGCGGCGAACGCGGTGTTTGAGATCATGCGGGCGGGGCTGAACCCGGCAGCGCTAGAACTGGTAGACGGGGGCACACTTGCCATGCTGCTGGAGGCGGCAGACCTGGGGTTAGACCCTGCCCCGACGCTGTTCATGGAGTTCCACGGCGCGAGTGAGGCGTCTTTGCATGCAGAGCTTGAGCTTGCCCAGAACATCTGCCTGGAACAGGGCTGTACCGCGTTTAAGTCTGGGATGGGGCAGGCAGCGCGGGATAAGCTGTGGGCGGCACGCTATGATGTGCGCTGGCTGAGCGTGAAAAAGTACCCTGACCACGCCTGGACGCTGACGGACGTTGCCGTGCCTGTTTCGCACTTCCCAGAGATCGTCGCCTACGCAGATGAACTCATCCACACGCTAGACCTGCCCGGTAGCATTATTCTGGGGCACGCCGGGGACGGTAACATGCACACGTCCACACCATTCATGCCAGATGACACTGCCGCTGCGGAACGCGCACACGAGCTTAATCTGCGGTTGGTGCATCGCGCTTTGGAATTGGGCGGCACCTGCACCGGGGAGCATGGCGTGGGCACAGGCAAGCAAAAGTTTATGGAGCAGGAACACGGCGCAGGTGCATTGGCGCTCATGCGGCTGCTCAAGCGCACACTAGACCCAAACAATATCCTCAACCCGGGCAAAGTGTTCGCGCTGGAGCCAGCCACCCCATATTAAGCGCCACCAGGTTGGCGTTGCGATGGTTGGGTATGCCCTTGCAGGGCAGTGCTTTGTTTGTCTAACGGACTTGAGCAGTCTACATCTCTGTGCGGATGAGGGAGCAGTGCCAGCGCGATTCCTTCCAGGTATCACCAACACGCTTCCAGATAATCGTCACCACACAGTAAAAGCGTGCATCATGCCCACCGACAGTCAGCACCTGACAGAAGTCTACCACGCTGTAGCCCATATCCCCGTTAACCAGCGCCTGGTACCGCTCAATCTCGGTGCGGGTCGTGGCGTCCATGGTGTCCAGCTTTGCGAACAGCGTATGGAACCAGTTTTCCCAGTCCTCGCGGGTTTCCACCACCACGCTCTCCCCCTGGGTACCTAAGTCGATAATGCCGAAGTCATCGTCGCATAGGGCGGCAAGTGTGTCGAAGTCGTGCTCGCTCACGCACCGGAACAGGGTTTGGGTCTCGGTTGCGAAGGGCTGGGTGTCCATCTCCGGCGGTGTAGTGACTGCCGCCCTTACCTTGGGTGTTGTATCTGTCATCTCAGGGAATCCATTCTTAGCGTTTTGAAAGTTCTTTGCAATCCATCTCGAAGTGAGGTGGAGTGAAATGGAAACGGGCACGCACGCGCGTGCCCGATAGCTGTGGGTGCTATTTAGTCGCCAGCGGCGGGTGCTGGGCTCGGTGCGAAGGTGCCCTGCTCTGGGTCGTAGCCCATGTCTTCGCTGCGAATCTGCGCGACCTGCGTCAGAATCACACCGTAGATCACCTTGGATGCCACGTCCGCTACTGTGTAGGTCAGTGCACGTCCGGCGATTCCTGCCTCGGTGATGACACCCGTGCCGAGGAAGCCGCCTGTGTTGAACAGAACCGGCATCAGGTAACCACCCGGGTACAGCATCCAGCTAACGAAGAACAGCGGCCAGATGCTGCCGAAGGCAGTCGCTGCCTTGTCAGACATACCAACCTTACCTTCCTGGATGACGCGGTAGATCAGGTACAGCACATGCACGAAGAACACGGTGCTGATGAAGCCCCAGATGTAGAACGGGGACAGCAGGCTGCTTGCCTGTGCTTCGTAGAACTGACCAATGTAACCCGTGACGATCATACCCGTGCCGCTGAACCAGAACTGGTTGCGCAGGTTCGTGCGGCGCTCACGGGAAATGTCCACGATGAACAGGATTTGGAAGAGCAGCATTGGCACGTCGATCAGCCAGTTCAAGTAACGGAAACCGTTCGAGAAGGCATCAGCGCCGGTTGCTAGCACATACACGCCTGCGCTTGCATCAAACGTGAAGCTGCGCTGCCATGCCACCGACTGGAAGTAGAGGATCAAAAATGCAGATACCATCACCACGACGGACAGCACCGACGACACGCGGAAACGCGGCGCGACACTGCGGATGGTGAGCACGAAGTAGAACAGTGCGGCTAACATGATCGAGAAACCGACGGTCAGTGTGTGGGCGACGATGTCGTACGTCATCGGTGAAATTTCACCAACGAGGTTCTCGGCGTTAATTAGTGCGGTGGTGTTAACTGCTGCCTCAGCGACTTCGGTGTCATCGTCCTGTGCCATTGCCGGGAAGGCAAACAGGGACAAGCTCGCGACGACCATCAATACGACTAATACAATACGCTTCATCTTGGGGAAATACTCCTCAGTTCCTGTGAATTCTTACAGCAATTAGCTTACTAGAAATACTCTGGCTTATTTGCTCCAGATTGCACAATAAAGATACCTTATGCAAATTAGCCAATACTTCATGCCAAGTAAGTTTCACATAAAGACTGCTGAATTGAACTGAAAAACATCACGCGGCGCATAACGTCGAATGCCTACGACTGCGGCGAAAATCTGTCAGGGGATGCGTGATAGGGTAAACGAAGGGCGAAACCAGCGATCTACATTCCACACAGTGCAGCGAGCAATGCACAGCAGATCATCAATGGGTTAGACCGCTGCGCCGGGGAAGCGCGTTGCTTTGAGCGGCAGGGGTACTGTTGCCCCTGCCCCGGGTTGGTTTGACGAAAGCTACGGGTTCTTTGCCAGGAACGTGTTGATCTCGTTGATGTCTTCTTCCGTCAGGGTGATGTCCGCCGCGTCCACAATGCCATCTACTTGGCGCGGGTTCCGTGCCCCGACGATTGCCGCGCTCACGTTGGGGTTGTGCAGCGTCCAGGCAATGGAGATGTTCGGTGTGGGCACGTTGTGGCGCTCTGCGATCTTCCCCAGCAGGTCTGCCAGTGCCAGGTTGCGATCCAAGCGCGGTTGTTGGAACTCCGGGTGGGTGCCGCGCCAGTCGTTGTCGGGCATATTGGCAACGCGCTCGGCGGTCATCGCCCCGGTGAGCAACCCGCTTGCCATCGGGGAGTAGACGATAACGCCGATGTCGTTCTGCCCGCAGTACGGCAGAATCTCGTCCTGTACCTCTGGCATCACCAGCGAGTACGGCGGTTGCAGCGTTTCCACCGCGCCGATCTTCTCTGCGCGTTTCATTTGCTCCACATCAAAGTTGGAGACGCCAATGTGCTTCAGCTTGCCTTGCTGCTGGAGTTCCACCAGCGTTTGCCAACCCTCTTCGATGTCTTCGTCCGGTACCGGCCAGTGGATTTGATACAGGTCAATTGCTTCTACTTGCAAGCGGCGCAGGCTGTCTTCCACTTCCTGCCGGATGCTGTCCGCTTTTAGCATGTTGTCCACGCTGCCATCAGGATTTTCTTTATCCCACACCAGCGAGCACTTGGTGAAAATATACGGTGGCTCGCTCATCCCGGCAACTGCCTTGGCGACGACTTCCTCGCTGTGCCCCAGCCCATAGGCAGCAGCGGTGTCAATCCAGTTCATGCCCTTGTCCAGCGCATGATGAATCGCGTCAATGGAGTCCTGGTCGTCCTGCGGACCCCAGCCGTAATCCCAGTTGCCGCCGCCGATTGCCCACGCACCAAAGCCCACTGCTGTGATGTGCATGTCCGTTTTGCCGAAGCGTACAGTTTTCATAAAATGTGGCTCGCTTTCTTTGTGATCTTAAAAAGTAACTTGCTGGTTCTAAACGTAGTGTATCGACTAGGAGAATCCCACTAGCGGAATCCTCGGAATCCTAATGAAGATGCCGGAGCACGCATTTGGATCGGCGTTCTGCGTGCGGAACAACGGTGGGCGCTGCACGCAACGCCCACGAACAACCCATTTGCAGCCGGGTATGGCTTACAGCCCCGCTTCCTGGCGTAGCAAGTCTGCCTTGTCGGTGCGCTCCCACGGCAGGTCGATGTCATCGCGCCCGAAGTGACCGTATGCGGCAGACTGCTTGTAGATCGGGCGGCGCAAGTCCAGGTCACGGATGATGGCAGCAGGACGCATATCGAAGTGCTTGCTAATCAGTTCTTCGATCTTCGCGTCGGAGACCTTGCCCGTGCCGTATGTTTCCACCGCCAGCGAGGTCGGCTGCGCGACACCAATCGCGTAGGACACCTGTAGCTCGAAGCGCTCCGCCAGCCCCGCTGCAACCACATTCTTAGACACATAACGCGCCATGTACGCCGCGCTGCGGTCTACCTTGGTGGCGTCCTTGCCACTAAACGCACCACCACCATGACGGGCAACGCCGCCGTAGGTGTCTACGATGATCTTGCGCCCGGTCAGCCCGGCGTCACCCAGCGGACCGCCCGTGACAAAGCGCCCGGTGGGGTTCACGAAAATGCGCGTGCCGTCGTCTACCAGTGCTTGCGGCACCACCTTGTTGATTACCTGCTCAATCACGGCGCTGCGGATTTCGTCCTGGGTCACATCGGGTGCGTGCTGCGTGGAAATTACAATCGTGTCGATGCGCTTGGGTTTGCCATACGCATACTCCACCGTGACCTGGCTTTTCGCGTCCGGGCGCAGCCATGCCAGTTCGCCGCTCTTGCGTGCTTCCGTCAGGCGGCGTGTGAGGCGGTGTGCGAGGGCAATCGTCAGTGGCATGTACTCCTCTGTTTCGTTGCAGGCAAAGCCGATCATCATGCCCTGGTCGCCCGCACCGATTGCCTCAATCTCCTCGTCAGTCATCTGCCCTTCGCGTGCTTCCAGCGCCTTGTCCACGCCCTGGGCAATATCTGCCGACTGCTCCTTAATCGACACCAGCACACCGCAGGTGTCTGCATCGAAGCCGTGCTGGCTGCGGGTGTAGCCGATGTCGCGCACGGTATTACGCACGATTTTCTCGATGTCCACGTAAGCTGCCGTCGTGATTTCCCCAAACACGAGCACCAGCCCGGTGGTGGTGGCGGTTTCACATGCCACGCGGGAGTTCGGGTCTTGCTCTAGCAGTGCGTCCAGGATGGCGTCGGAGATCTGGTCGCACATTTTGTCCGGGTGCCCTTCGGAAACAGATTCCGAGGTGAAAAAGTAGCTCGGCGCAGTCATAAAGGTGATGTTGGCGGGAGCGGGAGCGTGTTCAGTCATGGAGGGGGTCTTCCTTTCTAAGGTGTACGGATGTTTAAACGATGGCGAACAGACCCACACGCTGTCGCAGGGCAAACAAAAAAGCGCCGCTCGGCAGTGAGCAGGCGCACGCGGTCGCATGGGTCTCATCTGCCAGGGTCATTTGTGTGCCCTGCCGGATTTGGCACCGTCCCGACGCTTCGGGGGTTGCCGCAGCTTCGCAGAGCCGGGTCTCTCCGCTGCTCATGATGAATGAGTGCTACTAAGCACAGGTGAAACGTTTACTGAGTGTTGATTCAGTATATATTGGGTATGGATTCTAACATGCTAGAATACAATTGCAAGGCTGAGACGGAGACATGCCAAACATGCTATCTACCCCCCCAGACGTGGTGCTGCGCCTATTTGCCGCCGTTGTTGGCGTCATTGTGCTCGCTTTGGGCACCGCAAGCATGGCTCGCCGCCGCGCTGCGTCCACCGAACCGCGTATTCCGGTGGCAGGGCTTTTCACCGTAATGAGCGGGATTGCGCTGCTAGCGGAGGCTTGGGTGCTGGTCGGGGAGTTTGGGTTGATCGGGGGTGTGATGTTGGTGTTTGCAGGTGCCGCCAGCGCAGTTCAAGACAACGGAGCATAGACACACAATGCAGGACTACATTACTGCCGTTTTAGAGGAAACAACGCCCATAGAAACCTACCATGGGATGCCCTTTAACCAGCGGCACACCGTGCATACCATGGCGGGTAAAACCCTGCGCATCGACGACCCAGAGTGCATCGCCGAGGGGTTAAAGGTTGGGCGGTCTTACAAGTGGATTGTCGTCGTCAGCGGTGTAGAGAAGGTACGTGCCTTTACCCAGAGCGTAACCCAAACGGGCAAGTTCAGCGGCACCATCCGCCAACTGAATTGGGAACCCACGCCGGATGATTACCTTGCCCTCGACGAAGACTTGCTAAAGCAGCCCATGAGCATTGTGGGCACAGTGAACGGACATGTGCTGCTGCCCCGGATGTTGCTAGGCGGTGTGCAGGTGGGCAACGCGGTCACCTGGGGCATCGATCAGTTTCAGTTGGTGGCAGTGTACGTGTAAGGGGCGAGACGAAGCTCGCCCCACAGCAGTCAGCGGGTTACTTCAGCAGCGACAACACCTGATTGCGCAGATCGCTGTCTTCCTTGAACACGCCGCGTGTCGCAACTGTTGTGGTGTTGGAGGCGTGCATTTGCACCCCGCGTGAGGACATACACATGTGCTCCACGTTGTAAAGCACGACCATCACGCCCTTGGGGTTAATCAGCCGCATGAGTGCGTCTGCCGTCTGTGCGCCGATGCGCTCCTGCAACTGGAAGCGCCGCGCGTAAATATCCAGGATGCGCCCCAGCTTGCTTAGCCCCAGCAGGTTATCACCAGGGATGTAGGCAATCGCGCCATAGCCCTTAAACGGTGCCAGGTGGTGGCTGCATGTGCTGTAGAACTGCATATCCTTTACCATCACCAGGTCATCGCTGCCACTGGAGTTCGGGAAGACGGTGACTTCGTTTTCCGGGCTGCGGGCGTAGCCATTCGCCCAATACTCCACGTATGCCTTGGCGACACGCTGCGGGGTTTCGGTGTAGTTCGGGTCATCCCAGTTGACGTTGAAGGCGTCTAGCAGCTCGTGGATGGCGCTTTCAATGCGCTCAAACTGGGCTTCGTTGTTCGGGTCTAGCACTTCGGTGGATTCGTATGCCTCGTTGTAGCTGGGCTGGAACCCGGTAAATTCGCTAATCAGGTCTTGCCCGCTGACGATGATGCCACCGTTAACGGATGGGATTTCAATTTCGGTTGTATCGGTGATTTGCAGGGCATTGTTTCCATCAGTAGGTACCAGGGACTTGCTGGCACCGTTGCCGTTGCGTTCGCTCATTATGGACCTTCTCCTTATCAAACCAATGCAGTTGTATGTCAGGGTGTGCCAATGCACACCTTTCGGTTGGCTGCATCAGCCGTTTCCAGACGAATCCACAAAGTGCGACCCATGACACGATGTTAGAGTTGTCTTTTCAGCGGCTTTTGAGCCAGAATAACTGTCGCGTTAAATTTTCTAACGCAGCGTATGAATTTGTATCATACCGAGATAAAGTGGGAATGAGTAAACCCGCGCGTTTGCTTTAAACCGTGTTAGAAAGGCTATCCACCTGTGAACGTTGTTGCCTTCTCCATGACTCCCCTGTTCAAAGACCGCGTGATGGGCGGGGCACAAAAACAACTCTATGCGGTTGTGATGCACCTTGCGGAGTTCGGTCATGATGTGACGGTGCTGTGTACGCGCCGCCCCCCAGATGTGACCGAGGCGTTCCGCTGGCACGCAAACGCGCAGGTCGTGCCGATCTTTCGCTTTAAGCAACCGTACCCGGAGCCATACGCCACACCGATTTTCAACATCGCCAATGCGCTGCAAGACCTGGGCGGCTGGCTGGCAAATGCAGATGTGTTTTACAGTCATGATGGCGGGTTCATTTTCCCCTATGCCTATCAGACAGTGCCAACTGTGGTTTCCTTACGAAGCGTAATCTTTTCTGAGACATTGCAGAGCGCTTTCCTGTTCCAGGGGGATGACCTTGTGCTCATCAGCAACTACCAGCGCGATATGCTGCTGAGCACGGTGGGGCGCTTCTTCCCCACATTGGCGGGGCGCACCCACGTTATCTACAATGGTCTGGACTTCGCCACGTTCCGCCAGACCGACACCGCCGCCATCCGCGTCCACATCCCGAGCGTTGACCCCAGCGAGCACGCCATCGCCCTGTACCCCCACCGCCCAGAGCGCGAAAAGGGCATTTTAGAGGTCATCGAAACGGCGAACCTGCTCGTGCACACACACGGCATCACCAACCTGCGCGTGCTGGTGCCCCGCTGGATTGAGTCGGCACTATCGCCCGGCGACCGGGCGTTTTACGACGATGTGACCGGGCGCATCGACCGCTACGGACTGCGTGAGCAGTTTGTGTTCCACGACTGGGTGCCGCAGTCGCTCATGCCCGCATACTACAGCCTCGGCGCAGTGACGTTCGCCATCGGTAGCTACGTCGAAACGTTCGGCAATGTACCGTACGAGTCGCTGGCATGTGGCACCCCCGCGATTGTGGCACGCGTCGGTCCGGCACGCGAACTGCTGCCAGAGGGTTTAATCACCAAAGTGGACTTCGGCGATGTGGCAACCGCCGCCCAAGCTGCTGCCCACATTATCACAAACGCGCAGCGCACATCCCCGGAAACCACCGCAGACCTCAAGCGGCGCTTCCAACGCAGCGATATGGTCAGCGCCTACGCAGATGTGATTCTCAACGCAAAAAAGCGCGACCCCATGCCCTACGTCTACCGCCCGATAGACGCAAACACTGCCTTCACGCTCGCGCCCTGGGTATACAACACCGGGCAGCGCCTCTACAACGACCTGACGGAAACCTACATCCCCGCGCAAGACCTGTTGGCGCTGCCACACGACCAGCAAATGGACTGGTACCGGGATGGGTGGTTAGTGCCCACCCAGGATTAATGCGTCAAATCCAGACGGACTTATCGCGCAGGTTCGTAGATCAACCCCGCCACGCCAGAACTGAATGACCGTGTCTCCACCAGTTTGAGTGTGGCAGCAATGTCATGCGAGAACAGGCGCTTACCCTCACCCAGCACCACCGGGTACACCAAAAATCGGTAGCTGTCCACAAGGTCGTGCTGCATGAGCGTGTGCACCAGCGTCGCGCTGCCGTAGACGAGCATGTCCTTGCCGTCTTGCTGCTTCAGCTTGCTGATTTCCGCGACGGCGTCGTCCTTGATGACGATGGTATTGTTCCACGTCGGGTTTTCTAACGTCGCAGAGACGACGACTTTGCGCACGCTGTTCATGTACGGTGCGCCCTCGTCTGGGCTGTCGGGCCAGGCGGCGGCGAAGCCCTCGTAGGTCACGCGCCCCAGCAGCAGCGCATCGCTAGCGTCGGTCTCTTCCCCCTTAAACGCGGCAATCTCATCGTTCCAATACGGCATCGTCCAGCCGGGGTTTTCCATCACGCCATCCAACGACAAAAACTCGGTAACGACGATTTTCCTCATGCTTATCACTCCTCCTAAACATTTTCACTGTTCAACATCGGAGATGATAGGCGTCACGCCCCATCATGTCTTGTACCAAAGCGACACTTATTCGGTTTGGCGATGATTCGCAATCTGGGCGGGCGTCTGCCCCATCAACTGTTTGAGCGAACGTGTGAGGTGCGGTTGGTCGTAGTAGCCCGCGCGGTTGATCACCTCCAAGATCGGCACGCCTTGCCGGAGCAGAGTTGCTGCTGCGTGTGCGCGGTCAATCTGGTGGATCATGCCGTGCGTCAGCCCGGTGATGCGCCGTAAGCGCCGCTGCACTGTCCGCGCAGAGAGATCAACCGGGTGCCCCTGTAGCACGTCCCTCACGATGGGGTCGTAGCCGATAATGCCCTGCCGGATGAGTTGCGCAACGAAGGTATCGGCATTGTGAAAGTTCGGGAACTGCCACGCAGAGCTGTACAACCAGAATGTGCCCCTGCCTGCCCCCGGTAAGTCGATTGCCCCGTTGACCAACTTATTGACCGGGATGCCGTTGACATAGGTTCCTAATTTGAAAGTGATACCCACGAATGACGCATCTTGCGGGATGGGTGAGGGCGTCGCCTTGGTTTCGGGGCCGCGCACAGTGAGCCGGATGCCGTCCCGCTGCTCGGTGACAATCATCTCGACGGTGCTCGTCGCTGTCGAGGTAAACGCCCCGCCGTTTGCGCTTTGTGTATGCCATATGCCGTCTACCAACGGCACATCGGACAATCGCTCGTCAAAAACGAACCCCATCAGTGTCCCTCCTGGGATTACGATTTGTGGTTGGCAGCATCTAACTTGCCGACACGTTGTTTGCATTTCATTACGTTATTGTAACAGTTTTAACACCTCACCACCTTGCTTAACATAGCCTTGATTTGTAATAATTGTAACGATTTTAGCGTGATAAATGTTATGGGTACCGTACCGAGGACGTAGTGCATGAAAACATTCTCTCTGCGATGGACGTTCTTGCTGGCGTTTACGCTGTTAGTCGCACTCACGGCTATCGTCAGTATTGTGAACGCAGCCACACTACGTGGGCTGATGAGGCAGTTCCAAACCGTCGTGGACGACTCCACGCCGGAGGTGTTGGCGCTGAACAAGGTCAACGCGGCAGTGCTGCAAATCCAGGAGAAGTCGCTGAGTGTGGCGCTGCTGGGCGACAGCGACGTGATGGACAACGACATGCAAACGCTGGAGACCGCCACCCGCCGCCTGGACTACTGGCTGACCCAATACGATAAGTACGCGCCAGAAAACAGCGCCGCCCTACGCCGCGTTGCTAACGAAGTCGCCCAGGAGAGCGCTGTACTGGCAAATATGGGTGCCTCCAATGCAGACATCACCGAAATCCGGGCGCAGAAAGCAGTTCTGCAAGAAACGGAAACGACCTACAGCGCCGTTATCAACAGCCTGCTAGACGCCGCCCAAACCACCCTGGATGAACGCCGCGAGCTTGCCATCACCACCACGCAAAACACCGAAAATCTCTCTATGATGATGCTATCCGTTTCTGTAGCGGGCGCGTTCCTGGTAGGGCTAGCGCTCACGCTGCGCACCCTGCGCCCAATTGTGCGCCTCAAGAACATCGCCGCGCAGATCGCCGCCGGCAAGAACGACGCCCGCATCCAGTGCTACCCCAACGACGAAATCGGCGTGCTGGCGCAGGAGTTCAACCACATGGCGGACATTCTCTCCAGCAAAATCCAGGAGGCGAACGCGGCGAACACATTTAAAACGCAACTGCTCGCCCGCGTAAGCCACGAGCTGCGCACGCCGCTGGGCGCGGTCATCGGCATGGCAGGGATGCTCAATAGCCAGTCATTGCGGGCAGAACAGCGCGAACTGGTGCACTACATCCTCAAATACGCCTACGAATTGCACGACATGGTGAACGAACTGCTCGAACAATCTCGCTGGGAGATCAGCGGCAAGGGGCGCAAGCTGCAACTCCAAGAGATGAACCCGCGTGCCCTGCTAGAGGACGCTGTCCGCAAGTGCGAGTCCCGTGCGCTGGAAAGCGGCGTGAAGCTGCAAGTGACCTGCACCGACGACCTGCCGGAAACCGTCTACGCCGACGAAATTAAGCTGCGTCACATCGCCAATAACCTCGTGACCAACGCCATCAAGTTCACCGACAAAGGCGTTGTGACTGTGCGCGGCTATGCGCCTGCCCCAGAGCAGTGGGCGTTTGATGTCATCGACACGGGCATTGGCATCTCCCCGGAGCATCAAGCACACATTTTCGAGCCGTTCCGCCAGGTAGACGAGACCAACACCCGCTCCTATGGCGGCGTGGGGTTGGGGCTGGCAATCGTCAAGCAGTTTGTCACGCTGATGGGCGGCACGATCAGCGTGGACAGCAAGTTGGGAGAGGGCAGCACATTTACCGTCACACTGCCCACAGAAGTGCGCCGCAGCGAGGCACGACCCCCGCAAACAGCAGCAAATGACACCGGAAGCGAACGTAAGGACAAGGACGCAGCATGAACAAGCCCACCGCACTCATCATCGAAGATCACCCCGGGCAGGGATTGGTGTTCCGCACCGCAGTGCAGCAGGTCGGCTTCCGGGCGGAACTGGTGCAAAACGGTAAGCTGGCGCAAGATCGGCTGGAGAAGTTTGTACCGGACTTTGTGCTGCTAGATTTGCACATGCCCGGCGTTATGGGCACAGAACTGCTCGACCAGATGGTTAACGATGAACGCTTCGATAACACGATTATCGTCATTGCCTCTGCCGATGAAGCGCTTGCCAACAGCCTGAGCGACAAAGTGGCGATGGTGCTGGTCAAGCCCATCGGCTTCGACAAGCTCAAAACACTGGTCAAAGACATCCTGAAGATGACCACCCACGGCTAATTGTCGACCAAAACACCTATGTGCACAGGACGGTCGCACCACAAACTTGGGCGGGATCGTGATACTTGTAGGGACGCGCTTCTGCGCCTCCGTGGCAGATGTGCAAGTTTTAGCTGTGGGGACGCTGCCCTCATCTCACTGCACAAACAGCGTCGTCAGGTAGACCTGATTGCCCACAGGGTTGCCATCGGCGGCGGTGGCAGGCAATGGTGCTAACGTGTCCGGATCATAAACGCCCATAATCAGCGGATACTCCCCCGGCGGCGTGTCACACGGCACCGTCAGCGGGCGCACATCCAACGAGAACGCGCCCGCCTGCCACAGGCTTGTCGGCGAAAGCCCCAGCGGTGCATTGGAATCGGTCACTTCGCCACCGTCCGCATCAACCATCACAATCTGCATGTTCAGGTTGTCCTCGGTGGCAACGTTCGCCTGCCACCAGCTTTCCACGCTCACGCGCCCACACGCGGGTACATTCACATCCCCCACAAAAGACCAATCTGCCAGCGTCATCGCGTTATCTGCCCCCGCCCCAAACGTGAACAGTGCCGCGTCATCTGCTGGGGCGCTGCGCGGTTGGGCGGCGTTCTTGTCCATCATGTAGGTGACGGTGTTCTCCGGGTTGAGTGGCAGCAGCAGGTCAACCGTTTCCCCCGCCTGCGCATACTGTGGCGCGACGTGGAACGGGCGCGGTGCCAGCACATAATCGGCAAGCTCATAGTGCCGCGTCAGCAGATAGTCGCTGAGGTAGTAGCCCAACACGTAACATTGATTGTTGTTAATAATGCACCACGGGCGGTAGTACCCGTATGCCATGTGTACCGTGCCGTGCTCCGTAGGCATTGCCTGTGTGATGCGGTTGAAATCCCAGGTGTAGTCGTCCAGCGTACCGGACTGCTGGTTAAGCGTTTGGCGTGCCTGCCAGTTCGCACCGATGAATAACGTCATGCTCAGCACCAGCAGCACCCGTGTGAGTAACACCCGCCCGCGCAGCCATCCCAGCAGCGCCACCCACGCCACCAGCGTTAGCCCCAAGCTGTACATGCTCACGTAGATGTGCTTTGCTGACAGGTTAATCATAAAGAAGACCCACGCCAGCCCCCCGAACGCCGCCACAATCGCCAGCGTGCGCCGTGCCGCGTCGCGCTGCCGGGCAATGAACACAATCACGACCGCGTACAGCGCCACCGCCACCGCCGTGCGCCCCACACTGAACTCCACATCGTACTCAAACGGGTTGTAGCGCCAGTGCATCTCCCCGCCCAGGCGCAGCGGCGCAAACCACAACACCGTGCGCTGGAACTGAACCAGCGCAAAGCCCGCCCAACCCTCTAGCCCACTCTCAGATAGCGTTTCCGTGCCGTCCAACGCGTTATTGAAGAACGGCAGCCGCCGCCGCGCACTGTTGAAGATGCTGGTATCGGCAAGCTGCGCGGTCGTATCGCCGCCAGCGGCACGCAAGCTCAGCTCCGCTGTGAGGTTGTAACCCAGCAGCGCCGTCGCCCACACCGTCGCCAGTACCGTCACACGGAACGCATCCGTGCGGAAGATTTGGGCAGCGCGGGCAGGGATTGAGGTCACGTCTTTTTGTTCACCGTGTAGGGGCGAGATTGATTTTGCCCCTACCCCCACCGCGCCACGCCCCAATAATATCGGTGCGCTCTCCGCCAGGAACCACACGCCCAGCACAAACAACGACGCATACCCACGCCCCATCGCAACTGCCGCCAGCGCCACCGCATAGACGTGCCAGCGTGCGCCGCGCCCCAGCGTGTAACGCCCAATCGCCACCAGCAACCACAGCATCCCCAGCAGCGCGGGCTGGTCGTAGTGAATCATGTCCTTGTAGTAGACGACGTAGAAACTGGAAAACACCGTGACCGTAATCCCCAGCGCCAGCAGCACATCATCTACGAAAAGCCGCACCAGCCGATACCCCGCGAACATCGTCAGCAGGAAGACTGTGTTCATCACGTAGCGGAAGATCATGATTTCCGTGGGCAGGTCGTCCGTGAACGTGAAAAACACGCGCATGAACGCCCCGAAAAACAGCGGGTAGCGGTCGAAGTAGTCGTAGCTCAGCGTGCCATCCGCGTTGACGAACACCTGCGCGTGCCCTACAAAGCGCGTCTCTGGCGAAACGTGGCTGAAGATCGCCAGCCCGTGCACGGAGGGCCAGCCGTGGTGTCCGTTCTCAAACCCAATGTTATAGCTTTGCAGCCCATAGACGATTACAATCACCGCTAGCGCAACCGTGTACGGGATAAGCGTGGTAACGCTGATGCGTGGGCGGGCAGTCGCGGCGGTGCGCGTCACGTTCATCGTCTCAGAGGCGTTGGTTGTCATCGGCTTCGGGTTCCATGCGGGTTCACAGGGCATATCTTTTAGCGCAAAGGGGTGGGGGCGCAAAGGGTGGATTGCTGATCGTACGATCCCGTGTTGGGAAGACGCGGGTGAACTGCAACCCGGCGACATGATCCTGTCATTGGACGGGGACTAGGAGGTAATTAGGCAATGGAAGACCCCAGATGTGCCTGCTTACGTGATAGATTTGGATTTGGTAACTGATCCAGTTCATGACTTAACAGTGAAAGTGTACAGAGAGAGTGCAATAAGAGGAACCACTGCTTTGAACAACTTATACGTGGGTGTATTTCAATATTTTGGTAAACAAAATGTCTTGATACACAGTCGCCAGTCTTCTCACTGTTGGCTGAAAGCCAAACAGCTAAATTTGCTGCTTCTGGGCGGTATTGGTAGGCTCCGGCTTTGAGCCGGAGATGAAACTGCTATTCATCTGAAACGCCCCCGTCTACCTCACCATCAACGGCGAGGGAATCGAGACGACCCCGTGGTACCCGGTCTCCTCTCCATCAGCGCAATGGAGCGATTCGCAAGCGCACCGCCGTGTTGTGCTACCCCCCGTTTCAGGTTAAGATTGCCGCCTGTTTGACACAAGAGCGGTTGGAGACGGTTCCTCACATGACCCACGCACTCATTACCGGCGGGGCGGGCTTCATCGGCAGCCACCTGGCAGAGCGGCTGCTGCAACATGGCTATCAGGTCACGGTCATAGACAACCTGACGACCGGGCGCTTTGCGAACATCGCCCACCTGGAAGGCACGCCCGGCTTTCGCTACGCCATTGAGGACATCCGCAACCTGCACGTCACCGACCGCATGGTCAGCGAGTGTGATGTCATCTACCACATGGCGGCAATGGTCGGGGTGCAGCGCATTATCGAATCCCCCATAGACACCATAGAGGTCAACATCGGCGGCACAGAGATGATCTTGAAAGCTGCCCGCCGCTACCGCAAGCGTGTGCTCATCGCGTCCACCTCCGAGGTGTACGGCAAGGGCGTGAGCGTGCCCTTCAAAGAGGAAGACGACCGCCTGCTCGGTCCCACCACGCGCAACCGCTGGAGCTACGCCGCCAGCAAGGCAATTGACGAGTTCCTGGCGCTGGCGTACCACAAAGAGGCAGACCTGCCCGTGACGATCGTGCGCCTGTTCAACACGGTCGGTCCGCGCCAAAGCGGGCAGTATGGTATGGTGGTGCCGCGTTTTGTCCGCTGGGCACTCAGCCAACAACCAATCCAGGTCTACGGGGACGGGCAGCAAACCCGCTGCTTTGGCAACGTGTTCGATGTCATCCGGGCGCTGCACGGGCTAATCGAGGCGGACACCGCGCTCGTCGCCGGGGAAGTGTTTAACATCGGCAGCGGAGAAGAGGTGAGCATCCTGCAACTGGCACAGCGCATCCGCGACCGCGCAGATAGCGCATCAGAGATCAAGCTGGTGCCCTACGAGCAGGCGTATGAGTCCGGATTTGAAGATTTCCGCCGCCGTGTGCCGTCGGTAGAGAAAATCCGCGCTACAATTGGCTGGGAACCTACTACGAGCCTGGACGAAACGATTGACCAGGTGATTACCTACTACCGAGAGGAGATGACCCACAATGGCAGAAATTAATCGGCAGCAGCTCATCCTCGCACTGGTCTCCGCCGGGGCAAACCCGCGCCTGAGCGGTGTAGACCTTTCCGCGTTGAACATGACACGCCTGAACCTGGAGGGGGCGCTGCTGCGCGGCGCGAACCTGCAAGGTGCAACCCTGCGCGAAGCGATTTTGCGCTCCGCCAGTATGCCCTACAGCAACCTGACCGTGGTGCAAGCAGTCGGCTGCGACTTCAACGGGGCGAACATGGCAGGCGTGAACCTTTCTGGCGCAAACTTGCAGGGCGCACGGCTCACATCCACCAACCTCAGCGGTGCTGTGTTCAACGGCGCGAACCTGCTGGACTCCAGCCTGAGCGGTGCCAATGTGGATAATGTAAAGTTTGATGAGAGCACCGTCTGGCCAGACGGCAAGCGTGGCTCCCGTGGCAACCCAGCAGAGTATGTATAATCTGCCGTATCGGTGGGCGGGGCGCTGCCTCGCCTGCTGCCTGCTGTTGATGGCGGCGCTGCCCACCACTGCCCAGGACACCCCCGAACCCATCACCCCGGCAAACGCGGTCAATCTCACGCTCGTGCAAACGCTGGTGGGGCACGACCTGACTATTAACGACCTCACCTTCACACCCGACGGCGACCTGCTCAGCGCGAGCGACGACATTACCGCCCGCCTGTGGGATTTAGATGCAAGCGAAGCAGTGTGGGTGCTGGACGGGCAGATGACCCAGGTGCGCTCTGTTGCCGTCTCCCCGGATGGCGCGACCGTGCTAACGACAGGCTTTCAAAATGAGGCGTTTTTGTGGGATGTGCCGTCGCGCACGCGCGGTGCCCCCATTGTGGCGCTGGCAGCGTTCAATGACGGCGTGTTTGCCCCGGACGGTAACACGTTCGCGCTGGCGGTCGGTGACGGCACCGTGCGCGTGTACACCACCCCGCCCACCGTCGCCGACCTAATCAGCGAACCGCAGCGCACCATCCCCGCAGATGCCCTGCAAGTCACATCACTGGCGTACAGTCCCGACGGCACGCGCATTGCCGCCGGGCACGGCTTCCCATCAGACCGGGCGCTGGTGTGGGACACCGAAACGGGCGATACACGGCTCACGCTGGCAGCGCACACAGGAACCGTACACAGCGTCGCCTACCACGCCGACGGCACGCGCATTGCCACTGGCGGCGGTGATGGGGCGCTCATCGTATGGGATGCGGACACGGGCGATACGCTCTACACCGTGGATGCAGCACACAGCGGCGGGGTGTTCGATGTGGCATTTGCCCCCGCCGGCGATGTGTTGGCGTCGGTTGGCTTTGATGGCGTGCTGCGCCTGTGGGATGCTACTGACGGCACCCCGCTTGCCGAGTACACAGCGGACGAAGCGGCGCTCTCGCTCAACGCGGTGGACTTCTCTGCGGATGGTGGCACCGTGGCAGCGGGTGGTGAGGCAGCAGCGGTGTGGGTGTGGCGCGTCGCGGAATAGCAGTCGGCGGTGGTGTTTGGCAGGTGGTAGGGGGAACTTGTGCGGAACGGTGCTGCCACGGCGTCGTCTCGATTTCCTCGCCGTCGATGGTGAGGTACACGATCTGGTCATCGTCGTGCACAAACGTGTTGACGACGGTGTGTTCTTCTACCTCCCCGGTCAGTTTATGTAAGCGTAAACGGTGTCGCCGTCGGGGGTGGCGGCGCAGCTGTACGGCAGCTTTCGCTAGAGAGCGTGGGGCGGTGGGCTAGTATCCGTGGGCTGGGAACAAAAAACGGGCTCCCGTGTGGGAACCCGTGCAGGTATTGTCGCACTGCAGTTTAGCTGACGACAGTGACTGGTCCGTGGTCGTCGCAGTGGTCGCCGTGCTTGTGGTGCAGGCGACCATCCACCAGGAAGTCAAAGTGATCGCCGTGCGGTACCAGCTCGTGTCCGCAGTCGATGTGGTCGCACTTGCACTCCACCGGGGCGCACTCCGCCGGGTTGGTGTCGCTAATTTCAATCACGTGCTCATCGTAGTGGTCGTCGTGCCCGTGGTGCAGGTGACCATCGTGCAGGTAGTCCACATGGTCGCCGTGCTGGATGCGCGTGTGACCGCAGAACGCGTTGTGGGTGTGGGTGTGGGGCTTGTGAATATCGTGTGCCATAATTGCGTTGCTCCTGATTTGCTTACTCGTTTTGGTGATTAATGTGCTCAAGTCCACTGTCAAAGATGCTGTGGACGTGGTCGTCATCCAGTTCATAGATCACATGCTTGCCCTCTTTGCGGTACGTCACCAACCCCACAGAGCGCAGTACCCGCAGTTGATGAGAGATAGCAGACTGGTTCATGTCCAGCAGCGTGGCAATATCCGCCACGCACAACTCGCTGACCGACAGCGCAGAGATAATGCGGATCCGAGTTGGATCCCCCAGCGCCTTATACAACTCGGACAGGCGCTTTACGTGCCGCTCCGGCAGCCTACGCTCCTGCTCCTGCTGGATATCATCTATGTGGGGTTCACCGCAGATGTCACTGGTCATGTAAACATATGAACATGTATTCATTCGTTGTGTAGAGCATAGATCACGCCTGCCGCTGCGTCAAGCAAAATCGGGCGGGTGACGGAAAATGGGATTGGGTATCACGCATAACATATACACGCGCTGCCACCGAGACCAGACCTACCCGCCCATCACAGCGAGCGCAGCGGGTGTTTGCGTGGGCAGCGTCTCCCCCTCGCACAGCGGCATAATGTTGTACGCTTCGCGCTCGGTGCAGTTGAAGTCCGTCACGTAGCGGTTCTCTTGCGCCCAGGCGATCAGCGCATCCAGCCCCAACGTCCGGATTTGTAGCAGGTCACTACCGCGTGTGCCAACCGCCGCCGCATCCCCCGCCGCGTTAAAAGACAGCGTGCTAATCTGGTCGCTGCCCGTGCCCGCATCCAGGGCGTACTGCGCAATCGGGCGCCCCTCCACCAGATCCCACAGCGCCACACTGCCATCTGCACGCCCCACCAGCAGCGCCCCGCCACCAGCCGCAAACGCCGCCGCGCTCACTGTGCGCTCCTCGCCCTCTACGCCGATGCCAAGTTGGGTGATCGGTGTATCGGTATTGGCATCCCACACAAACAGGGTGTCACTGTTCGTCACGGAGTAGAGCGCATCTGCATTGCTTTCATTTTCGTTGCCAAAGCCCACCGCTAGCACGCGCCCGTTCTGCCCACCAAATGTGCGTATCGCGTTGCCTGTGGCAGCATCCCACAGGATCATGGTGCGGTCTTCTGAGCCGGAAAGCACCTGTGTGCCGTCCGCGCTGAACATCAGGCTGAGCACCGCCCGCCGATGCCCGTTCTCGTCGCTGCCGTCGCTCAGCATGTGCAGCACCGTGCCGGTTTCCGTCTCCCACAGGTAAATCACACCGTCCTCGTCCCCGGAGAGCACTCGCGTCCCGTCGGGGCTGACGGCGATTGATATGGCGGCGCTCTGGTGCTGCTCGAACGTGGTTTGCACGGTGCCCGCTGCTTTGTCCCACACGCCCACCGTGCCATCATCAGCTGCGGTCACAAAGCGCTCACCGTCCGGCAGGAAGGCAACCGCGTTAATGGGGCGCGTGCGCGACGGGTCGAAGTAGTCCTGTATCACTTCCCCGGCGGATGTGTCCCACAGCAGCAGCTTGCTTCCGTCCAGGCTGCTCACCAGCAGTTCGGTGCCATCGGGGTTGTAGGCAGCGCTCAGGATTTCGGTCTCGTGCTCGCCGCCAAACCGCGTGGACACCGCATCCGTGGTCACGCTCCACCAGTACACCACACCGTCCCCCGCACCAGAAAGCGCCGTGTCGCCATTTGAGCTAAACGCCACACTGTTCACGCTGTCCGTGTGCGCATCGAATACGCGCTGTGCTGCCCCGGTGACGACATTCCACAGAATGACCAATCCATCCTCAGAGCCGCTGATGACGGTGCTGCCCTGCGGGCTAAACGCCACCTGATGCACGGGCAGGGTGTGCCCGACGCCGCTCGTGCCGTCAAAGCGGTGGATGCGCTCGCCGCTTTCCAGGTTCCAGTAGCTCAGGTCGCCAAGCTGCGTGCCCGTCACCATCGTGCGCCCGCTAGGGCTAAACGCCACACTGAACACCCCAGACTGCTCCTGGAAGCGCCGCACAACTTCGCCCGCTGCCAAGTCCCACAAAATTGCGGTGTCGTCCTCACTGCCGGAAAGCGCCTGCGTGCCATCCGGGCTAAACGCCACACTTATGACCGGGTCAATGTGGTCGGAAAGTGTTTGCAGCGCTTCGCCCGTTTCTAAATCCCACAGGATGGCGTTACGATCCAGCGCACCTGATAGCGCCCGCGTGCCATCCGGGCTGATGGCGACCGACTGCACCAGCGTGCCCGTGCCGTGCTGCATGGTGCGCAGCACCTCGCCCGTCTCCACATCAAAAAGCGTTAGGGTGTTCACCGCCGCGACCAACACCGTGCGCCCGTCCGCGCCGTAGGCAAGCGTAGACACCAACCCGCCCGTGTCCTCGAATGTGCTGACGACTTCGCCGCTTTCCAGGTCAACGAACAGCACGCGCTGGTTCGCCAGCCCCAACGCGGCAAGCTGCCCATTAGGGCTAAACGCGACCTCGTTCACGGTGTCACCACCGGTCAGGATGCGCTGCCGCGGTCCGGGTGCATAGGCGATTTCTGCCAGGGTCTGCTGGGCAAGCGGCGGAACGTCATCAATAGTCGCTGCTTCTAGCGCCAACGCCAGCGCCAGCACGCCCTCACCGTCATCTAGTGTTTGGCGGGCGTAGCTGCTCCACAGCAGGCTGTTGGCGCGTTCCGCATTGATGTTTGCGGCAGCGGCATTTGTGGCGGCAACATCCGCCTGGAACACCGCCTCGGATTGGGCAGTGGCGGCAGTGTTGGCGTTTTGTACGGCAATGGTGCGCTGGGTATTGGCATAAAACGCCAGGAATGATGCCAACACTGCTAATGCCACAGACACGAAAAAACCCACCGTCAGCAGGATAAAGCGTCGTCGCTGGCGTTCGTTAGCGTTTTGGCGGCTGCGGGTGATGTACTCTGCGTGTAGGCTGGTAGGCTTGGGGTCTTTTTCTACTGCGTGGGAAAGCCAACTTTCCGCGTCGTTGATTTCCGTACCGACGAGCAGCAGGTGCGGGTTGCGGTGGCGCTGCACCCAGTCGTTGGCACGCACGAACAGGCGGGTGTGCTCCTTCACGTACTCCAGGTCCGTATCCAGCGCGGAAAGCAAGCGCTGCACATTGCGCTCGAACTCGTTTTCGCGGTCAAACGAAATCCAATTGTGGCGGGCGATGGCGTTCCAGTTGTTGCGCACCACCTCGGTAATCTCGCGCCCGTCCAACACGGCGAGCGCATCATCGCTAAGCGTGCGCCGGGAGATAACCTCCAGCCCTTCTTCGAGCTTGGTGGGGTGCAGCATAATCGGGATCAGTCGCTTGTGGTTGCGCAGCGCTTCGTCAATTTCCAGGTTGCAAATGGGCGAACCAACAGACGCCGGGCTGATGACGAACACAAAGGCGTTAGTTTCCTCAATCGCATCGTGGATAGACTCCCACCACGCGGCGGAAATAGGGATATCTTCGAAGTCCACCCACACATCGCGCCCGCGTTGGGTAAGCGCCGCGTGCAGGCGGCGCACAAACTCACCGTCCTGGCGGGAGTAGGAAATCAGTAAATCGGTCATGCAGGCTCCTCAAGTACGCTGCCCAATTGCGTGCCTGCCTATTCTAATGCACAGCAACGTTTTTCGTTAATGCCGGGCAAGTTTCGATTAACTAATTTTTATCGCCGTTCCCAGGCGAGGGTGCGTGATCGAGTTCAATGACTTTGCGCCCCGCTGCGCTATAATGGCGCGAAATTATCGTTTGCAGGAGTAACCCCATGACACACGACCCTATGTACCACCTCTCCCCGGCGTGGACGCACCTCACGCACATGCAACCCGTCCGCGCCGAGGGCATCTACTACTATGATGCGGACGGCAACCAGTGGATCGACTTCACCAGCGGCATCGGTGTGGTGAACACCGGGCACTGCCACCCGCGCATTGTCAAGGCAATCCAGCAGCAGGCAGCAACGCTCATCCACGGGCAGATTAACACCGTCATCAGCCCCGCTGCCCTGGACGTCGTGAACGAACTCAACACGGTCACGCCCCCACACATCGACTGCTTCTTCCTCTCCAACAGCGGCGCAGAAGCAACCGAGGGCGCGATTAAGCTAGCACGCCAGGCGACCGGGCGCACCAACGTCATCACATTCCAGGGCAGCTTCCATGGGCGCACCGCCCTGACGATGGCGATGACCAACAGCAAAACAGTCTACCGGGCGGGCTACCAGCCGCTGCCGGGCGGCGCGTTCGTGGCACCCTACCCGTATGTGCACGGGTACAAGGGCATGGGCATGAGCGAAGACGACGTTGTGGACTACTGCCTGGATCAGCTTAAGCTGCTGCTAAAAAGCCAGACCGCGCCCGAAGAAACCGCCGCACTGGTCATCGAGCCGGTGTTGGGCGAAGGTGGCTACGTCCCCGCGCCCACCCGCTTTATGCGGGCGGCGGCAGCGCTGTGCCAGCACTACGGCATTCTGTTCATTGCAGATGAGGTGCAGAGCGGCTTTGGGCGCACGGGCACGATGTTCTGCTTTGAGCAGGCGGAGATTGAGCCGGACATCATCATCATGGCGAAGGGGCTGGGCAGCGGCTTCCCCATCAGTGCGATTGGTGCGCCGCGTGAACTGATGGAGAAGTGGACGCCGGGCAGCCACGGGGGCACCTACGGGGGTAACGCGCTTGCCGCCGCCACCGCCGCAGAGACCATCCGGGTGATGAAGGACGAGAACCTGCCCGCCAACGCTGCGGCAATGGGCGAGCACTTGCGAGGCAGCCTGCGCTGCTTGCAGGAACTTTACCCGCAGATGAGCGATGTGCGCGGGCGCGGGCTCATGGTTGGGGTGGAGTTCCGGGATGAGCAGCACAACCCGCTGCCGGATGTGACGAAGGCGGTGCTGGCAGCGTGCCTGGAGCGACGGCTGCTGCTGCTGAGCTGTGGCACCTACGGCAACACCCTGCGCTGGATACCGCCGCTGGTGGTGACCCGCGAGCAGGTGGACGCAGCAGTTGAGGTGTACAGCGAGGCGCTGGCACAGGCACTGGGCGCACCGCAACCCGTCAGCGGGGATTAGGGGGTGGCGGCGGCGCCGGTTATTTTCACATTTGCCGCCGCGGTGAGGTCCGGGGGCTGCCGAGGGTGTGGGAACAGTGTACGGGATTTTGGGGGCGGGGTGGTGGACATTTGTGCGAAGATTTGCGGCGGGCGGTGAGCGATGGGTGGCTAGCGGGTGGTGTTGGGCGGTGGGTGGCGACCTGTGGCGGTGGGGATGCACGGCTATTGCAGAGTCGTAGATAGCTTGCCTGGGCGCTGCCCAAACCCGCCGCTTTTTGAAAAAAGCGGACAAAAACTTGCCATTTCGGACGCACTGCGTCCGAGAAGATGGGTTCAAAGGGTGAAAACCCTTTGCACGGGTACGGGGACTCTGTCCCCGTTAATTGAAATGCGGACTTTGCAAAAGC
Source organism: uncultured Anaerolineaceae bacterium (assembly GCA_964451095.1). Lineage (GTDB taxonomy): Bacteria > Chloroflexota > Anaerolineae > Aggregatilineales > Phototrophicaceae > DAOTTY01. The sequence continues at coordinate 24,711 of CAYVGI010000061.1, forward strand.
CCTGGGTGGGGATGTGCGCGTTTTGTTCGATGGGGGTATTATGGGAGTTGCTAGGTAAACGGGATTGATAGCGGAGTGTGGGGAATGGCTGACGAGACGAACATCAATGTGGGCGGCGGTGTTGCGGGCGGTAACGTTAACATGGGTGGCACACAGAACTTCCATGGCACCGTGATTTTTGGGAATTACCCGGTGGAGCCGCCGCCCAAAATTGACCCGCGCAAGGTGTTGCTCTCCTATGCGCGTAAGGACGACGAGGCGTTTACGCGCCGCCTGTACGCGCACCTGACCGACGCGGGGTTTGATGCGTGGTTCGACCGGGAGCGTATGCCGAACCGGGGTGAGAGCTTTTTGGCGGAGATTCGGGAGGCGATTAACGCGGCAGATACGCTGCTGCTGGTGGTGGGGCCGAGGGCGCTGACGTCGGATTATGTGCGGGCGGAGTGGGAATATGCGCACAAGACGTGCAAGCGGGTGATGCCGCTGCTGCGACTGGGCGCTTATGGTGACGTGCCCGCGCCGCTGCGCAAGCTGCACGCGGTTGACTGCCGCACAGAACGCGCCGAGGCAGAAGCCCTTGCGGAGGTCGCCCGTATACTGGGTGACGCACCTGCACCGCTGGGCACGCTCTACGGCGTGCCGCCGACCCCATCGTATTATGTGGAGCGCGCCGCCACCGCCACGGTGCGCGGGCGGCTGCTGGCGGACGCGGACAGGCCAGTGGTGGTGACCAGCGCCATAGATGCCACCACTGCCGTTGACGGGGTAGGCGGGGTGGGCAAAACCACCCTGGCGACGGCGCTGAGCCGTGCGTGTGAGGTACGCCGCGCCTTCCCGGATGGGGTGTTTTGGCTGGAGGTGGGGCAAACGCCGGATGTGCTGGCGCTGATGGGCAGCGTGGGGGCCGCGTTTGGCGACGACCGTAACGAATACCGCGACCAGAAAACCGCCGCCGGACGGCTGGCCGCCGTGCTGAGCGACAAACGGGCGCTAATCGTACTGGACGACGTGTGGAACCACGCCCATGCGCAGGACTTCCGGCTGATGGGCACGCGCTGCCGCCTGCTGGTGACCACCCGCAGCGGAAACATGGCCGCCAAGCTGGACGCAGGGGGAGAACGCCTGATGAGCATGACCACCGCCGAGGGGCTGACGTTGGTTGCCGGGCGTGTGAGTAGCGAAGATAGGGTTGTGGCCCCGGCTGACCTACCGCCGGCGTGCAAGACGATTGTCGAGCTTTTAGGCGGGCACACGCTGGCAGTGAGCCTGGCGGCCGCTCTACTTGCTGAGCGCGACCTGGACCACGCGCCGCGCCTGCTGGGCCGCTTGGAGAAGGGCAAATACTTCGACAAGACGCTGAAGCTGGACGAGACCGACAAGAACCTGAACCTGGAACTGTGCCTGCGCCTGAGCTACGACGACCTCACGCCGGACTTGCAGCGGCGCTACCGGGCGACCGGCGTGTTTGCGGTCGAGGGCACGTTTGACGAGGCGGCGGCGAGCGCTGTGTGGGGTGACGACGACGAGGACGATACTGACGACGCCCTGACCGACCTGACCCGCGCCGGGCTGCTGCGGGTGGAGGCCGGGCGCTACAGCCAACACGGGCTGCTGCGGGC
>CAYVGI010000062.1:0-3120 GCA_964451095.1 uncultured Anaerolineaceae bacterium
GTGCTGGACGAAGTACAGACGGGTTTTGGGCGCACCGGGCGTTGGTTCGGTTTCCAGCACGCAGGTGTATTGCCGGACGTCATCGCCTTGGGCAAAGGTATTGCAGGCGGCGTGCCGATGGGCGCAGTTGCATGGCGCGGCGCACTGGGTCAAATCCCCGGCGGCAGCCACGGCAGCACCTTCGGTGGCAACCCGCTGGCATGTGCGGCAGCGGTTGCCACACTGTGCACCATGCGCGATGAAGACCTGCCCGGTCGTAGCGCGGCGCTAGGCGCGTGGATGATGGATGAACTTCGGGCGATGGATCACCCCTATGTGCGCGAGGTGCGCGGGCGCGGGCTGATGATCGGACTCGAACTGCGCGGGCGTGTAACACCCGTGCTGAAGTCTTTGCAAGAGCGGGGTGTGCTGGCGCTGCCCGCGGGAGCAACCGTACTGCGCTTGCTGCCCCCGCTGATTATCACCCAGGCACAGCTTGCCGAGGTGCGCGATGCGATCCGTGCCGCGCTCGATGAGGTGGCAGGGTAAGGCACATGAGCAGGAAGATGCGGCGTCGGTTGGTGCGGGTTACGTTCTCAGTGGTGTTTGTGCTCGCCATGCTGGAGGTTGGCGTTCGGGTGGTCGGCACTACGGATGCCGACGGGCAGTTTTACTTCCAGGGCAGTCGCCTACGTCCCTATGAACTGCCTATCCAGCAATTAGAGACGCGCATCGAGGAGATTGAACGCATTGAGGTGGAAGAAAACATCTTGCGGACGTTTATCTACGATGCGCAAATGGGCTGGGTGCCCCGCCCCGACCACACCAGCATTGATGGTTTGTGGCAGTCCAATAGCGTTGGCATCCGTGCAGACCGAGAATACACAGAACAACCTGCTGACGACACGCTGCGTATTGCCCTGTTTGGTGGGTCTTTCACGGCGGGGGATGAAGTAAGCAACACGGATATGTGGGCAACCGTCCTGGAAAACACCTTGGTGGAGCAGGGCGTGCGGGCGGAAGTCATAAACTTTGGGGTGAACGCCTACGGAACCGATCAAGCATATCTCCGCTGGCAGGCACTCGGGGCAGGCTATGCCCCCGATATTGTTGTCGTGGGCTTCCTACCGGAGAACATGCTGCGCAATGTGAATGTTATCCGCCCCATCTACCTACCGAACGCCAACATGCTCTACTCGAAGCCACGCTTTGCTTTAGCAGATGATGCTAGCTTAAGCCTGGTCAACCAGCCGGCTCTATCCCAGGATGAACTGGCTGATGTGATGCGCCAGTTTCCAGATCATGAGCTGGCGGCACACGAATATCACTACCAGCGGATGCTAGATTCGCCCTGGTGGCTGCATTCACGGTTCCTGGGTGTTGTCGATGACATCGCGGCAGACATCAACACCATTTACAATGATGTGCTGCCCGTGTACGAACGTGACGCCTACCTGCAACTGACAGATGCACTCGTCTCACAGTTTGCTGCGGATGTAGAGGCAGAGGACACCGTTTTCATGGTCGCCTATCTGCCGGGCAATCTGGATGTGCGTGCAATTACTGCTGAGCGTGAACTGCCATACGAGCAATTGCTCGAAGGCTGGAACGAGCGGTATCACCTGATTGATGTCTCTGAGACGTTTGACGTGTTTGACCCTGCGGACTGGATGCCCGGCGGTCACTACTCACCGCAGCGTAACGCTATCGTCGGACAGACTGTATCGGATTACATCAGTGAGTGCCTAGACAATGCAACTTGTCTGCCCTCCCGATTTGAAAACGAACCCGCCTACAGAATCGAGAAATAGCCCGATGCAGCAAACAGACACGATAATCAGCTCCGAAATTGCAGAGCAACTCCTGCACGACCTTGTTGCCACGCCGAGCGAAAGCCGCCAGGAAGCAGATGCGGTGAACCTGCTGGTAAGCTGGATGCGCGACAACGGCTACGATGAGTCGTTCGTGGATGAGGCGGGTAACGCCGTAGGGGTCATTGGCGCGGGTGACGGCACGCAGGATATTGCGCTGCTCGGTCACATCGACACATTCCCCGGTATGCCACCCGTGCGCGTAGACGGGCGCACGCTGTACGGGCGGGGCAGCGTAGACGCGAAGGGACCGCTGTGTACGTTTGCAGTTGCTGCCCTGCACGCCCGTGAGCACCTGCCAGCGGGTGTGCGGCTAATCGTTATCGGTGCAGTGGAGGAGGAGGCATCGACCAGTGCGGGCGCTCACTATGCGGTAAACGAATACACACCGCGCCTGTGCTTCATTGGGGAGCCGTCCAACTGGGATCGTATGACGCTCGGCTACAAGGGGCGCTTGCTGCTGGAGTGGACGTGGGAGGGTGACTTCACTCACAGCGCAGGCGATGTGCCCACAGCGGCAGAGCGTGCCTTTGCCTATTGGCAGGGCGTGCAACACTACGTAGATGGCGTAAACGGCGACACCGAATCCATCTTTGGGCGGCTGGACGCCTCGATTCGGGAAATCAACACGGGGACGAGCAACAACGGCACGCACCAGTGGGGCAAAATGACGGTGGGGTTCCGCCTGCCGCCGGGCATCACGCCGCAGCAGATAACCGATGCTCTGCCTGCAAGCGTAGATGAGCAGGTACGCCCTTTTGGGCGAGAGTACCCGTTTGTGGCGGAGAAAAACACCTCTATCACACGGGCGATGCGCGGTGCCATCCGTGCCGAAGGTGGTACGCCGCGCGTGGTGTACAAAACCGGCACGTCAGACATGAACGTCGTCGGTCCGCGCTGGAACTGCCCGATCATCGCGTACGGTCCGGGGGATAGTGCCCTGGATCATACGCCGAACGAACACCTCGATTTAGACGAGTATGGACGGGCAGTGCGCGTGCTGGCGCGGGCGCTGGCACGGCTGGCGGGCGAGATGCACGCCCCTGGCGCGGACAACCCGTAAGCTACAGTGCACGAACAAACTTTATCGCTTTTAATGGGATTGGTGAGAGAACATGTTTACGACGCAACACAACGCAATCGGTGAATTTCACATTATCGAGTCCACGCTGCGCGAGGGCGAACAGTTTGCCGGGGCGCACTTCAACTCGGCAGACAAGCTGGAGATCGCAAAGGCGCTGGACGAGTTCGGCGTGGAGTACCTGGAGCT
>CAYVGI010000062.1:3220-25913 GCA_964451095.1 uncultured Anaerolineaceae bacterium
GAAATCGTCAGTTGGCTCAAGTCACAAAACATAGAAACGCGCTTCAGCACAGAAGACACCTTCCGCAGCAACCTCGCCGATGTGTTCACGGTGTACCGCGCCGTAGACCTCGCTGGCGTAGACCGCGTGGGCGTTGCCGATACGGTCGGTATTGCCGACCCCATGCGCACGTACAATCTCATCCGCAGTCTGCGGGAAACCGTCTCCTGCGATATTGAGTTCCACGGTCACAACGACAGTGGCTGCGCGGTTGCCAATGCGTTGTGTGCGCTGCAAGCAGGCGCAACCCACATCGACACCACGGTGCTCGGCATTGGCGAGCGCAATGGCATCACGTCGCTGGGTGGGCTGATCGCCCGCCTGTACACGATGGATCACGAATTGGTGCGTGACTACAAACTGCCTGCACTGTACGAACTTGAGCGTTTGGTGGCAAGCAAAGTTGGCATTGATGTGCCGTTTAACAACCCCGTGACCGGAGACGCAGCGTTCCACCACAAAGCGGGCGTACACACCAAGGCAGTGCTCGCAAACCCTACCAGCTATGAGGCAATCGACCCGGCGGACTTCGGCATGGAGCGCACGCTGGGCATTGCGCATCGCTTGGTCGGCTGGAACGCCGTACGTGACCGGGCGGCGCACCTGGGGCTACCACTGGATGAGAGCGATCTGCGGGCGGCGACGGCACAGGTCAAGGCACTTGCAGACGAGCGACGCATTGGCATGGACGATGTGGACGCGATTTTGCATCGCGCAGCGGAACACGCACCCGCGCCGCAGCAGGCATAGCCTATGGGCAAGACGTTCACAGAGAAGATACTAGCGCAGAAGGCGGGGCTTCAGTCTGTTAGGGCGGGTGATGTGCTGGACATACAACCTGATGTTGTGCTTAGCCACGACAACACCGCCGCCATTGCCCGTATCTTCGCGCAGTTGCCACATGGCAAGCTCAAGTACCCGGAGCGCGTCGCGGTCACGCTGGATCACTCTGCGCCTGCGCCCACGCCCAAGCACGCCCAACTGCACGACGAGGTTCGCAAGTTTGTGGCGGCACAGGGCATTACCCACTTCTTTGAGGTGGGGCGCGGGATTTGTCATCAGGTATTATGTGAGGAAGCACTCGTCACACCGGGCAAACTGCTCGTCGGCGCAGACAGCCACAGCACGCACTATGGTTGGCTGGGCGCGTTCGGCGCAGGGATTGGGCGCACGGAAGTCGCGGCAGTGTGGGCGACGGGGCAACTCTGGCTGCGCGTGCCGGAAACATTACGGGTAACGCTGACGGGGGCGCTGCGGCGCGGCGTGATGAGCAAGGACTTCACACTGCACCTCATCGGCGCGTTGGGCGCGGACGGTGCCAACTACATGGCGGTGGAGTTCGATGGTGAGGGTACACATACGCTCAGCGTAGACAGCCGCGCCGTGCTACCCAATATGATGGCGGAGATGGGCGCAAAAAACGCCTACATTGCGCCGGATGACGTGACGTTTGCTTGGCTTGCAGCGCAGTTGCAACGCAGTGAACCCGATGCGGGCGCAGTAGACGCGCACATTGCGCAGATGCGCGACGGGGCAATCTACCCAGACGCGGACGCGACCTATGCTGCTCACCACACGGTTGACCTGAGCACGATTGAGCCGATCATCAGCCGCCCCCACCACCCGGAAAACGCGGTCTCGTTGTCGCAGGTCACTGGGCAGCGCGTGGATGTAGGGTTCGTCGGCACCTGCACCAACGGTCGCTTAGAAGATCTCGCGGCGGCGGCGGATGTACTGCGGGGCAAGCGCCTGCGCACACGTCTGTTGGTGGTGCCCGCATCGGCGCGAGTGATGCAAGATGCGGCGAACAGCGGCATCCTGGGCGATCTGATCGCGGCGGGGGCGACTATTGGCACGCCGGGCTGCGGACCTTGCATGGGGAACCACATGGGCGTGCTGGCACCGGGCGAGGTGTGCATCAGCAGCGCGAACCGTAATTTCCAGGGGCGCATGGGCGAGCGCAACGCCGAGATTTACCTCGCAAATCCGGCGGTGGTGGCGGCAAGTGCGCTCGCCGGGCAAATTATCCATCCGGACGATCTGTAGAAAAGTTTTGAGGAAGATGCACGTATGAGTACCCACCGCGTGTGGAAGTACGGCGACAACGTCAACACCGATGTGATTTTCCCAGGCAAGTACACCTACACTGTCACTGACCGGGCGCAGATGGCACGCCACGCCCTGGAAGACCTTGATCCGGCGTTCGCAGCAAACGCACAACCGGGCAATGTGATCGTGGCGGGGCGCAACTGGGGCAATGGCAGCAGCCGCGAGCAGGCGGTCACATGCCTGGTTGAATTGGGCGTCTATGCAGTGGTGGCGTCGTCGTTCGCACGCATCTACTACCGCAATGCCATCAACAATGGGCTGCTGGTGGTGGAGTGCCCGGCAGCAATCCCACACATCACGCACGGCGACGACATTCAAATTGATGTGGAAAACGCCACGCTCACCGCCAGTGGTCGGGCGTTTACCTTCCCGCGCCTGCCAGAAAGCGTGCAGCAAATTGTGCGTGCAGGCGGGCTAATCCCCTACCTCCAGCAGACGTACACGGGCGAGTAATCACGGCAAACCACACTTTTTGGGTGCAATCAAGCGGTTCTGCGTAAAATTTCTATTTGAATTTCAAGCAGTATCATCGTAGCAGGCTATTTAATTTGAAGTCCCGCGAATTTTCCGTTATATTATGCGCGTGACACCAAATACACAGACCACAATTAGTTAGCCCGCAGGGCACTGCGCCCTGACTATTTCCGGCAGTACTACGACGTAGCACAGATCAATGTCGCGTGCCTGAGTACTGTTTGAGGTTGGGTACCTAGAGGTTGGAAATGTGTCTTTGTGTGCACAATCGTATAATTACAAGAAGGAGAGTTACTACATGCGTAAGCTTACCGTACTGCTTATTCTCGTAGGCGTAATGTTTGGCGCGTTCGGCGCAGTATCCGCGCAGGACGACCCCATCCGCATCGGCTCTAAGCAGTTCACTGAGCAGATCGTGCTTGGACAGATTATGCTCATCGCGCTTGAAGACGCAGGCTATGCAGTAGAAGACCGCACGAACCTGGGCAGCACGTCCGTTAACCGCGACGCCCTGGTCAACGGCGAGATTGACATTTACGCAGAATATACTGGCACTGGTGTAACCAACCACTTTAACGAAGTCGAATGGGTATCCTTCCCAGAAGAGGCATCTCGTGACCGCGTTGTCGGCTACAGCCTCGTAAGCGCATACGACGCAGCAATCAACGACCTGCACTGGCTGCTGCCCGCACCGGCAAACAACACCTACGCGTTCGCCATAACGTCTGAGTTCGCAGACGAGAACGGTCTGTTCACCGTAGAAGACTTCGCAACCTATGTCAATGAGGGTGGCGAGGTATACATGGCAACAGGTGACGAGTTCGCACAGCGCCCTGACGGCATTGCGTCCTTCGAGAACCTGTATGGCTTCGACCTGACGGAAGATCAGTTGTTGATCATCGCTGGTGCAACCCCGGCACAGACTGAGCAGGCACTGAACGAAGGCGCAGACGGCGTTAATGTTGCAATGGCATATGGCACCGACGGCGCACTGATGGCATACAACTTCGTCGTGCTGGAAGACACCCTGGGTGCACAGCCCATCTACGCACCGACCCCGGTTGTTCGCGGTGAAGTACTGCGTGCCAACCCGGAGATCGCCGCTGTACTGAACCCGATCTTCGCACAGCTAGACACCGTGACGCTTCAGTCCCTGAACGCAGCAGTTGAGGTTGACGGTGAGAACCCGGCAGACGTTGCAACGGCATGGCTGCAAGAGAACGGTTTCATCGGCGGCTAAAACACCGCCAACCGTGGTTGCTTACCTGCAATGAGACTTGCCGCGTAAGTTGCCGACAGCAAAAAACATCCAAAGCCGTGTGTGCTTCTCGTACACGCGGTTTTTTATTCCGGCACAGGTGAGGTCTTGGCAATGACAGTCAACAACGGCAGTACCACTGCAATGACGCTCGTTTCGGTTAACGTCGGCAAACCACTCACTAAGTCTGATGGTCGGCGCGAGTTCAGCACCGGTATATACAAGCAACCGGTGGCAGGGCGTGTAATGGTGCGCAAGCTGAACCTGGATGGTGACGCCCAGGCAGACCTGATCGCACACGGCGGACCCTACAAGGCAGTGTACGCCTACTCCGCAGACCACTACCCGTACTGGCAGCAGCAGATGGGTCAGGAATACCCGTATGGTCAGTTCGGGGAGAACCTCACGCTAACGGGCGCGTTAGAGCACGAAATCTACATCGGGGACATCCTGCGCATCGGTGATGTGCAAATCCAGGTGACGCAGCCCCGTGTGCCATGCTTCAAGCTGGCGCACAAAATGGGCGAGCCAACGTTCGTTAAGCGCTTTATGCAGGCAAAGCGCACTGGGTTTTACCTGCGCGTGCTGGAGGAGGGCGAAATCGGCGTGGGGGATACAGTAGAGCGTGTTCACACAGACCCACAGCAGGTGAGTGTGCACGACATTTTCCACCTGCTCTACGCAGACCAGACCGACAGGGCGCTTGCGCGGCGGGCACTAGAAATCGACGCGCTCGCACCAGGGTGGCGTGGTTCTATGCTGGAAGTTTTGGAGCGTTAGCAACCACATGTGGGGCACATCCGGCGGATAATGGCGGGAATTGCCCAATGTTTATCACGGTTTTAGTCGCTTCTGAACAGTTCTTTAACATTCAAAAACAAAAATCGAACAGCTACAAGGTATTTACCGCATTTTGAGGAGAAATTGAGTATGAAGCGCATTGCAATCGCACTGCTGCTGGCATTGCTTGTGAGCAGCTTGGCTCCGGTAATGGCACAGGACAGTGCAATCAGCCTTAGCCCCATCGGTACCTACGAGACGGGTCTGTTCGATGAGGGTGCAGCAGAAATCGTGACCTACGACGCAGCAAACCAGCGCGTGATCGTCGTGAACAGCGGCGAGGGTAGCAACCTGGACTTCCTGGACATCAGCGACCCGACCAGCCCCACCCTTGCCTTCTCCGTGGACATGACAACTTACGGTGACGGCGCCAACAGCGTTGCCTACGCCAACGGCGTTGTCGCTGTCGCAGTAGAGGCGGGCGAGGTTGACGCAACGGGTGTTGTCGTCTTCCTGGACGCTGAGGGTAACGAGCTTGGCATCGCAGACGCAGGCGTCCTGCCAGACATGGTCGCATTCACGCCAGATGGCAGCCGCGCAATCGTCGCTAACGAGGGCGAGCCGAGCGACGACTATGCTATTGACCCCGAGGGCAGCGTAACTATCGTTGACGTTGAGACGTTCGAGGCAACGCAGGTCACGTTTGGTGATGTTGAAGTGCCAGAAGGTGTGCGCGTGTTCGGTCCGGATGCAACCCCGGCACAAGACCTTGAGCCGGAGTACATCGCGGTCTCCCCGGACGGCACTACCGCCTATGTGTCCATGCAGGAAAACAACGCGTTCGCCATCATCGACATTGAGAGCGCAACCGTCAGCAGCCTCGTGCCGCTGGGCTTTAAGGACTACAGCCTGGAAGAGAACGCGATTGACCCCAGCAACGAAGACGGCGCGATCAACATCCGCCCGGTACCTGTGTTTGGCATGTACCAGCCAGACGCGATCACTGCATATGAGGTAAACGGCGAGACGTTCGTTATCAGCGCTAACGAGGGCGACGCCCGCGACTACGATACCTACAGCGAAGAAGAGCGCATCGCAGACATCACGCTCGACCCCGATGCATTCCCGAATGCAGAGGAACTCCAGGCGGAGGACAACCTCGGTCGCTTGCTCATCACCACCACCCTGGGTGACACGGACGGTGACGGCGACTACGACGAGCTATACAACTATGGTGCACGTTCCTTCTCCATCTGGGACGCTGAGGGCAACCTCGTGTTCGACAGCGCAGGTCAGTTCGAGGCAATTACGTCAGAGCAGGCAGAGAGCTACTTCAACTCCGACGGCGCAAACGACTCCTTCGACCAGCGCTCCGACGACAAGGGACCGGAGCCGGAGGCAGTCATCACGGGTGAGATCGACGGTGCGATTTACGCATTCATCGGCTTGGAGCGTGTGGGTGGTCTGATGGTTTACGACGTGACCGACCCGACCGCACCAACGTTCGTCACCTACGTGAACAACAATAACCCCGAGGGCAACGCTGAGGAAATGACTGCTGGTGACATCGGTCCGGAAGGCGTCATCTTCATCAGCGCAGAAGACAGCCCGAACGGTAGCCCGCTGGTTGTCGTGGGCAACGAAGTGAGCGGTACCACCACCATCTGGGAAGTGACCAGCAACTAAGGTCGCACACCAATAGCGAGACTTTGCAATAGGGGTGTGGGCGCTGTGCTCACGCTCCTATACTTTGCCATCCGGCGAGTTAGCATCGTCGCGGGAACCATTCTGTTGTTCCTCTTGCGCGGCGTCCGGGTCTGCTGGCAACCCCGCTCGCAGCTCCGCCTCAATCTCCTGGGTTGTTGTATCGTCTAGTGCGTTGCGCAGCGCGTGAATCTGCTTGGCATGATCGTCTATGGTTTGGTATTGCCCCCGCAGCACATTGTGTATCGCCTCGTCCAGTTCTTCCGCATTAATCGCATCTCGATAGCACTCTAGCAGGTTAATCGTGTCCGCGTCCACTTCCTCAATCGCAGCGAGCACACGGTTGGGCATAAGTGCTGCCTTGATGTCCATCCAGCCATGTAAGAACGATTGCGCAACTTGGTTGCTCTTTTCCACCTCTCCGCCGTGGGCAATGATGAGCCGATCCAGCGCGAGTGCTTGTTGTTCGTAGTCGAATGCCATGTGCTTCAATTTGGTGATGAGACGTTCGTTGTCCATCATTTTGATCGCTTGTTGGTAGCCTTGTACAGAGTGGTGCAGTAGGTTACGGAGGTGATTTAGCCAGCGTATGGTGGCGGTGTGAGCGTCGGTGGAAGGCATCGGCTTCTCCTGTCTGTATCTTCCAATCTATGCAATAACATCGAGCGTATTGTCGGTCGGACTGCGTAGAATTGCATTAGATTCATCTGAGTGCGCGGTTTTAAGCAAATTGCACAAACAACTGCCCAGATAAATGTCACATCCTGCTATGTTGACAGTTTTCCGCGGACGTGTCACAATCTTGGGTCACAAAAACCACTGAAAGCAAACCATGTTTCGCACGCGCAAAGCAACCCGCACCAATACCGATACCACCACCAAGCACCGACGGTAAAGACGGGGTTGCCAGCATCACATGTGAACACACACCCCGCGACGGGGTGTTTTTTATTTCGATAAGCACATTGGAGGAAGTATAGTGGTTGCTCAACAGCCTGTGAGTTTAGATACGCCAGAGTTTGCCCACCCGGAAGCGGTTCGCGTGCCAGTGAATGGCTACATCGGGCAGATGATGGCGATCCCGCCGTCCCGCATGTTCCAAATTAAAGAAGCACTAAAGACCTACAAAGAGAAGGCGGGTGGCGACGTGCCCACATACGATGCCTCCCAGGGGGACGGCGGCGCTAGCCTGCCCGGTGTGCCGCACGACATCCTGGAGCGTGCTTACCAACTGCAACTGGAGCACGGCACCGGCTACGATAAGCCGTGGGGCACACCTATGTTCCGGCAGGTCGCATCCGAGCAGTACTGGAAGTTCGAGGCGGCAAGCGGCTGGACTGGCGATAACATCGTGTTTGCCCAGGGCGGGCGCGATGGCTTGCAAAAGGCTTACACCGCGATGATGGCGCTGGGCAACGGCAACGTCGGTGACCTGTTGGTGGTCAGCCGTGTGCCGTGGATCAGCTACAATTGGGGTCCGTACGGTGTGGGGCTAAACGTGCTGCGTGCACCCGGTCGCCCAGAAGACGGCTGGCGCTACACGCCAGACACGATCAAGGCGTCCGCAGCATTTGCCCGCGAGAACGGGCGCAATGTCGCCGGGCTGGTGATTACCTCGCCGGATAACCCGACCGGGCGCACCATCCCGGAAGAGGAGCAGATCGAACTGGCACAGGCAGCGCTGGAAAGCGGCTACCCGTTCGTGATCTTCGACTGGATGTACCACTACCTGACCGACGACGGTTCCAGCAGCGACATCAACAAGGTGTTGCAGGCGTTCAGCCCAGAAGACCGCGAGAAGCTCATCTTCATTGACGGCATCACTAAGAGCATGGGCGCGTCGAACATCCGTAGCGCTCAGGTTGTCGCAGGCAAGGATGTGGTCAAGCACATTAGCAGCCAGGCATCCCACGGTGTGATCCCCAGCTTCTACGCGCAGGCGGTGGCAATCGCCGCGTTCGAGAAGGGCTTCGGCGAGGCAGCAAAACCCATCATCGAAGCGTGCAGCGCCAGCCGCCAGGCGCTCAAGCCCAAGCTAGACGGCTACGGGCAGCAGTACATCATCGGGGACGGCTATTATGCCTTCATTGATGTGGAGAAGTACGTAAAGGCGGGCAACTACCCGGACACGCACGACCTGCTCACGTACCTGGGCGAGAACTACGGCGTGGTGGTTGTGCCCGGCGTGTACTTCTCCGATGCGGGCAAGTACTGGGTACGCTTCTCCTATGCACTGCCACCAGAGAAAACCGGGAAGGCGATTGACCGCCTGTTCGAGGGCATGGAAAGCCTGGTGTAACAGTCACATCCACACAGGTGGGGCTGGGGTAACTACGGTGTTGTTCCCCGCCCGCCTGCTACGAAGAATCCTTCTTAGCGCTTTCCCACCATGTGCGCAGCGCAATCAGCGGTGCCGCCTCGCGCTGGTCGCCCCGCCGTCCAGTGTTCCACGTCATGACGAGTTCGCGCCGCGCCCGTGTGATGCCCACGTACAGCAGGCGCAGCCGCTCCGCAGCATACTCCACGCGGGCGTCGCGTGTCGCCCGTCCTTCTGTGTAGGGTGCACCGTTGTACAGTGCCATCAGTTGGGCGCGTGCCTCCGCATACAGGTTGAGTTCGCCCTCTACGAACCACTTCTCCCCGATGAAAGAGTCGTGCGGCTCTCCCGATGGAAAGCTGTAGTTATTGATGGACATCAAATACACCCGATCCCACTCCAGCCCTTTAGCGCCGTGCATGGTCGCCACCGTGACCTTGCCTTTGTGCTTGTCCGGGTCGAAGCCCATCTCATCCTCGCCCAGCCCCAGGAACTTGCGCTCGTTCTTGGCGATTTCCGCCAGCCGCTCGGCGTAATCTGCTAGGTTCCAGGCGGGTGCTGCACGTCCGTTCAGGCGTGTGTTCTGCTCCTGCGCCAGTCCATCGCGCCGCAGCCGCAGCGATAGGCTGTACGCTACAGCGAGGTCAACCTCGGCATGGAAGATGTCGTTGGCAATTGTCAGCACCAGTTGATCCACGGGTAATGCTGCCGCTGCCTGCCAGGAACGCACCTGGTCGCGGAAAGCGGCGAGGTGTTCGCGCAGGTCAGGGTCGTCCCTGGTCGCGTCGTCTAGCCAATCGGTGCCTTGCGGGTTGATGTACGTTTCTACCTGTGTGCAACTGCTCAGCAGGCGTGCCACGCGGATAATCTCGCGTAGTGCGTCGGGGTCGTCCTTGTCATCACGGCGGCGCACCCGGTACACCCGCGCCAGCTTATCGGCTGCGGCGGGGTCGGCAAGGTAAGTCAGCACATGGTAGATCGACCCGGCGACCTCGCGGGTGTTGGTGGTACTGCGCAGCATCTCCACATACTCCACATCCGCCTTTTTGAGCGCATTTGCCACGTCGTAGCCGCGCTGGTTGCGCGGTGCCAGGATCGCAGCGGTGTTGTCTGGGTTGTCTTGCAGCCACTGCTTGACCGAGCGCACGATCACCTCAATTTCGGCGGCGGGCGCGAACCCGTCCGCGTGTAGAAAGATGCCGTCGGGGTTGTTGGGCGGGTTTGGCTGCGGGTCGCCGGGCGGCGTCGGTAAGATTAGCGGCGGGGCAAGCGGCTGATACTCGCGCACGCCGAGGTTTGGGTGTTGCCATGTGGTCAGGAAGTTCGCCAGCGCAATAATGCTGAGCTGCGAACGCCCGCTGTTGGGCAGTTCGCGTGCTTGCACAGTCTTCTGCTTGATGAAGTCGCGCAGGTACTTGGGGTTCGCCGTGGTAAATGTCTCGTAGATTGCCTGGTTGGGGTCGCCCACGCGCACCCAGTTGCCGTCCGCGCCCGCCAGCATCCGCAGGATGCGCTCCTGTAGCTGGTCGCTGTCCTGCGCTTCGTCCTCCAGGATGTACGCCCAGCGCCAACGTAACCGCTCCAGATAGTCCGGGTCTTCGTGCAGCGCCTTTAGCGCCAACCGTATCAAGTCCTGGAAATCTACGCCGCCCCGGTAGTTCAGGCTTTGCTGGTAACGCTCATAGATTTCCGCGCTCATCTCCGCCAGCGGCAGTGACACGGGGAACGCATCCAGTGCGCCTAGCACGTCGTGCGGTGCCCACATCAGGTCTTTTGCCTGCCGGATGAAGTTCCCCGCCACATCGGTAACGGTGGTGGGCAGGTGGCGCTGCTGCACGTCACGCCGCTCGACAAACTCCTCGTTTAGGTAGCGGTTCAGGCGGTGCGGGTTCGCCCGCAGCCACGCATCCACCGCCGCCCGCAGGATTTCGCCCGCCTCACGCTCATCCACAATGGTAAAGCCGTCACTCAGCCCCACCAGCGCCGGGCGCTCTCGCACAATGTCGTTTGCCAGCCCGTGTAGTGTTCGCACGCGGTAGTCGTACCCGGCAATCATGCCGCGTGCCTTCAGCAGGTTGCGGATTTGCCGGGAAAAGTTGCCCACGGCGGCGTTCACCAGCGTGACGACAAGCACTTCTTGCCCTTGCTCTAGCGGCGTTTCCGTCAGGATTTTGGCAGCGAGTGCGGAGAGCGTGCGCGTTTTGCCCGCACCGGGTACTGCTGCGACGCCCATCCAGCCTCCGGTGTAGTTGAGCACTTCCTGTTGCTTGGGGCGTGGGTTAAACATGATGTACGCTCTGTTGTTTTGTCATCATCACGCGACCTCATCCGTGGCAAGGCGGCGCAGCATCGCCTGTACTGCCCCTAGCAGCGGACCGCGCTGTTCGTAGCCCTGCTCGCCTAGCTCGCTAAAGCCCAGGTACACGCCTTTTCGGCAGCGCCGCAGCAAACCCAGCGCCAGCCGGAACAGCGTCTCGTTGCGGGTGTAGAACTCGTTTTCATCTGTCCACACCCCGCCGCCGCTCTCCTGCCAGTCCCGCGTGAGCACATACGGGTGCGTCAGCGGCTGGTAGAGCCGCTCCCACCAGCCCGCACCGCCCACATTCAGCCAGAACTGATACTGCACCGGGCGGTTGCTCATCAGGTAGGTATATGCCGGGGCGAGCAGTACGGTATTGTTCTCGTCTGCCTCGCCGTCTGGCTGCCAACTGCGCAGGTATTGGTCTGCAATCACGCCCTCGCGCACCATCTCCACGTACTCCTGCGCGAGTGGTTTGTCTAAAGGTAGCGCTGCCATCGCCAGCCGGAACTTACGTGCGGAGTCGATCAAGTTTGCGGTGACGGTGGTGCGCTGCCCGTCCTGGTGATAGGCAAAGCCGCGCGTGGAAAGCACCTCCCCGAACAGGCGCGACCAAAACAGGTCAATCTCATCAACCGGGTTGTCGTCGTAGGCGTCCAACCAGCGGCGCAGCGCTTCGATTTTCTCGCCAAACGTGAACGTGATGCGCTCCTGCAACCCGCTCGCCAGCGCATCGAACGATTGCAGGCGCTGCTCTTTGTACAGCAGGCGTGTGATAAGCTGCGCCCGCACCCAATCCAGCCCGGCGACGCTTTCCACCAGCGCGGCAGTGAACTCAAACGCGGTGGGGGGGCGCTGCCACTCCGGGTGGGCAAGCTGTGCCCATGTGAGCAGTGCTTGGGCGGCAGGTTCTTCGCGCAGCGCCCGTGACGGACGATGAGAGCGGTGCGGCACGGCGTGTTCCGTCAGGCGGTCTGTGAGGGCGAAGCGCAGCGAGTCCGACAGGAAAGGTGCCAGCACCACGATGTCGCCCGGCGGCACGTCCTCCCGGTGCACCATCGCCGCGATGTGATCGCCCACGAGTGACACCATCTCGGTATGGTAGCGCGGCTGGTCAAAGCGGATGGCGTCGCGGGGGTCGGTGGGTTCCGGTGGGTAGGGCGTGGGCTGCTGAAAACTGAGCGCAAGCTCCGCGCCGAAGGTGCGAATCTGCGGCGTGGTCACAAACGAGTCCGCCTCAGTAAAGCTGAAGCGGTCACGGTCACTTGTCACCATCGTAGAAAGGCGGTCTGCGCTTTTGGGTGCTGCCCCCAGGAACCGCCGATAGCCCGCGTCCGTATCGCGCAGGATAAGCGCGGACTCTGCCTGCGGGATCCACTCTAGCAGCACATCATGCGTGACGGGCGTGTCCTCCTCGATGTTGTCCACAATCAGGTGGCGGTACTTGTTCACGAGGTATTCCTGCACGGGTGGTTTGCGCCACAACTCGCTAAAAAGCACCACCTGTAACGAGAAGTCGATCAAGTTGTGGGCAATGCAATACTCGCGGAATTGCAGCGCACACTCCTGCATCTGCTGGTAGACGGTGATTTGGGCGCGGTCTTTCTCCCCCCACGCGGCAATCAGGCGCTGTGCTACTTCTGTATGTGGGAAACCGACCACCGCCGCTTTGTTCAGGTTGTCGATGATCTGGCTGTACAGGCGGTTGCGGGTAATGGCAAGCGTGTCGAAATAGGCGTGCTCGTCAATGAGCGGAGTAACCACCCGCGCCATGTGATACTGGGCGCTCTCCAGCGTCAGGAAGGTAGGTCTGCCGTCGGGCAGTCCTGCTTCGTCCGCGATGAGTGGGAAGAACAAATCGACGACCTTGCGCGACAGGCTGCCCAACGTTTCAATCGTGATGCGCCCGCCCGCTTCAAGCCGAGATTCTTCCTCGCCCTCCGCGTAGGGCGCTGCAAGTGCCCGCTGCGGCACCACAACCAAGATCTCGTTGGCAAACACCTTGTCTTTGGTCAGCAGGCGCAGCATCCGGCGCACGCCGAGTGCGGTTTTGCCCGTGCCTGCCGGACCTTCCACGTATTTGGTGCCGCGTGGCACGCTTTCTACCACGGATTTTTGCGGTTTGGTGAGGTCTGTGACCTTAACTAACGGCATTGCCTAATCCTAGCGCAGGTAAGTTTGTGATGAAAATCACTTGATGCTGAACAGGTAAGTGCTTTAATGGTTGCATTGTCATTATCCTGCAATTTTAACACGGTTAGAGGATACGCACATCCGTTTTGGCAAACGCTACGACAACTCAAAAGCGTTCTAATACACAGTCTGCAAACAGCACCCAATGGTTATGGGTTGCTGCGTCACTTGCAGCGCACGCATCGTGGGGACTTTACCCGGTGCTGGGGCGCTACCTGCAAACGGTAAGCAATTTACCGACATTTTCCATTCTGCTGGGCGGCAACCTGATTGTGCTCATCGTGCTCAGCCGCTACTTGCTGCGCAATACCGACTTCAGCATCTTCCGCAGCAAGATCATCTGGGTGTTCGCACTCATCGTCGTTATCCGCGCTGTGACCAACATCGTTTCCACGCGCTACACGCTGTCCATCTATGTGCAGTTGGTCACGCAGGCGACGCCGTTCTTCGTAATCCTGTTCAGCACGGCGTTGTTTCGGGAGAAGCTGCCGCGCTTCACGGTGCCCGCAGTGGCACTGGCAACGGTCGGCGCGGTGATGATGATCGGTCCGAACTTTGGCAGCGTGCCAGACGACCCCACCCGCCGCGATACGTTGGGCGTGCTGCTGGCGCTCGGCAGTGTGGCAGCACTGGCGATGTATATGGTGTTGGTGCGGCGTACTGCCAGTGACAACGCCAACGTCACCAGTGAATCGCTGCTGCTCATCCAGCTTATTGCCATCTGTCTTGTGTCCACTGCCATGACGCTGCTCACACGCGAGGACTGGAGTAGCTACCTGCACATCGGCTGGATGGACTGGGCAGTGTTCTTGGTCTTCACATTCCTGGTGTTTTTGGGCGCGAACCTGTGGCAAATCCAGGCGATTCAGCACATTGGGGCACCCTTCCACAGCAGTATGCTTGCCAGCCGCCTCATAAGTGCACTCATCTTCGGGTGGCTGCTGTTGGGGGAGCAGTTGCAGTCTGCATGGCAGGTGTTGGGCGCAGTCGTCGTGCTGGTGACGATTTCGTGGTTCCTGTGGCAGCAGCACCGGGCAGCACAGGCAGCAGGCTAATCAAAAGCAAACGAGAAGCTTGCAGTCATGCAAGCTTCTCTGTAGGTGGAATCAGGAATTGTCTTTAGGAATCTCGGCTAAAGTACTCGTGAAGGCGCTGGATTCGCTCCAAAATCATCGCCACGTCATTACGTTGGTCAGCAATCTTGTCATGATCGTCCTGACGCTCGGACGGAAACTGGATGGTGCTTAGGGCATCGTCATAAGTATCCAGGAGTTGCTGCTCACCGAAGCGCACTGCCTCTAAAATCGCTGCCTCATCATTATCGCTGATCGCGTTTTTCACGTTCATCCATGTCCGGTGTAGTGCACCTGCGATGGTGCCGTCGTTATCCGGTTCTAAGCGGTAATACGTCAGCATCTCTGCTAGAGCAGTATAGTGGCGCTCATGCATCTGCTCCGTCTGCTGGAAAAGCTCTCGTAGTGCCTCGTTGTCAGTTTCCTGTTGTGCTACCTCCATGCCCTTGTTCGCGTTGGAGACCATTTCAGTGACGTGCTGCAACTTCTCCAGCAGCGCCATATTGGTAGTGGCATCTTGGTTGATCTTGTGAGGAACGTTTGTCTGTCCTGTTGTATTCATCTGTGTTGTGTCCTCGTAACTTGCTTAACTTCTACGCATAGTCTCTCACCTCAGTGTTGGAAGTGTGTACAAAGCGGCTTAAGTTTGGTTAAAAACCCCTCCATCGCAAAATGCCGCTGTTCTGGCTAGAATAACGCCCCAAAATTGGTAGACCTGCGCTGAAAAGTTTTTATGCAAACAACAACGCAAAACCTTATTAACCTCGCAGATTATGAACAGGCGGCGGCGGACGCACTGGACGCCAATGCGTTCGGTTACTACGCGGGTGGCTCTGATGACGAAGTAACGCTGCGTGAAAACCGCGCCGCATTTGAGCGGCTCCAGCTTGCCCCAAAGATGCTGGTAGACGTTACCCAGCGCGATACAAGCACCAAACTGTTTGGGCAGGAGTTGGCGTTTCCAGTCGTTACCGCGCCGATGGCAATTATGCAGCTTGCCCACCCGGAAGGTGAGCGAGCGGCAGTCCGTGCCGCTGGGGCTGTGGGCGTGCCGTTCACGCTAAGCACGCTCGCCACCACGTCAATAGAGGAGGTTGCGGACGCTGCCAGTGCGCCGCTGTGGTTCCAGTTATATGTCTACAAAGATCGTGCTGTCACCGAACAGCTTGTCGCCCGTGCAGAGGCGGCGGGCTACACAGCGCTGGTACTCACCGTGGATGTGACAGTGGCGGGCAATCGTGAGCGTGATGTGCGCAACCGATTTAAGCTGCCGCCGGGTGTGGCACTGGCGAACCTGCGTGACTTCGCGCTGGATGGGGTGCAAGACCAAGCAGACGATTCCGCGCTTGCCGCCTATGCCGCCAGCCAGCTAGACGCATCACTCACCTGGGCAGACCTCGCGTGGCTGGCGCAGCTAACCAAGCTACCCGTGCTGGTAAAGGGCGTTCTCCGTGCAGATGATGCCCGCCGCGCCATGGACGCGGGTGCTGCCGGGGTCATCGTCTCTAACCACGGTGGTCGCCAATTGGACACAACACCCGCCGCTATTGACGTACTGCCTTCTATAGTCCATGCAGTCGGCTATGAGGGTGTGGTGATGATGGACGGTGGTGTGCGCCGGGGCACGGATGTGTTCAAAGCAGTAGCACTGGGCGCGAACGCGGTCATGGTTGGGCGTCCGCTCCTGTGGGGGCTTGCCGTTGATGGGCAGCAGGGTGCCCAGCATGTGCTACAGGTGCTGGCAAATGAGTTTGACAAGACGATGGCACTGGCGGGCTGCACATCCGTGGCAGAGATCAAGCCGGATTTCATCTTCAACCACGCCCCCGCATACCGATAGTGCATGTGCACAGGCGGGATGGGGAAATGTGCACGAAATGGGTGCGCGGCGCGATTTCGAGTAGCGAAAGAGAGCGCATTTGTTATAGTTGGCAAGCTAAAGTAACCAACAAGCTCGTTTTTTTGCTGGAATAGAAATTTATGGCAATTAGTGAAACTGCAAAGACAACAACCCCCGTCACACAGCAACAGCGAGGGCTAGCGTTGCCGTCCGGTGTGGGGTTCCTGCTGCGCTTTGTGCTGGTTGCGGTCATCACGGGCGTGATTATGGCACGCGCCAACGTGAACATCGGTGCGGTGGGGCAGGGGCTAGCGCTGTCGCTAGTGGGCGTGGGCGTGTTCATCACCTTTCGTGTGCTCAATTTCCCCGATCTATCCGTTGACGGCTCGTTTCCCATTGGTGGTGCTGTGGCAGCAACCCTCATCAGCGCCTACGGCATCGCCGCGGAGTGGACGCTGCTAGCGTCGTTTGCAGCAGGTGCACTAACGGGGCTAGCAACTGCACTCATTCACGTCACGTTTAAAATCGAAGGACTGCTGGCGAGTATCATTGTGGCGACTGGCGCATATACCATCACGCTGCGCACTATGGGCACCAGTAATATCCCGCTGCTCAACGAACGCACCATCCTCACACCGTATGAAGACGGTATGCGGAACTTTTTGATTGGGGCGTTTGGCGACGAGTGGCGGCGACAATCCAACAACGTGGTCGAGATTATCGTTTTCTTCGTGGTGGTCGCGGTTTTTATCGCCCTGCTGAACTTGTTCTTGCACACGGAGATCGGGCTAACACTGCGTGCCGCCGGGCGCAACAGCCAGATGGTGCGGGCGTTAGGCGGCAACGACAAGCGCATGATCGTCGCCGGGCTGATGATCTCCAACGGTTTGGCGGGCACGGCGGGGGCGCTGGCGGTACAGCAGCTTGGCTTTGCCGATGTGCAGATGGGCGTGGGCATGATTATCCGTGGGCTGGCGGCTGTGATGATCGGTGAGGTGCTGCTGCGCCCGAAAACGGTCGGGCAGGCGATTGTCGCCGCGGCAGTGGGCATGTTGATCTTTGAGATTTCACGGGCGTGGGTGTTCGCTGCGCTGGAGTTGCAGGCGTCCGATGTGCGCTTGGTCAGTGCGCTGGTTGTGCTCAGTGCGCTCGCCGCACCGAACATCGCGCAGCGCTGGCGCAATTGGCGCAAACGGCAGCTCGCCGCAGCGGAGGTGGCGTAACATGCTGGATTTGAATAACATCCGCGTGACGTTTAACGCGGGCACACCGTCCGAGGTTGTGGCGCTGCGCGATGTGTCCCTAGCGGTTCACGAGCGCGATTTCATCACCGTTATCGGCGCTAATGGCGCAGGCAAAAGCACGCTGTTTAATATCATTGCCGGTACCGTTCTGCCAGACCGGGGGCGCGTGCTGCTGGACGGGCAGAACATCACCAACTGGGCGGAATACCGCCGCTCCAATGCCATTGGGCGCGTTTTCCAAAATCCCAGTCACGGTACCTGCCCTGGGCTCACCATTGCGGAAAACTTATCGCTTGCCGCAATGCGCGGCAGACGTCGCTCGTTCCGGCTGAGCTATAACCGCCAACAGCGCGAACAGTTCCGGGAGTTGTTGTCGTCATTCGACATGGGCTTGGAAGATCGCCTGGACACGGATGTGGCAATGCTCAGCGGTGGGCAGCGGCAGGCGGTCACGCTGCTGATGGCAACGATTACCCGCCCTCACCTGCTGCTGCTGGACGAACACACCGCCGCCCTTGACCCGAACGCCGCCACCCAGATTATCGACCTGACGGAACGGCTGGCGGACGAGTTCAAGCTCACCGTCATCATGATTACCCACAGTATGCAGCAGGCCTGCACGATTGGTAATCGCATCGTCATGATGAACCGAGGTGAAATCATTGACGACATCCACGGGGAAGAGCGCCGTGCCATCTACGCGGACGACCTGATTACGCGCTTCCGCGCCATCAAGAGCAGCGCCCTTTCCGACAGAACCTTGCTTTCGTGAATGGTCAGGCGGGTTTGCGCCTGTGATTCAACTTTGTAGAGACTTTTTAAGAGATGAGAGGAAATTAGATGGTTCGCAAAACACTCGTACTGATGCTTGTGCTGGCAATCGCTGCAATGGGCGGCGCTGCGTTCGCGCAGGACGAAGAACTACCCAAGGTGGGGGTCTTCCAGTTTGTGTCTCACCCGGCACTGGACGCCAACCGTGAGGGCTTCATCGACACGCTGGCAGCAGGTGGCTATGTAGACGGCGAGACGGTCGAACTGGTCATCGCTAACGGCGAGGGTGACATCCCCACGATGAACACGATTGCAGAGAACTTCGTGTTCGATGAGGAAGTTGACCTGATTATGGCGATCAGCACGCCGGCGCTGCAAGCCGCGTTTAATGTCACCAGCGACTTTGAAGCGCCCCCGGTGATCTTTAGCTCCGTTACCAGCCCCTATGTGGCAGGCGTTGCCGATGCCGCGTGCATCAAGCCCGGCTGGGTGACGGGGTCGCAGGCGCTGGCACCGTTCGAGCAGACGGTACCGCTGATCTTCGACCTGGTGCCGGAAGCAGAGACAGTCGGCTACATCTACAACACGGCAGAGGCAAACTCTGTGGCAAACACGGACATCATTGTGCCGATCATGGAGGAACTGGGGCTGACGATGGAAATCCAGGAGATTGCCAATTCGTCTGAGGTGCCCACCGCTGCTGAGGCACTGGTTTCCCGTGGCGTAGACGTGTTCTACGTAGCGACCGACTCCACGGTGGTTGCGGGGTTGGAAGGGCTGATTGGCGTGGCGAACGAGAACGAAATTCCGGTCATCGCCAGCGATCCATCTAGTGGGGCACGCGGCACTGTGCTGGCACAGGGGCTGGACTACTACCAGGAAGGCATTGATGCCGGGCGCATGGCAGTCGCCTACCTGGACGGTGAACTCGACATCGAGACGACCAGTATCAGCCGCCAGCAGGGCACGCTGCTTGCTGTAAACCTGGACGCTGCCGAAGCACAGGGCGTTGAGCTGCCGCAGGAACTGCTAGACCGCGCAGGCATCGTCATTGAGGGCGGCGAGGTGACAGATAACTCCGCTGAGCTACGCCCCGAAGACCTGATGACCGACGCTGAAACCTTCCTGGGCGACCTGACCTGCACAGAGGAGATCATCGCAGAGCAGCAGGCAGAACTGGACGCTGCAACCGAGTAGTTCGCATATCCGCTAGCCCATCATTCATCATTGATGGATGTGAAACGTGCGGGAGCGTGGCAACAGCACACGCTCCTGCTTTGATTACAACTGTAACGTTTTTAGGAGAGTTATTTTCATGGTTCAAGTAACTGACGAGGCGATTCGCTTCGACCTGCCCCAGCACGAAATCCCGCACAAGTGGTACAACATCCAGGCGGACTTGCCGCGACCACTGCCGCCGCCGCTGCACCCCGGCACCAAGCAACCTATCGGTCCCCAGGACTTGGCGCCGCTGTTCCCAATGGGACTGATCCAGCAAGAGGTCAGCCAGGAGCGCTACATCGACATTCCTGACGAGGTGCGCGAGATGTACAAGCTGTGGCGCCCCACCCCGTTGATGCGTGCCCGCCGCCTGGAAAAACTGCTCGATACACCCGCGCATATCTACTACAAGTACGAGGGTGTGTCTCCTAGTGGCAGCCACAAGCTGAACACCGCCGTGCCGCAGGCGTACTACAACAAGCAAGAAGGTGTGCAGGGACTCACGACTGAGACGGGTGCCGGGCAGTGGGGCACCGCGCTTTCGCAGGCGTGCCAGTTCTTCGATATGGAGTGCATTGTGTACATGGTGAAGGTGAGCTACGAGCAAAAGCCGTACCGCGCCGCCATCATGCGCACGTTTGGCGCTTCTGTGACGCCCAGCCCATCCGATACCACGCAGGCAGGGCGTGGCATCCTGGAGAAAACCCCGGACAGCACGGGTTCACTCGGTATTGCCATCAGCGAGGCAGTAGAAGTTGCAGCGACCAGCGGCGGCAAGTATAAGTATGCGCTGGGGTCCGTGCTCAACCATGTGCTGATGCACCAGACGGTCATCGGGCAGGAGTCCCTCAAGCAGATGGAACTTGCCGGGGAGTATCCAGACGTGATCGTCGCGCCGACGGGCGGCGGCAGTAACTTCGCGGGCATCACGCTGCCGTTCTTGCACCAGAACCTGACCGCCGGCAAAGACACGCGCGTGCTCGCTGTAGAGCCAGCAGCGTGCCCCAGCCTCACACGCGGCAAATATGCCTACGACTTTGGCGATACGTCCGGTATGACGCCACTGATGAAGATGTACACGCTTGGTCACGACTTTGTGCCACCGCCGCTGCACGCAGGCGGGCTGCGTTACCACGGCATGGCATCCGTCATCTGCGAACTGTGGGATCAGAAGCTCATCGACGCGCAGGCAATCCCGCAGATGGAAACGTTTACGGCAGCGCTGACGTTCGCCAAAACAGAGGGTATTGTGTCCGCGCCGGAGGCAGCACACGGCATTGCGGGGGCAATCCGCGAGGCACAGGCGGCGAAGGAAGCGGGCGAAAAGCGCGTGATTCTGTTTAACCTGTGTGGGCACGGGCACTTCGACATGTCCGCGTACAACGCTTATCTCAACGATGAGCTAAGTGACTACGAATACCCGCAAGAGGCTATCGACGCAGCCATGGCACACCTGCCACAGGTGTAGCGCTCCATCGGGCTAAAAGCCCCGAAGCTACTTTTGTGACGCCGGGAAGCAGCTAAAGCAGCTTGCACCCGGCGCTTGCTCGCTTAGTGCTGCCAAACATGCGATAGCGAGACAGTGTGTACTGAAGACTGCAAACTGCACCCTACCCATGATGCACCTGTAAACTCCGCACGCTCAGTGGCTGCCGCTTGAGCGCCCGAATACCCTGCACACTCGCTGCCGCCGCGCTCATCGTCGTGATGATGGGCACCTGCACCTGCTGCGCCGTGGAGCGAATGAGCCGCCCGTCGTCGTATGCTTGCCCGCCCAGCGGTGTGTTGATAATCAAGTCAATGCCGCCGTCGCGCAGCAGGTCACCCACATGCGGGGAACCTTCACTGACTTTGCGCACGCGCTCCACGGTCAGCCCCACCAGTTCTAGCGCCTGGGCGGTGCCCTCCGTCGCCAAAAGCGAGAAGCCAAGCTCGTGCAGGTCGCGGGCAATCTTCATCGCGGTGCCCTTGTCTCGGTCGTTCACACTGATCAACACCGCACCGGATGTGGGCAGCGGCACATTGGTGGACATTTGCGCCTTTACAAAAGCGTGCCCGAAGTTATCAGCGTGCCCCATCACCTCACCTGTAGAGCGCATTTCCGGTCCCAGCAGCGCATCCACGCCAGGGAACTTTACAAACGGCAGTACTGCCTCTTTGACGAAGAAGCCGTTCACACGCGGCTCGTCGGTTAGTCCCAGGTCGTCCAGTGTCACCCCGGTGGCGATCTTGGCAGCGCTGCGGGCAAGCGGAACCCCGGTCGCCTTGCTCACGTAGGGGATGGTGCGGCTGGCACGCGGGTTTACTTCCAGCACGTACACTACATCGTCATGGATGGCGAACTGAATGTTAAACACGCCTCGCACGTTCATCGCCAGCCCAATGCGCCGCGTGTACTCGCGGATGATCTCCATGTGGTACATGCCGATTTTGTACGGGGGCAGCACGCACGCGCTGTCCCCACTGTGTACGCCTGCCTCCTCAATGTGCTGCATGATGCCGCCAATCACCACACGCTCGCCGTCGCACAGCGCGTCCACGTCCACCTCGTAGGCGTCGTCCAGGAACTTATCGACCAGAATCGGGTGCCCGGTAAACTCTACATTGTTATCCAGCCAGCGCGTGAGGTGCGCCCCGTCGAATACAATCGCCATGCCGCGCCCGCCCAGCACATAGCTAGGGCGTACCAGCACTGGGTAGCCGATGCGCTCTGCCGCGGCGAGCACGCCTTCACGGGTAGCGGCGGTTGCTCCGGCGGGCTGCTGGATACCCAGCTCCGTCATCAGCGCGTTAAAGCGCTCACGGTCTTCCGCCAGGTCAATCGTATCCACGCTTGTGCCCCAGATAGGTGCGCCCGCCTCCTCCAGCGCACGGGCGATGTTGAGCGGCGTTTGCCCGCCAAACTGCACCAGCACGCCGTCGGGCTGCTCCCGGTCAATGATGTTTAGCACGTCCTCGGCGGTTAGCGGCTCGAAGTACAGGCGGTCCGCAGTATCGTAGTCTGTGCTCACTGTCTCCGGGTTGCAGTTCACCATGATGGACTCGTAGCCCATTTCCTCTAGCGCGAAGCAGGCGTGCACACAGCAGTAGTCGAACTCAATGCCCTGCCCAATGCGGTTAGGCCCGCCGCCCAGCACAATGACTTTCTTACGGTCGGAGGTGTCCGCCTCGTCATCGTCCTCATAGGTGGAATACAGGTAGGGCGTGTGTGCCTCGAACTCTGCGGCGCACGTATCCACGCGGTAGTAGTTGGCAACCACGCCCAGCGCCTTGCGTCGCTCGCGGACTGCCATCTCATCGACGCTTGTGAGCTTGGCAACGTAGGCATCGCTGAAGCCGTGCGTTTTCAGTTTGCGGAAGTCATCGGCGTC
>CAYVGI010000063.1:0-25904 GCA_964451095.1 uncultured Anaerolineaceae bacterium
ATCCTGTGTTGCTAATGGGGTGGTGTGCTGCTGCGAGACTCATGGAGAATGAAAAATAAATACCCCTACAACGTCCCATGGTTCCGCACTCGCTGCTGCAATGCGGGGCAATCTGCGGTCTGCTGTCCAGGCGCTGGCGTGCCCGTCCATTCAGGCGCAGTCCACCCCGGAGGTGACGCAGGTGTGGTCTGCGGTTCCGTTCCCCATTTTTAACATTGTTGCGCACGCTGCCACCGCCGATGCGGCACGGGTTCTGGCACCCTATAAGCAAAACAGCACGCCGGCAATCTGGTTCTGTCTGTCTGCGAGCCCGGCTGAGACCCCAGAAGAAGCACTGCTAGCGGCAGGACTAACCCTGATCGATGTGCGCCCGTGCATGGCAGCAGATTCAGCTAGCATCACGGTCAAGAATACCGATGTGGATATTGTTCGTGTGCAAAATGATGCTCAGTGCCGTGATTGGGCAGCCATACAGTCGGCGGCGAATGGCGGTTTCCCGCCTATCGTGCTGGATACATACGAGCAACTGTTGCGTGCAAGCCTGCACGCAGACAGTACCTTGACGGCGTTTGTCGCCTATGCGGATAGGCTGCCCGTCGCGTGTGCGCTGCTACACGGTGGTGGCGGCGCGGCAGGTATCTACCAGGTCGGCACCATCCCGGCAGTGCGGCGGCGTGGATATGGCACAGCAGTAACCGCTGCGGCGGTACTTTACGCGGAGAAACGCGGGTACGACGTGAGTGTGCTCATTGCAACGCAGATGGGCCGGAGCGTCTACGAGAAAATGGGATTTCAGACGTTCATGTGGGCAAACGTGTATTTGTTCTCTGCTCAAACGGGCGGTGCTGCCCATCCATCACACTGATACAACAACGGGCAGCTCGCATAGGGGGAGGGCGATGTGTTCCCAGCGAATTAGTCTGTACTCTCCGGGTAGTCACCGGGGATGGGACTGCGGTTCGTCCAGCCGCCGTCCACAACCACCATTTGCCCGGTGATGTGTGCCGCGCCATCACCACACAGGAACAGCGCCGTGTTCACGATGTCCTCAACGTAGCCCACGCGCCCGGTCGGGGTTTCCTGTGCCCAGCCCTTGGCGTAATTGTGCGTTTCGCGTTGTGTGCGCTCTGTGAGGATGGCACCAGGGCATATCGCGTTGACCGTGATGCCGTAGTCCCCTAGCTCCAGCGATAGCATGCACGCCAGGTGCGCGATGCCTGCCTTGGTCGTGCCGTAGGCGGTCAGGTTGGGGAAGGCACGCATCCCCACTACTGACGACATCAGCAGAATGCGCCCGCCGTTCTCTTGGTCGATCATGTGGCGGGCCGCCGCCTGCGCGGTGAAGTAGGTACCGCGCAGGTTCACATTCATGATGCGGTCGAACTGGTCGGGTTCCGCATCAAGGAACGCGCCAAAGTCCGTAATGCCTGCATTGGCAATCACCACATCCAAGCGTCCGGTTTGGGCACTGAACTGCGCCACTGCCGCCCGCGCTGCCGCCACATCCGCGACATCAAACGGGTAGGGGGTCACGCGGTCGGTATTTGCTTTCTCATTAATCTGCCGCGCAGACTGCGCCGCGAGTTCGCGGTCGTAGTCGTTCAGTGCGACGTAAGCACCCGCCTGGGCAAACGCGCCGCACAGCCCAAAGCCGATACCCTGCCCTGCGCCCGTTACCAACACGGATTTACCGTCGAATTGCGCCACTGCGCACCTGCCTTGTTTGCATGGAGGATTTTAGACGCCTGCTTGCCCTGGCGTCATATGCTCTTTGATGATGCTGACAAGCTCGTTCATGTCAATATCGTTGACTGTGCCCCGGTCAAGCACACGCTTTACACCTATTTTTTCCAAGTCTTGGATCATTTTTGCATCTGGCGACGCGGTATAACAGATGATGGGAACAGAATATCTCAATTCTTGCAAGATTGCCTTCGCCAGTTCAACGCCGCCCACGGTTCCGGCGAAGCGGGCGTGGGTCTGCATCTGCCCCAGATTTAGCCGTATGTCGAGCAGGACAAGCTGAATGTTGGGGTCTGTTTGCAACAACTCGAGTGCTTTTTCACCTGTTCTTGCTAGCACTACATCAAAGTAGTAGCGCAGTCCCTTAATTCTGCCCTCGTGCTGCCATACATCGTCTTCCACATATAGGAGCTTTGGCAGGTGCGTCTCTTGTTGTGGTTGTGCTGCCGATTCAGATAAATTTGCGTTGCTGTGGGCGGGCGGTAGGGTGATTTTGAACGTCACACGGTGTGCCCCAGGTACGATTTCGCTGGGCACAGACGGTGTTGCGACGATTTTCCCGTTATGGGTTTCCTGAATAATTTTGCGACAGATGTACAGCCCCATCCCCGTGCCATCGGGCACTTGGGTCGTCGCACTCCTGGAGCGCATATAACGGTCAAATATCTTAGTCGCTTCGTCAGCGGATAGCGGTAAGCCGTGGTTGGTCACGGTGATTGTCGCCACGTTGCCACGATAATCACCCCGGACAACGATGGGGGCATTTTTCTCGTGTGCACAGTATTTGATCGCGTTGTCCAGCAGGTTGAATATGACCAATTCAAACAGCCTACGCTGTATATGCAGCACCGGGAAGTTATCGAAGCTGGCAAAGTCGATGTGCGGGCCGTCAATCCCGTAGAGCTTTGCGCGTCCTTCGAATGCACCACACTGCTTGCGCAGCACTTCCAGCAGTTGCGACGCATCCAAGTATTCAAACGGTGTGTTGTATACCTCCAAGATTGACCGCTTATCTGCCGCGAGCACGCACGTTTGTGCATATTTCTGCTGCATAATGATCAAATCGCGCAGGTGTTGATATGCCTCTTGGGGGTTCACCTCACGCCCGCCGATCAGATTTTCGACGTTAGCACTCATGCCGCTCAGCAACCCGATCAACTGGTGCATAACGTCTTGCAGGAACTCCGAACGATCACGGTCGTAGGCAATCTCTCTCTCGCGGTGCAATGCCAAGTTGTAAACATCATTCAGGCGTTGGTGCAGCAGGTCGAACACCTCCGCCATGTTCTGGTAGGTCAATTCTTTTTTCTTGCCAGTGCGCACACCCGTGATGATGAGCATAAAGCGGGCGGGGTTGTCCGCCTTACCCACGCGAATAATCACGCTCTCTGCGGGTAGATGCGCCTGCGAGGAACCGATTGGTAAGTCCAGCAGTGGACGGGTCACGTCGTTCGGCTCTACTTGCACAAAAGCAATTCCCTTGCCCTGCCCTAAAAAGCGCCATTTATCGGGGTGTATGTTGTAGGTGGTATGATCTGGCGAGGATGGTTCAGGATGCTGTACGGCGACCCGGTAGCCGCTCGTTATGTTAGGCAGCGGGCGCAGTAAAATGGCGCGGTCAGCGTCTAGCCGTTCACACAAGTCTGGCATGATCTCTGTGATAATATCGAACAATGCTCGGGTTGGGTCATCGGTTGCGGCAATGCGATCAATGCTGGTAAGCCGCTCGTTGATTGTGTTGATGCGCTTACCCAACTCGAGATGCCCCAAAATCCGCCGGATGTCTTTAGGTTGTGGTCGTGTGTCGGAACCTGTATTCATGTTGTTGGTCTGCTCTTTAATCGCTTCTCGGATGTCGTGTTCGTCCATCGTGCTTTACCCTCACTTCCACAGTAAACCCAAGTTAACGAGATTCAAACGTCTGGCGTGCATCCCCCCCAGTAATTGGGGGGGGTTCCATATCGCAGCCGAACTGCTGCATGTCTACATCGGGTCGCCAATGGGATCCATCCGGCAGACGTGTGCGGTCGTCGAATTCCGCCCCAGTCAGCGTACAACCGGTTAAGTTAGCACCTGTGAGGTTCGTACCCACCAGGTTCGCCTGCGTGAGGTCAGCACCGTGCAGGTTCGCCCCGCGCAGGTTCGCGTTGTCTAGCACGGCACGTTGCATTTTTGTGTACACGAGTGACGCCCCTTGTAGCTGGGTATCGAAGAAATGCGCGTCCATGAGTGTGGCATAGCTGAGATCGGCACGTCGTAAGTTGGTATGGCTGAGATTTGCATCGGAGAAGTTGGTGCGTTCCAGTTGGGCACGCGCTAAATTGGCGCCGTCCAGGTTCGTATAGCATAGATTCACACTGTTCAAACGAGCGCTGCGCAGGTTTGCCCCACGCAAGTCCGCATTGCGAAGCAGGCTGTTGTCGCCGAAGAGCTTGCCGTGCCGATAGAGGTATTCTGCTGCACGGATGGCAATGTGGTTCGATGCACTGCCCGCATCATAAACGAAATCGCGAAGACGCCGCGCCTCTTCCCGTTCGGAGAAGTAGACATTGAGCACAAAAACCGTGACGACTAGGCTCAGCAGTTCCGTGAAGATATTGGTGTAGTATCCCTCGTCGAAAAATATTAGATCGCCGAGCACAACCGCAAAAAACGTCAGCGCCGTCCCAACAATAACAATGCGCTTACTGCCTTGCAAAAATGATGACCAGTGCTTGCGAGCCTTCCCAGCGAAGTGGGGTATCCAACGCTGCCTCTCTATACTCCGCTCCCGTTAGAGAATTGTTTGTATTATTGGATGCAATCTTAACACAATCGGGCGTAAGTCAAAGTGTGACTTCTGTCATTCTTATATTTGATAGTTGTCCGTGGACAGTTCCCTAGTACCCATCGCCAGAAGTTGCCTCGCCCTCGCCCATGATCTCGCGGGCGATAGCAACCCCTGCACTGGCCCCCAATCGGTTCGCGCCCGCCTCGATCATAGCGATGGCATCTGCCAGGGAGCGCACACCACCTGCCGCCTTCACGCCCACCTCTTGCCCAACCACACCGCGCATCAGGCGTACATCGTCCAGGGTAGCGCCGCCGGTGCTAAAGCCCGTGCTCGTCTTGACGAAATCGGCGCGTGCTTCTTTGGCGATCTGGCAGGCGATGGTCTTCTCGTCGTCCGTGAGCAGGGCGGTTTCGATAATCACCTTGCAGATGACGCCCTCGTAGGCGTGGCACGCCAGCACCACCGCCGCGATGTCGTGGTGCAGGCTGCGCAAGTCACGGCTTTTTAGTGTGCCGATGTTCATCACCATGTCCACTTCGTCCGCGCCCTGCTCAATGGCGCGTTCTGCCTCATATGCCTTCACCGTCGCGTCCATTGCGCCTAGCGGGAACCCGACGACGGTGCACACTTTGGTAGGAATGCCGGAAAGCTGTTTTGCCGCCAGCGGCACATAGCTGCCGTTCACACACACAGACGCAAAGCCGTGGTCGGCAGCTTCTTCACACAGGCGGATGATCTGGTCGGCGGATGCTTCGGGCTTAAGCAGGGTGTGGTCGATCAGGCTCAAGATTTGCTTGGGGTTGTCCATGGGTGGCGCGTCCTTTGGTTAGGGGGCTTTTTACGCATCATGGCGCAGATTGTACCCAAAAGCAAAACGCCGCGTCCAATCGGTACGCGGCACCTCAGCAAGGTTGTGGTTTGGGCACAGTATGTTGTGTGCCCAGCGTGGCTTAGTTGTTGGCGATGTTCGCCTGGACTTCGCGCAGGTGAGCGACGAACTGTGCCCGGTAGGGTGCCAGTTCGTCTTGCAGGCGGGGCAGCAGCGCGGCGGCGTCTTCTACGTGCAGCATGAGCGCACTGTTGCCACCTTGCAGCTTGTCCGCAATCAGGTTGACGTAGGGGCGGGCAAAGCTGAAGTTCACCATGCGTGACACAATCTGCCCGACGATCCAGCCAACCAAACCGCCCAAAAGCGCCCCCAGCGCCAGCACTGCGAGCAGGTTCATGCCCGGCAGCAACACCGCGCCCAGCACTGATGTCGCCAGCGCACCGATGACACTGCCACCAATGCCGCCCACAAGCCCGCCTTCTTCTCCGCTTAAATCGTCCGACAGGACGCGAATTTTCCCGGTTTTGCTCTTGATGACCACAGCAGCCTGCTGCACATCAAGTGCCATTTCTTCCAGTAGATGATCCAGCGCGACAGTAAGAATGCGCTGGGAAGGAAACACCGCAACGATAATCTGGTCGTGCATTGCAATTCCTTTAACTGTGGTTTTGTGGTCTCTTGTCCACACGACGGAAGCATTGTAGCGCAAGCTGCGCAAACAATGTGAACAGAATCACGAACTGTTCAATTGTGTAAAACCCCTAAAGTGCCAATGGTTACGGCATTAGCTCAAGGTTAACACACACATAATGGACTTGATCGCCTGCTTGCACAGCGCTACCAGTCCACGCCCTTCACCTTGGTTGTGAGGATGGGCTTGCCGTCGGTGATGATGACAGTGTGTTCGTACTGCGCGGACAGGCTGCCGTCGGTGGTGTACAGCGTCCAGCCGTCTTCTGCCGTGTCGATCTCGCCTTTGCCCGTGTTCAGGAACGGCTCAATCGTGAGCACCTGGTTCGCCTTGAGCCGTTGGCGTGCCTGCTTGGTGTAGTAGTGCGGCACGCTGTGCGGCGGTTCGTGCAGCTTGCGCCCCACCCCATGCCCGCCAAGTTGCCGGATGATGGTGTAGCCGCCCTCTTTGGCGACGCCTTCCGCCGCCTTGCCGATTACCCAAAGCCGTTCGCCAGCACGCACCGCGTCAATTGCCGCCTGCAGGGCACGCTTGGTGTAGTCGCACAGGCGCTGCACCTCCTCAGTCACCGGCGGCACCGGGAAGCTCGCGCCGCTGTCCCCGTAGTAGCCGTCCAGGATAGCGGAGACGTCGATGTTCACCAGGTCGCCGGGACGGATAACCCGCTCTGGTGAGGCGATGGCGTGTGCCGCTTCGTCGTTGATGCTGATGCACGTCGCCGCCGGATACTTATAGTCCTGCACCGGGGCGGAAACCGCGCCGTGCTTTTCCAGGAAGCGGGCACCAATGTCGTCTAGCTCTGCTGTGGTCATACCAGGGCGGATGTGCTGTGCCATGTGCACAATGGTGTGCCCGACGATGTTGCCGATTTTCATCAGCCCTTGGAAGTCTTCTGGTTTCTTCACAATCATGGGATTTACGACTCGTTGTTGCTCATATCATGCAAGAGGAGGGCAGCGGTGTGCCGCCCCCCTCGTGTGTTTTATGGATTGTGCCTAGCTGTTTTCGCTGTGCGCCTACAGCCTAATTGCCAGACCCCGTGCTGTCTACATCCAGTTCCCCCAGCGTGTCGATGAGGTTGCCCTCGCCGTCCGCCTCTTCGGTGACATCGACATCCCCAATGACTTCGGGGGTGGGTGTCGCGACAACGGTGGCGGTCGCGGTTGCTGCCTGTGCGGGCGTTTCGGTGGCAGTCGCATCCTGTGCGGGCGTTTCGGTGGCGGTTGCTGCTTCCGTTTCCGTCGCATCGCTGGTCGCCGTCGCTGCGATGAGCGTTACACCGACGGTGGGTGTGTTGGTGTTCACCTGGGCAGGCGTGAACGTCGCCGTTACCTCTACCTCAGCGCCTTCGAGCACTTCCTGTGTTGGCGTAATCGTCGGCACCACAATAGCGGTTTCCTGGGGGGCGTCTGGCTGTGGGAAGGTCGCCGTTGCAGTGGGTTCTGGCAGGTCGGTCGGGTCTTGCTCGCCGAAGACGACAGTAGGCAGCGGCGTCGCTGTCATGCTGTCAAACGGCAGGATTTGCCCGCGCATGCTGGTCACGCCAGGGTAGGGCGCACACGCCTCCGGGATGAAAATGACGGTGCGCGGCTGCAATAGCTGCGGGCGGAAGATGCTGTTGACGTTGGCGATACAGGCTGGGTCTGCATTGTAGAACGCACCGATGGTATCTAGCGTGTCGCCGGGCTGCACGGTGTACACAATACCGTTTTCGGGGTTGAAGTCCTCTGCAAAGCCGCCCTGTTCGGGGTCAATGATGATGTTCTCAAACGGCGGTAGCTCGTCGTAGGGCGGCGCGTCTGGCGGGATCTGTAGGATTTGCCCTGGGAACAGCGTGTCACCTTCGCTCAGGTCGTTAAATTCCAGCAGGGCTGTCGGCGACACATCCAAGCCGAAAGCAACCCGGTCAATGCTGTCGCCAGCGCGTACCACATAGGCGTTCGCGCCACCGCCCACACCATCTGCCACCGGGCGCGGGAACGCAACGAAGTCTAGCCCGGCGTAGGGTGGGCACGCCACACGGATAATGAGAATATCGCCTGGGAAGATAGTTGCCGGACGTTCGATGTCGTTTGTATCAACGATGCATTCGAGGCTCACGTCGAACAGTGCGGCGATGGAGTCTAGCGTGTCTCCCACGCCGACCTGGTAACGTACATCGGCGGTGATGGGTAGGGCAGCGCCTGTGTCGTCGCTAGCAGGTTCCTCGCCGTCCTGGGCACTGGCAATGAACACAACGAGCAGCGTCAGCAGCACCGCAGTAAGGTAGAGCATGGGTCGGCGCATAGGGTCTTCTCCCGGAGGGTTGATGAAGGACAAAACACCCATAGCTTACCACATCTGGCGCAAGTCGGCGCGTCGAGAACGTTGGCTTCTGGTGTGCGAAATGATTGCGCGGCGGGGCGGTAAAAACAAAGACGCCCGTTGCGGATGGGGGGAAGACACCCGCATTGGACGTTGATTCGAATGGTACCCCCCCACCGCTGAAAAGTAAAGTAGCCCATTGAACCATTGTTATGTTTTTACGGAAAATTTATGCCGTGCTTATCCGCTGCATGGTTATCTGTCATCCAATTTCCCTGGGAGGTGGCACAGGCGTGGTGTACTATGCTGGCACATTTGCATCGTTTGTTGTTATGGGGCACCTGCACCGATGACCCAATATGATCTCTCCGACATCCCTACATTTGGGAGCCTAAGCGATGATGCCCTGGCGCGTGTGCGTGCTGCCTCTTACGAACGACAGTACCAAGCAGGGGCGATCATCTTCACGGAGGGCGCAACGTGCGCGGGGCTGCACATTGTGCTGGACGGGTTGGTGCGGATTTACCGGGTGGGGCAGGAGGGGCGGCTGCACACGCTAAGCCTGCTGCGTCCCACAAGCGCGTTCAACGAGGTAAGCGCGGTTGATGGCGAACCGAACCCGTTTAACGCCACAGCAGTGACGGACGCAACCGTGCTGGTCATCCGTCGGGCATCCCTGATGAAGCTGATGAGCGAAGAACCCGCCCTGCTGAACAACATGGTGCAGGTGCTGGCGCACATCAACCGGGAGTACATCGAGCGGCTGGAAGATATGACCTTTCGGACTATTCCGTCGCGGTTGGCGAAGCTGTTCCTGCACGAAACCACCTATGCAGACACCATTGCGGAGGCACCCACGCAGCTTACCCAGGAGGAAATCGCGTCTATCCTGGGCACGACGCGCGAGGTGGTGGGGCGGGCGCTGCGTGGGCTGCTGAACGCCGGTTTGCTGCGCAAAGAGGGGCGTGCCGTCTACATTCAAGATCGTGCCGGGCTGGAATTCCTCGCCCGGCACAACTGTATGCCAGAAAGCGTGTGCGACTAGCCGCTAGCGCCGCGCCAAGCGCTCCAGCAGCGCCGCTGCACCGATGCTCAGGACGAACGCGGCACCACCAAACACGATCCCCCGCAGCCACGCATAGGGTGACTGCCCCGTTTGCGGCAGCATCTGCACCTGGTCAATCGGGTTTGCGGGGGGCAGCGGGCACCCGGCATTGCCCGGCGTCGCACACAGGATGGCGATTGCCGTCTGCGTGGGCGGTGGCGGCAGCGCTGTGGGTGTGTTCACAACACCCGGCACGGGCGTGAACGTAGCGCCGGGGTCGGGTGGGTCGGCAATGCCTGTGTCCGGCGGGTCTCCCCCATCGTTGGGTGGGACGGATGTGCCGGGTGGGACTGCCGTGTCCGGCGGTACGGGTGTGTCTGGTGGTGGTACGGGTGTATCCGTCGGGATCATATCCACAATGATAACGGGTGTGAACAGAATGTTGCTTGGGAAGTACGTCCACAAGTCGAGTCCCTTCACATCGCCATAGGAACCCGTACACGGATTGTTGGTGTTGCCTCCGGTTGCAGTCCCGAACGCACGCTGGTTGGTGCGCGTATCAAAGCCGTTCAGCAGGTCGCTTACCGACGGATTGGGCGGGTTCACGCCGCACAGAGGCACATTAATGTCATTGTTCACCGGGTCGCCATCCACAACCGTGCCGTCCTGGATGCGGTAGCTGCGATCGTCGTAAAAGCCCGCACTACATCCCCCGTTTAGTGGTGGGCAGGTGCCGTTTGGCGGATTAAGGAGTGTGTGCGTTGGTCCGCCCTGAAGACTGTTTTCCGTGTCCAACATGGGGAAGTGATATTCCCCCGCCCGCACGCTCAAGCGCATATCGTAGCTGCCCACCGGGAAAGCGTTGCCTTCGTTGTCCAGCCCATCCCAGGTGATGGTGTTCGTCCCGGCGGTGTTGGTGCCTCGCAGCACGCGGTTGGCGGGCAGGGTTGGGTCGAAGTTAACACCGTCGCGGCTGAGGATCAACTCGTATACCCCGGCAATGTTGGACTCGAACTCGAAGGTACCACCCGCATTGATGAGGCTGGTATTGCCGCCGATGCTGCCGCTAAAGGACAGGTTTGAGGTCGTCGGTGCGATGGGGCTGGTGGGGATGCCCAGTGCGACGAGCGCCTCGTTGTCGGGTTCGTTGAAGAAGATCGGGAACTGTGGTCGCTGTAGGTTGACGTTACCCTCCAGCGTGGTGAACGCCGAACCGGAGGTGCTAAGCACATTGCGGTAGAGCGGCGTGGTTCCGTCCAGGTCGAAGAAACCGAGCTGGTTGCCGTAAACGGTAAAACCAAATGGGTCTAGCCCACGGAAGTCTGTTCGGTAGATGTAGCCGTCCAGGGTGGCAGTGAAGATGCGTGAGTTCACCGGGCGTCCGTTGCCGCCGGACGAAAGCACCAGATAATCTGTCCACAAACGCCCGTTGATTGCAGCGCCTGTGCCGGGGTCGAAAACCGTCACATCCCAGGCAGCGTTGGTGCCCTGCTGTGTTGCGTCGAAGTTGTCCGGGTCTGCTAGGCTAATTTGCCCAGTCACATTGCCAGAGCCACCGTCGTTGACATTCGGACCTGAAGGACCATACATTATGATGTTGTAGATGCCATCTGCTGGTGCGGTGTACACACACGGCTCGTAGCCGCCCGCGTTGATGGTGTTCGGACCTGCCAGTTCCTGTGCGCGTGAGGTGATGCGCCCAATATTGTTAGGCAGCCCCGCTGGTTGGCGCACATCCAGTTCACAGTCCAGCGCTGCCGTGCCGAACACTTCCTGCCCGACGGTGCCTGTCACCTGCCCCGGAGCGTAAACGATAATATCAGACATCCCCACGCCCAGCCCGCTGGACCCCATCAGCATTTGTTCCCCCGCGTTGAGGTATGCTTTGAGCACGGTGCGGCGCTGGACGGCACCCGCGATTTGGCGTTGAGTCCACCACAGGTTCGCTCGGTTCCCCGTCGCGCCGTTGGGGAACATGTCTCGGCTGCCTTCTGCTAGGGCGGGGGCACCCGCTGCTGCTAGTGCGAGCACCACAAGCCCCACTAAAAGTGATTTACGAAAACGCATAATGGTTAACCTACTCCATGATAATTAGGTTATCGCAGCTTGAACTGGGTTGGCGTCCATCACACGCTTCGTCTTCGCATCTCGATATGCGCTAGACTGCCTGCGCGAGATGTGCCTTGCTTGCTGCCACATAATGCCCGGGCAGTGCTTCTACCAGTTCTGAGCTTTCTTCCTTGTATGCCGCCGGGTCACTAATGTTGCGGCGGCGCTGCTTCTCGATGACAGGGTCTGGTATGGGCACGGCGGAGAGCAGGTCGCGTGTGTAGGGGTGGATAGGGTTGTCGTATAACTCGTCGGTTTCCGCCAGTTCTACGATTTTGCCCTTGTACATCACCGCCACACGATTGCAGATGTAACGGATCATGCTCAGGTCGTGCGCAATGAATAAATATGTGAGTTGGAACTCCTGCTGAAGGTCTTGCAGCAGGTTGACCACCTGCGCCTGGATCGACACATCCAGCGCGGAAATCGGCTCGTCTGCCACGATGAACGTGGGGTTAAGTGCCAGTGCCCGCGCAATGCCCACACGCTGGCGCTGCCCCCCGCTAAACTCATGCGGGAAGCGATTGGTATAAAATGGGTTCAGTCCCACGCGCTCCAGCAGGCTTTCTACATATTCCTGCTGTTCCTTCTGGTTCGGCATCACATTGTGGATGCGCAGCGGTTCGCTGACGATGCGCCCCACGGTCATGCGCGGGTTCAGCGACGCATACGGATCCTGGAAGATCATTTGCATCCGGCGGCGCATCCGGCGCAGGTCGTTGGAACCCATCGTGACGAGGTCGTCGCCCTCGAACAGCACCTGCCCGTCGGTGGGCTTGTAGAGCTGCAAAATCGTGCGCCCGGTTGTGCTCTTGCCAGAGCCAGACTCACCCACCAGCCCCAGCGTTTCCCCGGCGTGGATGGTAAAGGTCACGTTATCGACTGCCTTTACCGCGCCCACCTGCCGCTGGATGATGATGCCGCTGGTAATGGGGAAGTGCTTGACGAGGTTCTTCACCTCCACCAGCGGTTCGCCCATTGCCACCTTCAGTTCGGTTTTGCCGCGCAAATCGGTATTTGCCATGGTTACGCCATCTCCTCAGATTGCGCTTCGCGGGCACGGATTTCGCGCAGGTCGTACCAAGCGCGGGTGAGGTGGTCGGCATTTTCATCATCAACGGAGCGCAGCGGCGGGATTTCTTTGAAGTCCTTCTCGCTTGCCCACGGGTTGCGCGGCGCGAACGGGTCGCCCACAGGTTCAAGTCGCATGTCGGGCGGGCTGCCTTCGATTTGTACGAGGCGTTGGTCGGTGGCGCGGCGATCCATGCGGGGCAAGCTGTTGAGCAGACCCAATGTGTAGGCATTTGCCGGGTTGCCGAACACCTTCTCAATCGGACCGCGTTCCATCACCATGCCCGCGTACATCACGTTGATCGTGTCTGCAATGCCGGCGACTACACCCAGGTCGTGCGTAATCCAGATCATCGCCATGCCTAGCTCTTGTTTCAGGTCCTTCACCAGGTCGATGATTTGCGCCTGAATCGTTACATCAAGTGCCGTGGTTGGCTCGTCTGCGATCAACAGTTTCGGGTCACAGGAAAGCCCCATGGCAATCATCACGCGCTGGCGCATCCCGCCGCTAAACTGGTGCGGGTAGTCGTCAATGCGCCCGGCGGCGTCTGCAATGCCCACCATGTCCAGCAGTTGGATGGCACGTTTTTTGGCGTCGCTCTGGCTGAGTCCCTTGTGCAGGCGGATTGCTTCCGTAATTTGGCTGCCGATGGTGAGCACCGGGTTCAGCGATGTCATCGGATCCTGAAAGATCATGGCGATACGGTCGCCACGGATGCCGCGTAGCTGCCGCTGGGACATCTTGAGCAGGTCTTTGCCCTCGAAAATCACCTGCCCGCGTTCGATCTTGCCGGGCGGTTGGGGAATGAGCCCCATCATCGCCAGCACATGCACACTCTTGCCGCTGCCGCTTTCCCCAACGATGCCGAGTGTTTCACCTTCTTGAAGGGTGTAACTCACCCCGTTTACCGCGTACACAACCCCCTCTTGCGTGTAAAAACGCACGACGAGGTCATTGACTTCGAGTAGGGTACCCAAAAGTTATTCTCCTTACTACTCGCTTAATAACCTGTGTCTGGTGTCGCATTGGTTCTCGTGTGCGCGGTATTTTAACACAATTTAAATCATCATTTAGAGTTTGCAGGTGTTTGAGTGCGGTGTCAACGCGGGTGGGGGATGAAATGGGTATGAGATATGTCAGGTTTTACTAACCATTGGGGTTTTTACACTTGTATAACGAGAAGTGTTACCTTTCTTGCGCATTTTGCTAGTGCAACTTGCACATTGGCGCACAAAAGCACTAACGAACGTCTACGAGGCTGCCGTTGGGCGTCTTTTCGATGTAGATGTGCACGGGGAAGGCGTCTTTGAGGTCGTCTATGTGTGTGATGACGAGAATGAGCGCAAAGTCGTCTTTAATGGCGTTAATTGCCTCTACCAGACGGGCGCGTCCGTCGGCGTCCTGCGTGCCAAACCCTTCATCAATGAAGAGCGTTTCCAGGTGGGCACCCGCCCGGCGTGCCAGCAGCTTACTCAGCGCAACACGAATCGCGAAGTTGATGCGGAACGCCTCGCCGCCGCTGTACAGTTCGTAGCCGCGTGTGCCCAGTTCATCCGCAATTTCAATGTCCAGCGTTTCCGTCGTGCCGCCCGTGACCTTTTCACGCTGGGTGCTAAAGCGCACTGCCATACGCCCGTCCGTCATGCGGGTGAGCAGGTCGTTGGTGATTGCCTCTAGTTCCGGGATGGCGGTTTCAATCATCATGGCGG
Organism: uncultured Anaerolineaceae bacterium; assembly: GCA_964451095.1. GTDB lineage: Bacteria > Chloroflexota > Anaerolineae > Aggregatilineales > Phototrophicaceae > DAOTTY01. Next base: position 14,276 of record CAYVGI010000063.1, read on the forward strand.
GCACGCCGTTTTTGCCAAAGGCATTGCGCAGTTCGTCGTAGACGCCGCGCTCCTCGGCAATTTCCTCTCGCTGTGCCTGGTACTGGTCGCGCAGGCGGCGGCGCTCATCCAGGGCGCGGAGTGCCTGCCGTGCGACAATGACTTTCTCGTTCGCCTGGCTTTCGGCGGTGCGCAGGCGCATAACGTCCTCGTGGCGCTGGTTATACGTTTCCACCAGCACATTCAACTGCCCGATGCGCTCCTCTAGCTCCACCAGTTCTTTGTGCAGGTCAGTGAGGGCGCGGTTCAACCGCTTGACGCGTTCCTTGCCGACCGATTGCGCTTCTTCCAGCGGCGGCAGGGACTGCTCTGCCACGCGCAGTTGGGCGTGTAGCTCGGCATACTGGCGATACTGTTGCAGTGCTTGTGCCTGTTCGTCGTGTGCCTGCTCATCGTAGCCCAGCGCGTCCTTTTGTGCCGTCAGCATGGTAAGTTGTGCGCGGGCATCGTGGGCGTAGTCATCACCGCCCAGCGCCGCCTGCACGCTGCCCAGCCGCGCTTTTGCCCCCACCAGTTGACGCTGTGCTTCTGCCGCTGCTTCTGCCTGTGCTTGCAGTTCCCCAGCGCGCTGCTGCAAACGCGGCAGGTCGGCCAGCTCATCGCTCAGCGCCTTAATAGTCGCCTCGATTTGTTCCTGCTCGTCGGCAAGCGTGTGCATCCGCGCCTGATTGTTGCGGTAGGTGGTGCCCTGAGTTTCGCCCGTCTCTTGCAGCGATGCCAGCATCTCCTGGCGGTGCCCTTCCGTCAGCGGTTGCCCACACAGCGGGCACTCCGCCCCCTCCACAATCTTAAGCTGGTCGATGCGTTCGCGCAGTTCGGTCATGGTGGTGTACAACGCTGTGTTCTCCGCCCGGATTTCCGCGTCTTCTGTGCGCAGGGCGGTGAATTGCTCGCGCAGGGTCTCGCGCTCGTGCTGCTTTTGCTCCAGCGCGGCAAGTGTTGCCGTGACCTGTTCGCGGTCGGTGCCGTTGGCACCGTTCACCTGCGCCTCATAGCTGATGATCTGCTGGTGCAGCCCGCTTTGCTCTGCTTCCAGGCGGGTGCGCTCTGTGGCGAGCGTTTGCTCTAGCTCGCTAATCTGGTCGTCCAGCTTTTTCAGGTCGCGCAGCTTCTGGTTCAGCGCGTCGCTGGCGCTGCGTGCCGCTTCCAGGTTCTGGAACCCCGCTTCGATCTCGGCGCGGTTGTCCAGGATATCCGTGTAGTCCTGGATTTGCTGGGCGCGGCGCTCCATCTCGGCGGTGGTGGATTGCAGGTCGCGTTCGTGGTCTGCTTTGCGGCGGTCGCGCTCCTCTTTTTTCTCAACCGTGCTGCGGCGCTCTTCTGGCGCACCCTCCACCTCCTTGAGCAAGGACTCAGCAGCGTCCAGCAGTTGGCGGGACTCTGCATGGGCGGTTTCTGCCTCGGCAAGCTCCCGCTTGAGCTGCGGCTCGCGTGCAATCTCTTCCTCAAGCTGGCTTAGCCGCCCATCCAGCCCGTTGACGCGCTCGTTGGCGGCGTCACGGCGCTTTTTCGCTGCCTCCTCGTAGGTTGTCCACGCTTCCAGCCCCAGGATGGTGCTCAGGATTTGTTTGCGCTTTGCCGGCTGCTGGGTGGTGAAGGCATCTGCCTGCCCCTGCTGCAAAAATGCGCTGTTGGTGAATGTGTCGTAGTCCAGGCGCAGCAGGTCGTTGATGCGCCTTTGGGTGGCGTTGCTGCTGCCCTCGCGGATTTCGTTTAGCTTGCCGTCGGTGTCGAAGATGAACAGGTCTAGCCGCCCGCTGCCCTGGCTGCCGCGCTTGCTGCGCCGCCGGATGACCCGGTACTTTTGCCCCTCGTGCAAAAAGTCCAGTTCCACGTACATGTCAGTCGCGCCCAGGTGGATGAGGTCGTTGTCGCGGCGGGTGCGTGCTTTGCCCCACAGCGCCCAGGTCACGGCATCCAGCAGCGAGGACTTACCCGCGCCGTTGGCACCGACCAAACAGGCGAGGTGCACGCCTTCCAGCACGACAGGGTGCGGCGCACGGTAGGCAAGGAAGTTTTGCATCGTCAAGCGGGTGGGAATCATAAGATGCGGGATGACCTTTACACAGCGGGACTTTGCCGGGTGGCACAACATTTGTTCGATTTTTCACCAGAATAATACGGATCGGTACAGGCAGATGCAAGGCGCGGCTTGCAGCCAATCCAGCAACAGTGACGGCAATGAGAGCCGTAACAATTATTTCGAAAAATTTCATGTTTAACATTACGAAATGTTGTAGACTATTGCCGGAGCTGAGTCATTTATATGTGGAGTGGTTACATCGTCATGTACAAAGCAATTAAGTTTACCGCGTCATCATCAAAGGCACTGGCAAATGGGCAGGTTATTTTGCCGTATGTGGACGTGCTGAAGGGCACCAAGCTGGAGTATCTCATCTACCTGCACCGCATCGAGAAGGTAGACCCGACGGCGTTCTACCGCCAGCAGATTGTGTGTGATATGCAGCGCCGGATTGTAGAGGAGTTGGGGCTGCTAAGCGGTGACCTGGTGAACGTTGGGGTGAAGTCTATCGAGTCAATTGGCTTCCCGGAGAACGTTGAGACAATTGAAGACGCGCTGGGGATGCTGAACCGTATCTACCACACGATCAACAAGAACATCCCGGCAGAGGAGGGTTGGTCGTTCGAGCACACGCCCGACGGCACGCTGCGTGTTAAGTTCAACACGCCCTACGAGCAGTTCGCCGCCTATGGCTACATCTATGGCATTGCGCAGCGCTTTAAGCCGCAGGGCACCCACCCAACCGTCCGTATGGGCGATGACCCAGAGGATGGGCTGACGGTTTACGAGGTTCACTTGAAACCAGAGTAGCACCTAGGGGGTGTCGTTGTTGTTTACATCATTGGTAGTACGCTTGTGCAAGTCGATAAGTGCACGCGCCTCCGCGACAGAATCCGTAACGCGGTAGAGGGTGCGTGCCTTGGGGTACATCTCAAACAAAGCGCGGATAACGTAACGTACCAAGTTGTTGTCACCAACAATAACCGCCATAGCGACCCGATGGTTCCAGCGTTGCACAAGTCGGGTTAAGTTGACGATGGTGTTCTGCGGTAGGTAGGAATCGGTTGGTGTGCAAGATGCCACGCAGTACACATCATGGTCAACGCTCTCAATCATATTGATGGCGGTGGGCAGTGTGTCGTGGAAATCCTGCCACGTCCAACCTACGCGCAAATGCCAGCAGATGATGGTCTTATCGTTGTCATCCCAGGTTATGTGAATTCGCTGCATAATTTCCTTGTGTGCGTCATAGTTATTCGTTTTGTAAGATATCAAGCACAGATGAGTGCACTATAAATTGACTGTTTTGTTTCTCTCATTTTTGGGTTGGATAGTACCTTCATCCCACTTTTACGTTCTTCATATCTTGGCGACGTAGCTTGAAGGTATCGATATAAAGAAAAACAAACGGAGAGAGACCTCATGCAAACACTCAAAAACCTACCGCTGTTGGCGGTACTGGGTGTGTTCGTGTTGCTGTTACTTGTTGCACCCAATGCCACCGCGCAAGACGCAGCACAAGAGATGGCACAGGGGCTAAACAACACCGAAATCAGCTTCATAAATCCGTTCACCGGGCAGGGCACGTCCGTAACCCTGTTCCGAGTGCTGTATGTGCTTGCCGGGGCAATTTTGCTCGTCATCGGCTGGCGGGCGTACAAGGTCGCGCTGGGCATCATCGGCTTTGTGGTAGGCAGCAGCATCGGCGCAGGGATTGCCGCACAAGCGGGGGGCGGCGCGGCGCTCACACTGTTGATGTCGTTGGCGATAGGCATTATTGGTGTGCTGCTGGCGGTGTTCGCTTACTATGTTGCCATTGCGGTGTTTGGTGGGTACATCGGCTACCTGCTCACGGGCAACATCCTGCTGTGGCTGAACTACGTGCCGGAGCAGGGGTCGATTGGCCTGTTGATTCTGCTCACGGGGGCAATCCTCGGCGGTGCGCTGGCACTGGCGCTGTCATTCGAGTTAATTGTGCTGCTCACATCATACCTGGGCGCGGTGCTGCTTACATCTGGGCTGGGGCTTGCCGCTAGCGCGAACGGCTTCTGGTGGCTGATTGGACTGTTCGTTGCGGGAATTGTCATTCAGGTTGGCGTTGCCCGCAGCATGAACGAGAATGTATTCGAGCGCAGGCGCTACGCCTAACCTGCGAATGGGTGGGGTGGTAGCGCGGCTGCACCCCACCCAACGCGATTCCTCCGCTGCAAGCTATCCTTTTAGCTCTCCAGCATCGCGTACGCGTTGGCAGCGTAGTCTTCTGCTGTACCGCTCACCGGGCGGAACGCCACCCCCTGTGATTCTGCCATCATCTTCTCGTTGCCCAGCCGTTCCTTCAACTGGAGCACTTCGCGGTCGCTGCCGTCGCGCCCCAGCGCATCGTTAATCAGCATCTCCACGATGGTGAGGTGCGCTGGGCTTTGCATCAGCAGCCGCGCCAGGTCAACGATGGTGCTAACGATGTTGTCCCGGTCACCGGACTGGTACGCCAGGTGAAGTGCCTGCCGATAGCGTGTAAGCGCATCTCCCAGGCGTTTTGCTTGCTTTGCTGCGTAGCCCAGGTTGCTCAGTTCCAGCGCTTCTTCTTTCTTGTCGCCCACCTCGCGGGCAATATACAGCGCGGACGTGTGGAAGTTAATCGCTTCTTCCCAGCGTTGCAGCTCCCCGTAGGCAGTGCCCAGCCCACCGAGTATGCGCCCCTCGCAGTCGCGCTTCTTCAGTTCGCGGCACAGTTCCAACGCGGTGTCCCACGTCTTGATCGCCGTTTCGGTCTCGTCGTCGTCTAGCTGCGCAAAGCCCAGCTTCATCATCACGTCCGCTTCGGTGTCGCGGTCGCTGCGTGCCTTGGCAATATCCAGCGCGTGGGAGTACGCCAGGATTGCGTCGGTGCTCTCGCCAAGCTGTTGGCGGGCGTCCCCCAGCAGCGTGAGCATCCGGGCGTGTGCTGCCTCGTCGCTCTCGTCTTCCGCCAGTTTCGCACCACGCCGGGCGTGCATCACTGCCGCCTGCGCACTCTCCTGTGCCACCATCAGCTTTGCCATCTGCTCTAGCGTTTGCAGGATGCGCGGTTTGTCGTCGGCGTCTTCGTAGGCGACGAGTAGCTCGCTGTAGACTGTCAGTGCTTCGTTCTCGTTGTCCTGGCGCATCAGCAGTTCCGCCAGTGTTTGCTGCAATTGGGTCACACGTTCGGCGTCGCCGCTGCCACGTGCCTCTGTAATCGCGTTGCGCAGTGCGACGGCGTCGTCTTCATCCAGTGTGGTTGGCGGTGTGGGGGGGGCGCTGCTGGCACTGCCAAGCATCGTGTCTGGCGCGGGGACGGCTATGTCGTCTTCGTCCTCAATGTATTCTTCATCATCTTCGTCGTATTCCTCAAACTCATCGTCCTCGTCGAAGAACAGTCCGTCGTACTCATCGTCGTCTTCATCTGTACCGGGCAGCGCCAGTGCTTCCGGCGGCAGTTCGGCGTTCGCCGGGAACACACTCGCACCACTGGAGCCAATTTCGCGCAGTTGCAGCAGTTCGTACAGGTAGCCGCGCCCGCGCACAAAGTCCCCTGCCTGGGTGAGCGCGATCACAATCTGCGATGCGACATCCTGCTCGCCCCGCTCCGATGCCCAGTGTGCCGTCGCCTGGAAGGTGTCCATTTCGATGGCGAGTGCGTTGTGGTCTGCCTCGCTGGTGCCCGTGTGCTTTTGCGTGTAGGCGAGCACGGTATCGCGCACTTTGTCTTGCAGCGTGTCCAGCCGCCCTGCGTTGCGCAGGAATGTTTGGGCGTAGTCGTGTGTGAGCGGGTGCAGGCTGTAGTAGGGGATGTCGTAGCGCTTGTCCTGCTGGACGAAGCCCGCCGCCGCCAGGATGGTCATCACTTTCTGCACGGTTTCTACCGGGGCACCGCTCAGCATACTCAGCATTTCCAAAGAGGCGCTGCCGTTGAACGTTGCGCCCAGCATTAGCAGCACGCCCTGTAGCGCCTGCGGCAGCCGCTCGAAGCCTACGCGCAGCGCTCGTTCGGCGGGGTTGGGTGCCTGCGCACTTTGCAGCGCATTGAACATTGCCGCCGCGTCCAACTTAGAAACACGCGCCGTGCCCGCCGCCACAATCAGCGCGAACGGCTCGTATGCCAGCAGCTCGGTAATCTGTGCGACTTCCGGCGTGGTTAGCCCGCTCTTCTCGGAGAACAACGTGGCGGCGTCTGCCTCCGCCAGCGGCGGGATCTCCACACTGCGCCACATGCCCACCGTGCCCTCGGTAGTGACGATCATCACAGGCAGGTTCGGTGCCATCTTGTTGACGAACTCCGTTACCGCAGGCATCAGCGGGGTGCCATCCAGCACGACGAGGGGCTTATTAAACGAGAGCAGTGTTGCGGCAGCACCCACCATTCCCAGCGGGTTGTCGCTGTTGGCGAGGTCGGTGTCGCCATAGGCACGCCCCACCCGCACAATGAGCGACGCCAACGAGTCCTCATCAGTGCTCAGCCACAGGGCACCGCCGGGCTGCTGCGTGTACGCGCTGGCAAGCGTCGCGGCGAGCGCGGTTTTGCCGATGCCGGGTTTGCCGTGCAGCAGCGCGGGTTTGTTTTGTTTCAGTTCATTGTAAACAGCGGCGAGGGTGGTGTCTCTGCCGACGAGCTTGCCCGGTAGCATCACGGGGAGGGCGGTAGCCTCGTGGGCGGCTGCTTCGTGGTAGGGTATCTCTGCCATCAGGACGCTTCATCCCTGTTCGTTTGTCGTAACCAATGTCGCTTGCTTGGCAGTATAACATTGACGAGGGAAAAACGACAATTTGTGCGGGCGCGGCAGATCAGGTGTAGGGTTGGGTTGCCAGGTTGCCAATAAGAGGGGTCATGTCCCGCAGGTTGTGTGTGTAGAGTGGGACTTGCAGCCGATGGGCGATCGCCGCGATTTGGCAGTCGTTCATGCCAATGTGATGGGTGAACTGGAACGCCTCCAGTTGGTTCATCGCCCACTGTTGGTCAGCAGCATTTGAGTACAACATCACGAATTGGGCGAGAATATTTTTAGACTGTGTTTGCCTCGCCTTGTTGGATGCACCCTGCATGACCTCCATCCACGTCACCGACGTAACAACATAGACCTGGTTGTTGTTGAACCAGGCTAGTGCGGGACGCGGTAACGGCGCAGCAGAAGTATCACAACTGTTGTGTCAACGATTGCCTGCATTACGCCTCTCCATCCCAATACGGTCTCAGCCGCTCTTGTTCTTTGCGGCGTTGTGCCTTCACCCACTCCACAGGGTCTTCGATATGTGGATCAACGAGTTCAATCGGTTCCTCCATCGCCTCCAGCATGGCAACAATCTCAGCGCCGGTTTTTGGCTCGTGGTGCGACTGGGATTCGTGCGGTATATCCAGCAGACGCCGCGCCAACTCCGCCCGCTCCTGTGCGGTGAGTGCTTTCGCCTGTTCGAGAATGTCGTCAATGGTCATGATAGTTGCCTCCAGTCAGGTTATTCGGGTTTGTTACCCAGGGAGATAGCATAAAGAACGGAGTTGAGCATCTGCTGTCCTGTCTTACGGATATTTGTTGGCGCAAACACCGTATCGAGATAGGCGCACTGCTTCAACTCCCTTTTGTTGTATTTGTTCGGATCATCCGTTCAAGTGTCCGGTGGCTAGGGCACACTGTACAACTCCGTGATCTCGTCTGTGTCCTGGTCTGCCGCATAGACGACCCAGTTGCCGTCCGGACTGATCTGAAACGTATCGACATCGCCGTTGCCGACCAGTGGCTCGCTCAGCCGTTTGCTGTCTTCTACCTGGGCAAGTGCCCGCCGGGGTGCGCCGGGCATCAAGACCCCGGCACAAACGATGCCTGCGGCAACGATAACCATGAGAACGCGCTGTTTTGACAGGTGCATTGGGAAATAATCTCCCGTGTGTGCCCCGCAAGTTAACCTAACACCAACTATAACGGCACATGGCACCAAAAGCGGCGAACCTTTACAGGTCGGTATAAAGTTTTAACAGCGATTTAGTACAGTCACAGCTTCATGCGGGGAATAGGATGGTCGTTCTCTCACGATCAGCCGCATAACTCAGGCAGGCAAGCACGTCAGCGCGGTTCAGCGGCGGAAAGTCATCAATAATTTCCTCAGTTGTGTACAGTAGCTTTGGATGTTATGGTGCAACTACAAGGCATCTTGGGTCAGATTCCATCGTCTTGTACGTAACAATCCAAGCAAACCGTTTCCACATTCCACTACAGGAGGTTTACGTATCTCATCCCGCAACACTATGCTCCTTGTTGTCATTCCGCTTGCTTTCCTGCTCACACTCGCACCTGTAACTGCCCAAAACAACTCGCAACCTGTTCAGTATGACGGGCTGACCTTTCCCGAATTGCCCTACCCATCGCGCTGGATTGAGGTGAATGACGCAAAAATGCACTACTTGGAAGGCGGTGACCCAACCGCAGATCCGATTCTGTTCCTGCACGGCAATCCAACGTGGTCGTATTTGTGGCGTGACATTATGCCGATAGTCGAACCGCAAGGCAGGGTCATCGCGGTTGACCTCATTGGCATGGGGCGCTCAGATCAACCGGACATCAGCTACACTATTGCCGATCATCAAGACTACCTTACGGGTTTTGTCGATGCCATGGGGTTGGAAAACATTACCCTGGTTGTTCACGATTGGGGGTCTGGTTTGGGTTTCGACTATGCAGCAAACCACCCAGACAACATACAGGCGGTCGTCTTCATGGAGTCCATGATTCCGCCAGTTGTGGGTTCTCCGCTAGGTGACCTACCCGTACCCTACCAGGAACTGTTTAATCCGTTGCGAACCGAAGGCGTGGGCGAGGAACTCATCCTGAACCAGAACTTTTTCGTAGAGACCATCTTAGCCGATGATATGCCGCTAAGCGGAGATGAGCTAAACCCATACCGAGCACCGTTCCCTACCCCAGCAGAGCGCCAGCCCATTTTAATGTTCCCGCGCCAAGTGCCGTTTGGCGGGCAACCTGCGGATACAGCAGCTCGCTTTCAGAACTACGTCAATTGGCTAAGCGAAACACAAACACCCATGCTGATGTTCACTGTAGCACCAGGGTTTTTGATGCCGGAACCTGCGATCACCTGGGCAGAGGAAAATATAACCAACCTGGATAGAGTTGACCTGGGACAGGGTGGACACTTCATCCAGGAGTTGTATCCGCAGGAAATTGGCGATGGTATTGCCGAATGGATTGCTGTGGGCAACGCTTGATATTGACTATGCTGATTGTGGGGCACCCGAAAAGTGCCCCATGTCGCGCAATATGCTTGTGAGCTGCAACCGCCGCTTGCGCGAAAGGCACCACCCTACTGCACGAACAGCGTCGTTAAATAGAACTGATTGCCCAGCGGTGTGCCATCTGTGCCCGTGACTGGCAGCGGTTCGAGTGTGTCCGGGTGGTAGCCGCCCATGATGAGCGGGTACTCACCGGGTGGGGTGTCGCACGGTACAGTGATAGGGCGCACATCCCCGACGAACGTGCCCGGTTCCCACAGGCTGGTGGGCGCACGTCCCAGCGGCGCGTTAGCATCTACAACCGCCTCGCCCACGTCGTTGACCATGACCACCTGCATGTTGTAATTGGCGCTGGGCGTCTCGTCGGCGTACCACCAGCTTTCTACGTAGACGGTGGTGCACGCGCTCAAGGTCACATCCCCGTCCAGCGTCCAGCTTTGCAAGCGTATGCGCTCGCCATAGTGCACCATCGGTTCGGGGGCTTCGGGCAGGGTGCGCGTTTGCCCAGCAGATTTATCCAGCAGGTAAACCACGTCGTTTTCGGGCGTCGTCGGGCGGGTCACGATGTTCACCGTCGCGCCCGGAGCGACAAAGCGCTCATCGGCGTAGAACGGGCGCGGCGAGAGCACATAATTACCCTGGTCGGGGTACTCCGTCAGGAAGTTGTCGTCCAGGTAGTAGCCCAGCCCAAAGCAGATGTCGTTGTCGATGATGCAGTAGGGTTTGTGGAAGTCATAGTCCAGGTAGACGGTGTTCTTGCTGCCGTTGATCGTCGGGCGGATGCGGTTGAAGTCGTGGGTGTACTGCCGCGCAAACGTGATTTCCTCGGTCATGGCGGCGCGTGCCATGTTCGCAGACGCGGCGAAAAGCCCCACGCTCAGCACCAGCAGCGCCCCAATCACAACCGGGTAGCGGCGTGCCCACCCGAACAACGCCGTATACACCACCAGCGACAGCCCCAAGCTGTACATCGTCACGTAGTCATGTTTGGTGCTCAGGTTAATCATCACGTACACCCACAGCACCCCGCCAAACGCCAGCACCCCCGCCGGAATCCGCAGCGGGGGGCGTGTGCGTGCCACAAACGCCAGCGCGACGCCGAACAGCGCGATTCCCGTGAGCAGGCGCGGCACGTTCACCTCAAAGCGGTCTTCTAGCGGCACAAAGCGCCAGTGCATGTCCCCGCCCAGGCGCAGCGGCAGCACCCACAGCACCACGCGCTCCGTCTGCACCGATGCAAACTCCCGCCAAGCGGGCAGCCCCTTGTCCGACGAGTGGAACTGCGCTTCCCCGGCGACGCTGTTGCCCACAAACGGCAGCCGCCGGAACGCGCTATCTATCACGCTGGTTTCTACAAGCGTAATCTCGCGCACACGCGCCTCTGTGTAGACGTTGTAGCTTAGCCACGCGCCCGCCCACAGCACCGCCACCACGGTAATCCATATGGAGGGGTGGCGCACCGCGTTTAGCACCCGCGACCGCGCCGGGTTTGCCCGCCCGCTGCCAAACAGCGCGTCAATGACCTCCAGCAGTGCCCACACCCCCAGCGGGAAGAACGACGCATACCCGCGCCCGACGCTCACAGCCGCCAGCGCCACGCCGAACACCGCCCACTTGCCCCACATCCCCTGGCGATAGCGGGCAATCGCGTAGGTGAGGATCAGCATCAGCAGCAGTGCGGGCTGGTCGTAGTGAATCATGTCTTTGTAGTTCATCACGCGGAAGCTGCTGAACGCGAACACCGTCACGGCAAAGGCGAGGTAGCGGTTATCAATGAACAGGCGCACCAGCCGATACGCGGCGACCATCGTCAGCAGGAAGATCACGTTCATCGCATGGCGGAACAGCATAATCTCGGTCGGCAGGTCATCCGTCACGCGCAGCAGCAGGTTTGCCGCCGCACTGGTGAAGAACGGGTAGCGGTCAAAGTAGTGGTAGGCGATGCTGCCGTCGTCCAGGCGGAACGCCTGCGAATAGCCGACAAACCCGGTTTCTGCGGTGGCGTGTGTTGCCAGCGCCAGCCCGTGAATGCTCGTCCAGCCGTGCCCCGGCGACCAGAAGCCGACGTTATCGCTTTGCAGCGCGAACACAATCCCGCTCACCAACAGGAACAGCACCGGGATTGCCAGGGCGTGAGCACGGGCACGCAGTGCGGGCACGGTCGTGCTGCCGGACTGTGGGGGGGCATAGGTTGGCAGGTGGGTTTGGGTTTCGCGGTTAACGGACGACACGGCGCATCCTCTAAGTCACATTCTGGACGGAAACCGCGCTAGTTTAGCGGCAGGGGTTGGGGTCTGGTAGGTTGGGTTGCA
>CAYVGI010000064.1:0-25551 GCA_964451095.1 uncultured Anaerolineaceae bacterium
TACCCCGTCACGGGCACAAACATCATATCGCCCTCGGTGATCGTGCCAAGCTGGATCGTCACCCAGCCGCTGCCGCCGTTATAGTTCACCTGCACCCATGCGCTGTCCCCCGTGCGCCCGACCACATCCACCACCGCGTCGTAGGGAATGGTACCCACGACCGGATGCTCTGCGCCGGGGCTGCTGCGCATGTTCAGCAGGTAGTCCGCCGTGAACTTCACACCTGTGGATGATTAATCAGGCGCGGGTCGTTCCAACTCGCGTCTGTGTACCAGCCAAAGAAGTACACCCACACCTGCCGCCCACTCTGCGCATCGCTCGGAGCACCGAGCATCCCCACCAGCATCACAGCGAACGCAATAATCCACACGCGCTTGTACTGCTCTGTCATGTTCCCCCCTCTGCTCCGATTAGTCCAGTTAGCTCGCCTCCTCCGTCACGGCGACGGGTGCTGCCGTCGGTGCCACATCCGGGACGGGGGTGGGCGGGTAGGCAACCCTGCGCAGCGCTGCCAGGTCGGCGTCTGTGCCATATACCTCGCCCAAAAATGCTGCTACCCACACCTCTTGCCCATTAAAGTCCAGCAGCAGCCACGCCTCGTCCGGTGTGCGCCCGATGACGCTCGCTGCCTGCCCTGGGTTGATGTTGCCCAGCACACGGCTCTGCGCGGATGTGTCTGGGCGAGAGCGAATGCGGCTGATGTTCAGGCTGACGAACACCACGCCTGTGGGCGAACTCGCCGTCAGGTCGGCAACTGCGTCGTCGCCCAGGTTGCTGCCCGGCACCGATGTCGGCTCCGGGGGCAGCGCGGGCGCAATGGCACCTGTTTCCAGCAGCAGTTGTTCTGCTTCGTCTGCGCTCACCCGCTCCACCAGGATAATGGGTTCACCGCCCACGGTGGTGCGCTCCCACTCGCGGGCATACGGGTTGTTGTCGCGTTCGCCGCCGGGCAGCGCCAGCGTATACGCGCCCTCCTCCGGGCGGATGACCCGCTGCCCATCCAAGCTGTAGGCGGTGGCACGCTCCCCCAGCGCTGCCAGCCGGAACGTGGTGTCTTCCAGTTCGGTGTTCCACACAACGATCACGCGCTCCTGGCGCGATTCGCGCACAAACGTAATCACGGTTACGCCATCGTCAAACAGCTCTTGCGCCGCACCAAACCTGCTGAACGGCTCCGTGCCGAACACCTCCGCCACTAGCCGATAGGCGTTTGCTACTGGGCGCTCCGTTTCGGGTTCTGGGTGTTGGGCGTAGCACACGCTGCCCGGCGCATTGCGGTAGATGCCGAACGCATCGCCAAAGCACACCGCGCCCTCGGTGCACAGCTCGCCCATGTGCGGGGGGAAGTTGGTGCCGGCGGGTTGGTCGCCGCAGTCGTCGTAAAGCTGGTGGTAAAACACCACTTCCGCACCCTCAGCATATGCCCACGCGCTGCTCTGGATAAAGAACGTTGCCTGCTGCTGCTGTGTGCCGCGCAGAGTGCGCAGGTCGGGGGCATCTGCCGCCCACACCGGCCCCGGATAGTCGTCCCAGGCGGGCAGTCCGCTCTCGTTAAGCCACACGGGTTTGTCGAAGCCATATTCAATGAAGGTGCGCTTGGCGAAGCGCACCAGCCACCCACTACGCCAGGAGCTACCGTAGTTGTGTACGGCGGCGGCGTCCATGTACCAGTTGTTTGCCTGTGCCTGCGGGTCTTCCGCGTAGATGGCGAGCACCTGCGCCAGCCAGTTCACATCCGTGCTGGTGTACGCCAGCCCGCCGAACATTACCGTGGCGTCTTCGTCTAGCTGGTGGATGACCAGATACGCGGTTTTCAGCAGGCGGGCGTAATCGGCAATCGTGCCGTTCCAAAACGCCGGGAAGTCCGGCTCGTTCCACACTTCCCACACGGTGATGCCCACGCCCGGTGCCCAACCCTGCTGCTGTGCCAGTGCCCCACTAGGGCGGTAGCGCTGTGCCGTCATGTAGACGAACGTTGCCCAGCCGTTTTCCGGGTTGGGCAGTTTGGGGTCGGTTGGCGTGCCGGGGGCGTCTGTGCCGTCGATAAAAATCGGCTCGTACAGCCCGGCGATGCGCGGCACTTCACTGTCCTGCCGCTGCCAGAACGCCGGAATGCCGCCGAGCAGCACGAGGTTGGTGCGCAGCCCGTGGCGGTAGTCGTTCAAAATCGCTTCGTCGTAGGCGTCCCACTGGTAAACGCCTGGTTCCGGTTCCACCCTGTCCCAGTAGAGCGGGAAGCGGTTCCAGCCCGCGCCCAGTTCGAGCGCCTGCTCGTAGCGCGTTTCGCTGTAGGGGATGTCTGACGAGCCGATAAACGTGATGCCCAGCCGCTCTGCCCGCAGGTAATCATCTTCGGCCGGCGTGGCGGTCATGGTGGGCACGGGCACACCGGGCGGCGTGTTCGTTGCGAACACGAGCGGTGGCAGGTCGTCCTGTGCGCGGACGGAGACGGTGAGCGTAGCGAGCGCGAGGGCACCCAGGCAACCTAGCAGCACAACTGCAAACGAGAGGCGTTTTGTCATGGTGATATGAACTCTGTGCAACCCGAACAAGGCGTAGCCATATTACCGCACGGTCGCCGGATTGCCACCTTTGGCGCGGTGCTGCGCGGGGTATGAACGACCATATTGACGTTTTGCGCCTGTTCCTGTGTTTCCACACCAGATGTTGCATTTGGCACCACCAAAACGTGACATCAAACACTTCGGTGGGTGCATCTCCCCACATACGATACAGATATACAATAAACTCATAAATTACTAATCTATCGACAGGGATTATCCGGTCTTAGTTCGGGCTGCTCATCAGTCCCTAAGAAAAATGACTTTCTTTCACACATTTGGGAGGCATTCCTCAATGCATTACACCAAACCCTCTCTAGTATTCGTTGTTCTCGTCGCGCTGCTGCTGTTCCCTGTTGCTGGGCACATGCAAGACGCAGACACCGTCGCCGAACTCGCCGCAGAAATGCAAGCTTCTGACCCGCCGTTTTCATACACCACAGATGTGATTGAACTGGACTACAACGGCGCGACTATTGTTGGCACGCTCGTGGTGCCAGAAGGCGACGAACCGTTCCCTGCGATTTTGATGTTGCAGCCGTTCAGCGTTCCACGTACTGGGGCACCAATCGTCGGTGTGGAGGGCGAACTCGCCGCAGAGCGCATTCAACGCATCTTCGCGGAGCAAGGCTACGCCAGCTTTGCGATTGATTTCCTGGGCTTGGGCGACAGCGACGGCGACTTCGCCGACGTCACCATGACCGACCAGATTGCGCAAACGGTGTTCGCGCTGGACTACCTGGAAGGGCTTGATGCCGTGGATGCCGAGCGCATCAGTCTGTTCGGGTGGAGCCACGGTGGTATGGTTGCTGTTTCAGTCGCTGGTCAAGATGACCGGGTGAACGGACTGTTCCTGGTTGCCGCGCCGTCTAACCCATATGTCACCTATGCGGCTTTGCTGGGCGCGGAGAATATCATCGCCGGGCTGAACAACGACACTGGCGAACCTATCGTGATTGACGACTGGGCACACCTTAACCCACCGTTTTTCGAGGAGTTGTTCCTCATTGACCCCGTTGCAGACATGCGCAGTTATACCGGGTCGTTGTTTGTGGTTTCCGGGTTGCAAGATGACCTTGTGTTCCCACAGCCGCAGGCGGGGCAGGTGTTCCTGGACTATCACGAGGGTGAGGAGATGCTGCTTGTGCTGGACACAGACCACGCGATGGGCGTGTTTACCGAAGGTCCTGACACGATGGATAACATGATTTACCAGGGGCTTGCCTGGTTGATGACCACCGTCGAATAAGCTCGCGTTCCCCACGGCGCACTACCTCTTGTGCCGTGGGGCGTTGCTACAACGCTAGCGTCGGCTCCACCGCGTAAACCGCCCGCGTAATCGCCCGCAAAATCTCCACCGCACTGAACTCGCTTTCCGCCACGGAGAAAAACGACAGCCCGACCACGCCATTCTCCATCGGGATCATGCCCGCATCGTTAATCACCCGCCCAACAGTGGTACTGTCCGACGGCAGCACGCCGTCTTTGCCGATGTACACCCCACGCCCCAACACCCGCTCCAATGGCGCCTCGTACGCCGCGTCGCTGGGCAGCGAGAGCAGGCGCATTGCCCGCAGCGCCGCCTGCCGCCGCAGCACCACATCCCCACCGTAGGGGTCAGCGTCCAGCGCAAACGAGCGGCGGTACAGCTCTCGGTAGCCGTTGAGCGTGTCCGCAGCGGTGGTCACGTTACCGATCTCGTGCGTGGTGCCCTTCGCCTGCACGACCCGCGTGCCCCCGGCGGCAAACCGCCCATCAATAATGCCCTCGACCGGGTTGCCGTCCCAGTTCCACGCGCTGATGCCGTGCTCCATCCGCATTCCGTAGATCAGGAAGTCGTTGAACTTCTCAATATCGTTGCCAAATGCCTGGTAGCGCCCCACATCGCGGATGAGCCGCCCGGTAGCGACATTGTGGCTGTTCACGATGACGTTGTACGGGTCGGTGCCGGGGGCATCGTCCCATGCGTCCGGCGGTGTGAACGTGTAGTAGTACAGCAGCACCCATGCCTTCAGGCAGCTTGCAGACGGGCGCAGCGCGTTCTGGTTGGTGCCCACGCGGTACACCTCGCGCACCTGTGCGCCATCCCGCACAAACCGCGCTACATCAATGCCGATGTTGCGTGACCCCACCTGTTCATCCACCACATTTTGCAGCCAGTTCACCTGGGCAGCAGCGCGGGCAGGTAGCAAACCCAGCAGCGCCCCGGCACCCGCAGCACTTAAAAACGCCCGCCGCGTGAGGCTCATCGCCGCCGCTTGCCCCCCTGGTAGTTCCACGCCTTGAGTAGTGCCGCCAGGTCCTCGTAGGCAACATCCGGTTGTACATCGCTGTCAATCAGGTCGGTTGGTTCACTCACCCCGCTGAACACGAGCGCTGTTTTCATGCCCATGCCTGCGCCGCCTGCAATGTCTGTGCTAATGCGGTCGCCAATCATGAGCGTGTGCTCCGGGGCGGTGCCCGTTTGCGCGAGCGCGAACGCGAACATAGGAGCGTGCGGCTTGCCAATAACCTCCGGTTGCACGTCGGTTGCCGCCGTCAGCATGGCGAGCAGGCTGCCCGTACCCGGTATCAACCCCTCCGGTGAGGGGAAGCTGGTGTCGGGGTTGGTGCCGATGAAGCGCCCCCCCGCCCGGATTTGCAGCGTTGCCCGGCGTGCCTTTTCGTACGTCAACTCGAAGTCCATGCCCACCACAACCACTTCCGCGCCCTCGTCCACCAGCGGGAACCCCGCCTCGCGCACCACATCGTGCAGCCCGGCACCGCCCAGCACATGTACATCCGCGCCGCGTGGGTACTCCTGCTGCAAAAAGTGCACCGTCGCTAGCCCGCTGTTCACAATATTGTGCTGCTGCACGGTGTGCACGCCAAGTCTCTTGAATTTGTCGATGTACTGCGCCGGAGACTTGGAACTGTTGTTGGTTGCCAGCATAAACGGGATGTCTGCCTCGTGCATCAGCGCGAAGAAGTCGGTGAGACCCGGCAGGGGGCTATCACCGCGCCACAGCACGCCGTCCATGTCGCAAACCACGCCGTGGATGTCTTCAAAGTTCAAAGGGGGGGTGCCTCTCGCTAACCGTCGGGGGGATGAATGCGTATGCGGCGGATTGTAGCGCAAGCCATGTGGGTGGCGTAGGCGCAAGTGCCTACGCTAGATTTAGGCGAAATGATTTGTAAGTTTTAACCGAAAGAACAACGCTTTTTCGATTATCATAGGCACAGCAACCGAAAAACAGTACCCAAGGCATTTGGTATAACAATCTTCTAACGCTTATAATCACTGGCATGAGTGATTTTCTACGAAGTGAACCAAGGGAACAGATAGCATCATGGCACAACTACCGTTCGAACTGCAAAAGCTGCCGCCTGCCGCACTCGATGTGCTGCGCTACTTTGCCAACAACGGCAACGCCCCCGCCGACGACTACGACATCATGGACGGGGCAGACCTGACCGAGCGCAGCTTTAGCAAGGCAATCAAGCGCCTCGTCACCAAGAAGTTCGCCGAGATGGACGGCGCACGCATGTACACCCTCACAGACAAGGGCGAAGGGCTGATGCGTGAGCTTGCCGAGTATGACCGGGCGACCGGTGGCGGCAGCGCGGCACCCGCCACACCCCGCACCCCGGCACCACCGCCCGCCACCGCCCAACCCGTACAGCGCCGCTTGACGGTCGTCGTGCCGGAGCCGCTGCCCGCCGGGGAGCAAGCGGAGGTGTATGTCGGGGTAGATCGGGGCATCGACAGCCGGCAGACGGATATGCTGCTGCGTGTGTCTTTTATAAATGCTGACCCAGAAAACCAGGAGCAGCAGCTCACATTGCGTAACGGCAGCACCCACACTGTGTTTAAAGTTACAGCAGGCGACTTCACCCAGGTGCGGCTGCGCGTGGTGGCATACCAGGCGGATGAGTTCTCCGGCGACTTGCACAACGCGGGCGGCATGTACGTGGATGTGGATGTAACCAAAGACAAAAACGAGAAGAGCCAGTTGGCAGCATTTGGGACGGACGTGACGGTGCTGCCAATGTGAGATTTGCCCAGGAGGGTATACCTCATATGACCATCGTCAATAAAACCTTACGCAACGACCAGCGCGACCCGAATACCATCCCGGTGCCACGCCGCACACTCTATCGTCGGTTGTGGCGCTTTGGGTTGCGCACGCTGGCGCTGCTGTTCATTGATGCCCGCGTGAGCGGTCGGCAGAACTTCCCCGCCCCCGGCACCGGGCCCGCCATCATCGTGGCGAACCACAACGCTTTCATCGAAGTGGCAATGCTGCAAGCATATGCCCCCTACCCGATTGAGTTCCTCACCACCGGAGACATCCCGCTGGAGCCGCGTTTTGCGTTCGTGGCGGGGCTGTACGGGTACATCCCGGTTAAGCGCGGCAGCATGGATCGCAAGGCAATGAACCAGGCGCTCAGTGTGCTCCAGCAGGGCGGTGTGGTGGGGCTTTTCCCGCAGGGCGGCATCTGGGATACACAAGTGACCCAGGCACACACGGGTGTGGCTTGGCTCAGCCAGAAGAGCGGCGCACCCATTGTGCCCATCGGCTTCGGCGGCACAGCAGGCAGCATTACCCGCGCGGTACGCTTCAAGCGCCCGTCTGTGACGATGAATGTGGGCAGACCGCTGCCCGCAACCCCCACACAGGCGGAGGGCATGTCGCGCAAGGAGATATTGGAGAGCGCGACCGCCGAGGTTATGCAGTCGGTGTTCGACCTCATCCCGCAGTGGGAGAAGGACAGTTGGAAGAAGCTCGCCAGCGAGACGTTTGAGCTGCACCTCACCGTGACGAGTGCGGGTGGGCATTCACTCAACGGCAGCACACCGCAGGTAACACCGCTTGAGCAGGCGCAGGCAGTGGGCAAGTTCTTCCACCGCCCGGTACTGTTGGACGCCATGCGCCGCAACTTAGAACTGCCCGTTGGCGTGCTGGAACAGCTACAAACGGCGCGTGATGCGGCAGCGTTTGCGACCGCGCTGGACGCGGTTGTGTCCTACATCCAAAATGAGAACCCTTACTTCCTCACGTACCGCTTTGGCAATGACGAGGGGCACGCGATGGAGGCGGGGCTGGCGCAACTGCGCGACGCGGCACGCTGGGCAGCAGATAACGGCTACCAGATGGACATCAAACCCATTCGACGCTACCGCATGGACGGCGACACCCAGGACACCGTGCAGGAGTACCCGGCACCCGTGCAGGAGTTGTAGTAGGTAGGGGCAGGTGCCTACCCCTGCCCGTTAGCGAACCATGTCCCGGAAGACGCGCATCATGATGTAGGCGCGGCTGGGGTTCTGGTTAAACTGGTTTTCCGATGGCGACTGGTTCAGGAAGTTGTTATAGCCGTCAATTTTGCGCAGCGATGGATTGTCTCCGCCCACATCAAGAAAACCCATCTCCCACCCTCCGAACTCACGCTCTGTGATTGCTCTGCGGGCGTAAACCATCACGTTACGGTGACGCGGGTCTCTCGCAATCGTGCTCATCAGCGCATTGACCCGTGCCTCATCACCTTCTAGCACCTGCAAGAAGTTCCCGTTGGCGTACAGAAGCATCCCGGTGATGTTCATGCGCTGGTTCTTTTCCCGTGCGTGTTGCAGTAGGGCAACGAGGTCTGCCTCGGTCATGTTCTGGGTGGCAGCGCTGCCGTAAATTAAGCTGATCATTGTGTTCGTGCTCCCATGATAATGCACCCAATACAGCGTAAGGATAACACGAAATTACGGCAACGGTCTGCCAACGCCAACTTTTCACGAAAAATTCAACTTTTTGTGCAAACCAACTCGCATATGTGACGCCTACACAACGCCGATATTGATTTGATGTTCCGCATATTTTTTGCTTACGCGGCGCGGGTAATCTTATGAGCGTAAGGCAATCACACTATCAAACACTCTCGTTCAGGAGGATAACCCATGAGCATCTTGATTCGTCGTAACCCCATCCGTGAAATCGCCGCAATGCAGTCCGCCATGGATCGTCTCTTCGAGGACACATGGCGTGGCTACACCGAGCAGAACGAAAACATGCTGGCAATTGATGTGCACGAGAACGACAACGCCTACATGCTGCTGAGCAACATCCCCGGCGTGAATGCCGAAGATGTCGAGATCACCCTGCACGACGGCGTGCTCAGCGTCAGCGCAGAGCTACCGCGCACGGAAGTTGCCGAGGGTGTGCGTGTTCACGCCCAGGAGCGCCCCTTCGGTCGCTACACCCGCACCATCCGCCTGCCCAAGGCAGTAGACACAGACGCCGTAGAGGCAGCTTACGAGAACGGTGTGCTGGCGCTCACATTGCCGAAGACACCGGACGCGCAGCCGCGCCAAATTCCGATCAAGACCAGTGGCACCCTGCCCAGCGCCAACTAATGGCAGTCACACCCGGTCACCCGGTTTGCTAACGGGGTGGTCGGGTGCTCCGCTGTGCAACACGGCAAAACAGCGCATTCCAAACCCATTTTGTAAAAACTACCGCACAAAGACGGACAACAGTACGCTTTTTGCGGTAGGGCATGGCTAACCGCCCTTGCCATTCATCACCCGGCAAGTTAACCTGAAATATGATACTACGCTGGAATTTCCAGGATCGTGCGCGTTCCCATGCGAATATCGACCGTAGGCAGCGTAGCATCTCGGTGGTAGCTCCGTCATTTCATTGGTTGATCGAAAGAATGAATGAGAATGAGTGAATGAATGATGGAAAACCCGCCTTCAGGCAGGCAAGTGATACAGATCGGGACTGCCCATGAGCAACACATTCGCAACAGAGCTGATGACTTTCGCCCTAGCCGTGACGGGTGCTGAGCGTGGCATGGCTGTGGACGCTAACCGTCATGTGCTGGCGACAGCAAACCTACCCGAGGTTGAGCTAAACGACGCAGACTTCACCGGTCTTTTGAACATCGAGCACGCCTACCGCAGCGGCGAGCGCCCCTACATCACCAACAACACCATCCTAGACCCCAGCAGCGCCCCCAACACCAACACAAATTTCACCAACCTGCGTTTCGTGGCAATCTTCCCACTAGATGCCCACGGCGCGGTGTATATCGACCAACACGTGAGCAGCGGCGTTATCCCGCAGCAGGCAACCGAGCAGGTCATGCGCGTGGCAGAGCACCTGATTGCCAAGCAACACACAGACATCACCGCCGCAGAGATGAACGCCATCTACGAAACGCTCTAGCGCTCCCCAACCGCAGACATGCGCTACAATACACGGTAAGCACCTTACCGATACCAAGGGGAAAACACCTGATGTCCCAACCCCACTACTACAACGCCGACCAGGTCGGTGACTTATACACGCCGGACGTCACTGCCGCCACCACCGCCGGGCGCGAGGCAGGGCTGACGCCCTCCGCCACCGACGAGCACAAGGTGATGTTGCTGCTGATTGATGTGCAGGTGGATTTTGTGCACCCGGACGGTGCGCTGTACGTGCCCGGTGCCGTTGATGATACACGCCGCACGCTTGCGTGGTTGTACGCCAACGCGGGCAGCATCACGCACATTGCCGCCTCGCTGGACAGCCACACGCCCGTGCAGATCTTCCATCCGCTGTGGTGGAAAGACGCCAACGGTGAACATCCCACGCCCTACACCGTCGTCAGCGCGGCAGACGTTGATGCGGGCAAGTGGTCGCCCGTGTACGACCAGGAGTGGTCAAAGCAGTATGTGCAGCGGCTGGAACAGGACGCGAAAAAGCAACTCATGATCTGGCCCTTCCACACGCTGATTGGCACGCCGGGGCACAACCTGATGCCCGCGCTGTACGAGGCAATTGCCTACCACAGCGCCGCCCGCCAAGCCGCCCCAAACATGGTCACCAAGGGCACCATCCGGCAGACGGAATACTACTCCATGCTGGAGCCAGAGGTGAAAATCCCGGATCATCCGCTGGGCACACTGAACAAGGCGTTTGTCGATGAACTGGCGGGCTACGACAAGATTTACATCACCGGGCAGGCGAAAAGCCACTGCGTGCTCTCCACCACGGAGTCGCTCATGCGTCACTTTGCGGGCGCACCGGGGGTTATCCAGAAGATTCACTTGATTGAGGATGGCACGTCGTCTGTGCAGCACCCGCAAATTGACTTCGAGGCGCTGGCACAGCAGGCATACGTCCAGTTCCAGGAGCAAGGGCTGCGCGTTATCACCACGGAACAGGCGGTTTAGCGACGGCAGACGGGTTAGCGTGCCAGTTCCGGTGCTGCCCGCCGCTCGATGACCGTGCGAATGCTTTCCACGGTGTACTCGCCCCGGTACAGGTCATCACCGATGAACAGGTTCTTCGTGGAGCGAATGCCGCTTTCCAGTCCGCTGCGTCGGTTCGCTTCAATGATCTTGCGCGTTGATTCCGCGCCGAGGGCGAGGTTAAACTGCATCATATCCAGTTCCAGCGCTTCGGCGTTTGCCAGCAGGTCTTCTTCGTCCAGGGAGTGCTGGTTGCTGAACAGCATGTGGTGCATCTCCCAGAACTTGCCCTGTTCCGCTGCTGCCTCTGCTGCGAGCGCGGCATGGATTGCGTTGGGGTGCTGCCGCCGCAGCGGGAAGTGGCGGTACACGTAGCGGATGGGCACATCGGAGTAGCGCTGTAGTTCGCGTGCCATCTGGTAGATGTGCTGGCTGGTGGGGCATTCGTAGTCACCGTAATGTACCAGTGTGATCGGTGCATCGGTCGGTCCGCTGATGTGGTCGCGGTCGCTAACGCCCTGCGCCAGCATCCCTGGGAGTGTTTTACCGCTCACAGCAGCTGGATTTTCCGGCTCTGGTGGTGCACCTGTGTGCAGCTCGAACAGCCACTCACGCCACGTCAGTTCCAACATGCCGCAGTCACGGTCGGTAAAGCGACTTTCTCGTGTTTGGGCATAGTTCAAAATCGCCACCAGCAGCACACCACCCATCGTGTTGCCCAGCAGCACGGGCACGAAGAAGCTAAACACGGCATCGCCGAGCGCAGCGTCGCCGTGCAGCACCAGGTACATTGCCTCGCAAAAGCCGATGATGCAGTGGTACAGGTCGGTAGAGGGGATGAGGTACATAACAAAGAATACAATCAGGAATCGTGACACCGAATCCCGTGCGGCATGCACCAGCCACACCATGCTCGCTACCAGCCAACCCGCAATCATGCCTTTCCAAAACAGGTCTCCGGACGCGGTACCCAGGGCGTGCTCGCCCAATTCGATTGCCACCGTCTGTGCTTCTGCACTGAAGATGCCGGTATAGGTGAGCAGCGCCGCCATGCCAAGCGCCCCCAGCATATTCGCCGCCAGCACGATGCCCCAGTTGCGCAGCAGCGCAGGGATGCTGGCAATGCGGGTGAGCACCAGCGTAACAGGCGTGAGCGTGTTTTCTGTGAACAGTTGGTAGCGCCCCAGCACAATGAGCAAAAAGCCGATGGGGTACACCAGATTTCCAATAAGCCCCGAAGTGTCTCCGGGTACACGGGCGGTGACAGCGACGCGGGTCATGAAGGACAAGCCAATAGACAGCCCGGCGGCGATGCCACTGAAGATCAATAGCTGTACAGAGCGCTTAAATTCTTCGTCAGCACTCGCCGCGACGCGCTGGAAGATTTCATCGGTAGAGAAGAAGTCCATCACCGCCTGCCCTTCAGACGGAGACTGTGCCGCTGCTTCCGCCTCTCCGTTGGGAGCAGCACGGTTTAGCGGTTGCGTGGATTGCATAAATAGTATCTCGATTGCTGACAATAAACGGGCGTAAAAACAAGTGCATCATAACATGAGGATGCAGGCAAACGTCCGTGTATACGCAATCAATGGACGATGTTCATGTGTGGCTCATAGTGGGGGGGGTATGAAATGGGCGCGGCATCCTTGCTGCGCCCATGTGCAGCTCGGTGTCTGCTTAGGCTAGCAGTTGCTTGCGGTGCCCTGGCTGCATGTATCTGTGCCCGCGCCGCCGTCAATCTGATTGGTGCCTGTGGTTGTACCGCCACCAGGACTGTCCCCAACGATGGTATCGTCACCGTTGTCGCCGTTCAGCGTATCGTTGCCGCTGTTATTGGCACCGTCGCGGCTGTCCCCACGGATGGTGTCGTTGCCCTCACCACCGTTGACGGTGTCGTTGCCCGCGTTGTTGTTGCCGTCCAGGCTATCCCCATTGATGAAGTCGTTGCCGCCGTCACCGTTGATGGTATCGTTACCGGTGTTGTTGTTGCCACTTCGGCTGTCGCCGTTGAGGAAGTCGTTGCCCTCACCGCCGTTAATTGTGTCTGCGCCGCTGTTGTTGGCACCGTTCTGGCTGTCCCCGTAGACGGTATCGCTGCCGTCGCCAGCATTGATGGTGTCGTTGCCGGTGTTGTTATCACCGCTGATGCTGTCGCCGTAGATGATGTCACCCTCACCACCGCCGTCGATGGTGTCGTTGCCGCTGTAGGTCTGCCCATCGCCAGGGGAACCAGTGCCGTCCCCTGCGATGATGTCAATGCCACCCTCGCCGTAGATTTCGTCGTCACCGGGGCTGCCGACAATCTGGTTGGCGTTGTCATTGCCGTAGATGACTACGCCGTCTACCGAATTGGGGTCAATGCCCAGCCCAGGTGCATCCGTGTTAAAGTCGAAGTTGTCGCTGGGCACGATGATGTCCGCATCTCCAGCGCGGCTGCTGCCCGCCAGCGCAATGCGAATGACGCGGCGGATGCTACTACCGCCGCTGCCCCCACTGCCCCCATCGCCATCGTCCGGGTCTTCACAAAAGCCACCAAACTCCGCCGGGACTTCACACGGGGTGATGTCTTCTTCTTTCACACGCTGCCACCACCAGCCGAACTGGTAGTACCAGTCCGTCAGGCCGGGGTCGTTGGGGAAGAAGCACTGCCCGGCGAGTTCGCCATCGTTACAAAGGTTGGTTGTGTCGCTGCGCCAGTCCTCATTGCCGATCTCCTGCGCAGGCGCAGGCACAACCACAACAATCATCAGGAGCAGCGCTGCGAGCAACGCCATTGGTTTGATAAAACGCATGATACCGCTCCGCTGAAATTAAACGTGTAACTGATATGGCTCAAATTATAATCTAATGCAGCGCGTGGCAACAGCGCAGCGTGCACATTCCCCCAATTTTTTACTTTACCAACGTGGTTTGCTTCTGTGTTCTTAAGATTGTGCAGCCAAACTGAACCGGGGCACAAGCGCCCCCGGTTCAGCGGATGGCAGAGCTAGGGTGCAACAACAGGCGGGTACAGCGGTGCGAAGCTCCAGCGGCTGGCGGTGGTGCCCAGCAGGGCGCTCACACCGTAAACAATCAGCCCGGTCGTCACCAGCAGCACCACCAGGCTCGCAATGTAGTACGTTCGCGTGCCCGCCCGCCGCCGGAACGGCAGGTACAGGTGTGCCGAGACCAGCGCCACGGTCATCGTCGTGAGGTGCAGCGTCCACCCCTGGCGGCTGTAATCTCCCAGTGCGCCACCATAGCTGAGGTAGTACAACAGCCCGACCACCCACTGCAACCCGACCAGGCTGCTAAACGACAGCATCACGATGCGGGTGATACGGTCTTGCTCCCGGCGCGTGAAGAGGCTGTACGCCATGAATCCCAGGGCAACGATAATTGCCAGCACCAGCAGCCAGCGTGTGCCGCTGTGCGTGTAGTAAAGTCCGTTCAGCATGTGTGACCTTTCTCAGAATTAGCTTGTTTCCAGCGAGCCATTGTCAACCGCTTATCAGCCTCGCGGCAGCAGGTTACTGAAAACTTGGAACTGATTAATAGGTTTATGACAAATTGCACAGCATCGTGTGCTAAATTTCACGAACTGTACCATTCTAACGAATACACTGATAGAATGTGAAGATACTTGGTAATGATTCTCCCCAGAGCGTAACTTTACCGCGATTTAGTGTTTAATTACCGCGAAGGGGACGTATTTTCGTTTGCATTCGGTGTATTACAGGAAGTTTAAAACCATGTCATTTATTCAGGACGAACAATTCGGAGAGATCGTCGATTTTGACGAACTTCGCCCGGTGCTGCGTCGTATTTACGATGTGATCGTGCCGGAGTTTAACCTCATCCGCCTGCTGGAAATCCTCACAGAGTCGTTTGAAGGGTCGCCCAGCCACATGATCGCTGCGGGTGCCAGCATCCTTGCCTACCAGATGCTGCCTGCCGCTGGCGAACACGAACTGGCGGAAAAGGTCAAAGGCGACGGCAACATCTTCTCGCTGGGCTGGACGGAAGAACACACCGGCACAGACCTGCTGAGCCTGAAGACCCGCGCCACGCCCATGAGCGATGACCCCGACGAGCGCAACTACCACATCCAGGGGCACAAGTGGATGATCAACAACAGCTACCATGCAGACTACCACTGCGTGCTAGCGAAGATCGACCCCACCCAGGACGGACCGCGCTCGCTGTCGTTGTTCCTCGTGCCGCGCAGCAGTGTGAAGAACTGGGAGCGGCTAGATACACACGTCCTGCGGAACATGGTGCTCACCGAGTACGACATTGACGGCCCCGGCATCCTCGTGGGCAAAAAGGGCTACGGGCTAACCATCGTCCAGCAGATGGCGGCAGCGGCACGCTACCAGTGCACCTACATCGGCATGAACATGGTGCGCGAGGCAGTGCCCACCACCATCGACTGGCTGGCAACCAAGAACATCTTCGGCAAAAACCCAATTGAGTTCGGCAATGTGTTCCGCCAGTTGTACAACTTGTCGCTGCAAACTGCCTCACTGGAGTTCATGTTCTACCGTGCTCGCACGCTGAACACGGGCAGCTGGCTGATGTTCCATGGCACCATGCTCAAAAGCTGGATGCTACTGCGCGTGAACGAGGCGCTGTCGCAGAACCTGCTGGTTGCCGGTAGCAAGGGCTTCGTCGCCGATAGCGTCATCGGGCGCAACGTGATCGATTCGTTCGTGCTGCCCGTGTTCGACGGGCACTACACGCTGAACACGTTCATGACGGCGAAGCACGCCCCGCGCTACCTGACGGCAGAGCGCACCGAGAACGCCGAAGAACGGCTGAATCACCTGCGCGAGGAGATGTACTGTGCCGTGCCCCAGGGCGAAATGGAGTTCCGCCCGCGTGATGTGCGCCAGCCGGATTTCTTCGACATCGCCCAGTACCTGGAGCAGCTTGACCTGCCGATTAACCTGCCCGTGGACGAAATGGTGGACAGTATGCGCCGCCTGCTAGACGAGGTGAACGACTTTACCAGCCTCGCCAGCGACCCGGAGTACAAGTATAAGGCGGGTGACCTGGTGCACTGGATGGAGAGCGTGGTTGCCAGCGCGGAGATGTGGGCGGTTACCCGTTATGACCACTACCTGAACGCGGTCATCCAGCAGTACAACGGCTTCACCAAGGTGTTCAACGATGTGGTGAGCGAGGGCGACCTCAACGTGGACTTCCTCAAGCCCATGCGCCAACTGCCGCTGCCCAACGTGGACGCCGCCCGCGCCTTCCTGATTGACCTGTGTAACGTACAGCAGAAGGTCAAGACGGTGACGGCACGCGCCCGCTCGTAAATTCCTCACACAGGGGCGCTATCAGTAGCGCCCCACCTGACGCACGCCTACAGCGCGAGGATATGCGTGACCACCGTCGAACCGGTGCCGCCGAGGTTTTGCGTCATGCCGATGGTGGGGTTAGGCACCTGGTTCGCGCCCGCATCGCCGCGCAGTTGCGTGACCAACTCCACGATTTCGTACACACCCGTCGCGCCCACCGGATGCCCGCGCCCCTTTAGCCCGCCCATGGTGGTGATGGGCACGCGCCCGCCGATCTCAATGTCCCCGTTCTGACCGAGTTCGATGCCCTTGCCTACCTCCGCAAAGCCCGCTGCTTCCAGGCTCAGCACGGAGATCACGGTAAAGGCGTCGTGCAGTTCAAAAATGTCGATGTCTGCTGGTGCTAAGCCCGCCTGCTTGTATGCCTTCTGGGCGCTCATGCGCCCGCCGTCCAGTTCCACCAGGTTGCGACGGTCGCCCGTGGCGATAGAGTCTGTGGCGGTGGCGCTTGCCAGCACGCGGATGGGCTGCTTGGTGCTGAAGTCCCCTGCCATGTCCAGCGGGCAGATGATAACCGCCGCCGCGCCGTCGCTGATGGGTGAGCTATCAAACAGGTTGATCGGGTCTGCGATGATGGGCGACCTGTTGTAAATCTCCTCGGTAATGGGCTTTTGAAACATGGCGTTTGGGTTGTTGGCGGCGTTCTTGTGTGCGTTCACGCTAAACGGCGCAAATGCACTGTGCGGCACATTGAACTCGTACATGTAGCGCCGCATAATCATCGCGTTTAGCCCCACAAACGTCGCCCCGTGGATGCCCTCAAAGTCGGCGTCTGCTGCCATTGCCAGCCCGGCGGTGATGTCTCCGCTGGTGGCGTCCGTCATTTTCTCCACGCCGCACACCGCCGCCAAGTCAATCATGCCGCTGGCGACTGCCCGCACCGCCATCTGGATGGCAGAACCGCCGGACGCACACGCGGACTCAACGGTTGCCGCCTCGATGCCGCGCCAGCCCACAAAGTCTGCCACGAGTGCGCCCAGGTGCGCCTGGTTGCTCAGGTGGTGCGCCAGCATATTGCTCACATACAATGCTTGCGGCTGCACCTCCAGCCCGGCGTCTTGCACGGCGGCAAGCAGCGCCTGCGATGCCAGGTCGCGCAGGCTGTGCTCCCACAGCTCCCCGATGGGGGTCTGTCCAGTTCCGATAATCGCTACGTCACGCATGGGTCGTTGGGTTCCTGTTTTGCTTCAGTCGATGTGCACCACAGTACCATGAGTGTGCTGCCATTATCTATCAGGCGTTATTGTGAGAGCTTTCACAGTTACATCACCTCGCGGGCACGGGCGTCGCTCAGCAGCCATGCCGTTGCGTCTTCGGGCGTGGCACCGTTCAGGATGAGCCGCTCCGACCCGATGCGCATCGCGCTCAGGAACACGCTCAGGGTGTGCATGATCGGGTTATTGTCGTGCAGGTACACCACCCGGATCTGCTGTGGCAGTCCGGTGCCTGCTGTGTAGCGCAGCCGATCCAGCATCTCACGGGAGCGCTGCATGGTGTACGCAAACGGCGGCATCCCTTCCATTCGCAGGTCCACAATAAATCGAAACGGTTCATGTGGGGGATGCTCGGAGAAAAGCGATTCTAGTGTAGTGAAGTATTCGTCAACGGCGCGGCGCGTTGCTTTGCGACAGAAAAAATAGTAAACGCCGCTGTCAAGCTTTTCAAACGTACAGTGCTTGCTCAAGTCGAGGGTTGTGTCTGGCATGGGAGACCACTCAATGACAGGATGATTTAACCAAGATTATAGAACATTACACAGGTAACAGAGTGTGAAAGATTACCATGTCGCCCCGGTAATTCGTCAATTTTGCGCTGGGGCGGGCATCACGAGTGCCCATTGATGCTTTTTGGCGCGGGATGTTATACTCTCATGACCTGCTAATCTGTGAGCAAGCAGCTTAAAAAAGCTGTTTTTAACTTTTACTGTACAAGCGTTAAGGAGTTACAAGTTTAAGATGGTTGCAAATACCGGACTTGAGGGCATTGTTGTTGGGGATAGCACCACCAGCCTCGTAGACGGGGCGGAGGGTAAGCTGATTTACACGGGGTATTCCATCGAAGACCTCGCCGCACACGCACTGTTTGAGGAAGTTGAATACCTGCTGTGGAATGAGCGCCTGCCGAACCAAGCGGAACTGGATGAGCTGGTGAAGGCGATTGCGGTGGGCGGCACACTGCCGGAGGGCATTATCAAGCTGATGAAGGACATCCCCACCGACGCCAACCCGATGGGTGTGCTGCGCACGGTGGTTTCTGCGTTGGCACACTTTGACCCCGACAGCGAAAACAACACGGACAAAGACGTTGCCAAGCAAAAGGCAATCCGCCTCACCGGGCAGATCACCGCTGCAACCGCTGCCTGGGAGCGCATCCGCGAGGGCATGGAGCCAATCCAGCCGCGTGAGGACTACAACCTCGCCCAAAACTTCGTGTACATGCTCAAGGGCGAAGAGCCAGACGAGACGACCTGGCGTGCCATCAACGTGTACCTGGTGCTGCTGGCAGAGCACGGCATGAACGCATCCACGTTCACCAGCCGCGTGGTAACGGCAACAATTTCCGACATGCACAGCGCCATCACTGCTGCGATCTCCGCACTCAAGGGGCCCGCCCACGGTGGCGCGAACACCGCTGCCATGAACCAGTTCCTGGACATTGGCGAGCCGGACAACGTGGAAAACTGGTTCCAAACCAACATCAAAGACGGGCACGGGCGCATTATGGGCATCGGGCACCGCGTGTACAAAGCACCCGACCCGCGCGGTTCCATCCTCAAAGAGCAGGCACGCGCCCTGGCAGAGGGCAGCGGCAACACCAAGTGGTTCGAAATCGCGGAGAATCTGGAACAGCGTGCCCGCCAGGATGATTTCTTCATCGAGCGTAATCTGTTCCCGAACGTGGACTACTACAGCGCGATTGTGCTGTACACGCTCGGTATCCCGGTAGATAGCTTTACCCCGCTGTTTGCTATGTCGCGCATCGCTGGCTGGACTGCACACGTCATCGAGCAAATGGGCGGTCGTCTCATCCGTCCGAAGTCCAACTACGTCGGTCCGATGGACCTGGAATACGTGCCTGTAGCTGAGCGCTAAGCACAGCGCACAACCTAACATCGACAAACGAAAAACGAAACGGGATGGCACACACGCCATCCCGTTTCATGTTCTGCAAAATGGGGGGCACACGCTGCGCCCCCGCCCGGATTGTTGGTGCTACTCCGTTACGGTGAAGCTCACGATAACGGGGGTATCGGCAGTGCCTTCGCCCTCCGGTTGGGTGTAGGCGGTTGCTGTGATGGTGTAGGTGCCCGGCTGGAACGGGAAGGCGTTAAATGCGCCGCTCTGGTCACCTGCAAGGGCAAACGGTGCGATGTTTTCCGTACGGAAGCCCGCGTCATCAAAACTGGTTGTTTCTCCAACGTAAGCATAGCCGAACACCACACTGCCGGCAGGTTCAGATGTGACCGCACGAACATTCAGGCGGTTACCGACATCTGCCAGGCTAACCGTCGCGCCATCTTGCAGGGTGAGCAGGTCTTCGCCCGTGTCCGCATTCACCAGCACTAGCCCGCTAATTACAGGCATGGCGTCAGTTGGGTCGGTCTCGAACACGACAAACGTCACGGAAACCGTCTCGCCCGCGTCACCAGTGCCGTCCCAACTGGTGTACGGCGTAGCACGCACCGTGTACTGCCCCGGCGCAGGTGCCCAGTTGTTGAACACACCGCTTTGGTCGCCAAACAGCGCGTACGGTGCGGCGTCCTCCGTGCGGATGGCAAACTGTGTGTCTACCGTGGTGCCGTCGGTGAAGATGAGATCGAACACCACGCTTTGAACGACAACATCTTCGGGGAAGTCCACCACGATGTTCAAGTTCGTACCCACGTCAGCGAGCACAATGTCTGTGCTGCCATCCAGCTCGAACAAGTCCATGCCGTTGCTGCTGTCCACCAGCGTGAAGGTAGCGGTCGTTGGCAGGCTCACCTGTGGGTTAACCGTCACCGTCACGGTGCTGTCGACGCTAACCTCGCCGTCCGTCACACTGACGATAAACGTATCGGTACCCGTGAAACCCGCGTTCGGCGTGTACGTCAGTGTGGGGGCGTCCCCGGTGACGATGCCGTTGGCGGGCGGCGTGTTGAGGGTGAACGCCAGCAGGTCACCGTCTGCGTCGGTTGCCAGCGATGCAGTCTCAACTTCGACTGGCGTCTCCTCAAACGTCTCGACGGTTACATCGGTCGCAACAGGTGGCGTATTGCCAATGGAAACTACGTTGATTGTCACCGTGCCGAGCGTTGTGTCCTGCCCGTCAAACGCGCTGATCTGTAGCGTGTCTGTACCGATGAAGCCAGGGTTCGGCGTGTAGATGAGGGTGGGGAAGTTGTTGATGAGCGTGCCATTGCTGGGTAGTACTGCCACTGTGATGAGAAGCTGGTCACCGTCGGGGTCGCTAATGCCATCCAGAATGCTGAATTGCAGCGATGTGTCCGCGCTCACTTGCAGCGTGCGGTCTGGCACGATGGGCGGGTTGTTCGCAGGTGTCTCGACGGTAATCGTTACCGTCCCCGGCACGGTAAACTCGCCGTCGCTGACGGTAAACGTGAAGCTATCCTCGCCGATGAAGCCCAGGTTCGGTGTGTAGATGAGGTTGGGTGCGTCACCCATCAGGGTGCCGTTGGCGGGCGGTACCGTGACCAGATAAGTGAGCGCGTCGCCCTCGGGGTCGCTGGCGCTGGTGGTCAAGTCCACTGGCAGCAGTGTATCCTGCGGGGTCGTTAGCGTGAGCGGCGTGACGATGGGTGCTTGGTTCACAGGTGGCGCTACGGTAATCGTTACCGTCCCCGGCACGGTAAACTCGCCATCACTGACGGTGAACGTGAAGCTATCCTCGCCCATGAAGCCCAGGTTCGGTGTGTAGGTGAGGTTGGGTGCATCACCCATCAGGGTGCCGTTGGCGGGCGGTACCGTAACCAGATAAGTGAGCGCGTCGCCATCGGGGTCGGTGGCACTGGTGGTCAAGTCCACTGGCAGCAGCGTATCCTGCGGGGTCGTCAACGTGAGCGGTGTGACGATGGGTGCTTGGTTTGCAGGTGGCTCCACTGCAATCGTGACGGTACCCGGCACGGTAAACTCGCCGTCACTGGCGGTGAACTCGAACACATCAATGCCGACGAAACCTGCGTTGGGGGTGTACGTCAGGTTGGGGGCAATGCCGTCTAGCACGCCGTTCGTTGGCTGGATGGTCACGATAAAGGTGAGTGCATCGCCGTCGGGGTCGCTGGCATTGGTGTTCAGGTCAATCGCAAGCGGGGTGTCTACAAACGTGCTGAGGGATGGGCTGGCGACAAAGGGCGCTTCGTTCGGCGGTGCTTGTACAACAATAGTAAGCGTGCCCGTGTCGCTCAGTTCGCCGTCGCTGCCTGTGATCTCTACTGTGTCTGTGCCGACGAAGCCGGGGTTGGGCGTGTACACAAACTCTGGTCCTGTGCCCATGAGTGTGCCGTTGCTGGGTTGCCCGGTAATCTGAAGGGCGACGGAGTCACCGTTCGGGTCGAACACCCCGGTATTCCACAGGAAGGTGAGCGTTTCCGTGTTCAGGATGGTTTCGCTGCGGTCTGGCACGACGGGCGGCTCGTTGGGTGGCTCCACCACGTTCACAATCACGTTGCCGATGGCAAAACCGCCGTTCCCATCGCCCACAGTAAACGTAAAGCTCACCGTGCCGATGAACCCTGGCGCGGGTGTGTAGGTCACCACGGGCGGTGCACCTGTGATGGATACCCCAGGTGGCACATTGACCGCGAAAAACAGCGTGTCCCCGTCGGGGTCGCTGGCGTAATTGCGTAGGTCGATTTGCAGCGGCTGGTCAACAAGTGTTTCCAGCGTCGGACTATCTACAATGGGTGGGTTATTGGTTTGGGCAAGCGCACTTGTCGCGCTTGTGAGGAACAGCGCCACTATGAATAGCAAAGTGGCGACCCTGGACAAATGATGTCGTTTTCTGTGCATATGGTCTACAGACTCCCTTTAGATGTAAGTATGGTTGATCCGCAAACTCCCGCGCCCTGACCTGACTGCAGCGAGTGCGTGATTTTCACCAAATTAAATGTGAACCCTATCTTACCGCTAAACATGCCGTTTTTTCATGAAAACATCATGGACGATTCATTGATACACAATGGTCGAAATTGCAAGCAAAATCCTGTTAAAATACGTTGAATAAAGTGAGTGGGAGATTGGATGGTGCCAAACTTGTGGCGAAGTCTGCTATCCTTGCTGGGGCAAGAGACCGACGAACAACGGAGTGACCCCACAACCATGAGCGACTGGTACATGATCGTCGGGCTGGGCAACCCCGGCAAAGACTATGAAAACACCCGGCACAACATGGGCTGGATGGCGCTGGACGCGCTGGCAAAGCGTTATAACCTCAGGTACGACGAAACACAGTTCAAAGCGGTGTTCGCCAAGACGACCCTCCAGGGGCGGCGCGCGCTGCTGGTGAAGCCGCAAACCTACATGAACCTGAGCGGTCAGGCGGTGCAACCGCTCGCTTCCTTTTATAAGGTGCCGCCAGAGCGCATTCTTGTCGTTCAGGACGACATGGACATTGAGTTTGGCACGCTGCGGCTGCGTGCCAGCGGCAGCGCAGGCGGGCAAAAGGGGCTGAAGGACATCCTCAACCGCATGGGCACGCAGGACATTGCCCGGTTACGGCTCGGCATCAGCCGCCCGCCCGGCAAGATGCCCGCACGCGCCTGGGTGCTGCAACAGTTCCGTGGCGATGACGCCATCGACGCGGCAACTGTGGCAGACCGTGCCGCCGACGCGATTGAGACTTGGCTTGCCAGCGGCATTGAAATCGCCATGAGCAGCCATAACAACACCACCGTTGACGACGCGCGGGTGGGGGTGGTGCTGCCCAAGCCCGCGCCCACCCCGCAAACATCCGACGAAACCTGACTGCCCGGCAGCCCGGCGAAGCGAGGTAGAGCCACCATGTCGTTCGAGGAAGAATACTTTGACGTGCTCAAGTCTATAGAAGGTGCTATTGTGAAGGTGTATGCCACCATGCCGGAGTCGCAAGATCGGCATGTGGAAAAAGCACTGGGCGGGCTGGTGCGCTACTACAACGCCGCCCTCAAGGAGCGTAAACCACCCACGCTCAAGTTTAAAATGCAGGAAAAGGCATTCTTCGACACCCTGAAGGGCACGATGGAAGCACACATGAGCGGTGATGGGCACTTTGAGGCGTATCGGTTGGTGACGCTGGAGGAGGCGGTGCTGTGCCTTAAGCGCATTCACCGCTCCGTGGAGCAGATGATTAAGCTGCACGGCATGAGCGGCAACAAGTACCTGGAGTTTGTGAAGGGCTACCAGGAAAAGCAGTAGGTTTACGCCCGGTAAGGGCGCGTGCCCCGTTTGCGTCTCGGTTATCAATAACCTGCTGCACACCCAAGGACAATCGCCATGACCACACAACTCTCCGCTGCACTGCAAGACCGAATGCTGGCACACCTGCGCAGCGCCTACCCCAACGAGGGCGGCGGGTTGCTCATCGGCAGCCGAAACGGCGACACGCTCACCGTAACCGACATTGCCGAGGCGGAAAACACATTCCCTACGGAGGAGCAGTTCCACCGAATGGGGCTGGCACCGGACTTTTGGGCAAAGGTGGAAGACGACGCTGACGAGCGCGGGCTACAGGTCGTGGGCTTTTACCACAGCCACCCGGACGCGCCCGCTCAACCGTCACAGTATGACCTGGAGCATGCTTTCCCGAACCTTGCCTACATTATCGTGTCTGTACAAAAGGGCGAGGTTGACCACATCAACAACTTCCGGCTGCGTGAAGACCGTTCGCAGTTCGACGGGGATGGGCTGTCTGTTACATCCTAGCCGGCGGATAAGCAGCGATGTAGGGCACTAAGCGCTAGCGTACACAAGGTAGGGCGGGCATGGCAGATGTCTTAGATGCAAGAGAAGCACCCCTAACCATCGGCGCGGCGCTGGGGCGCTTCCGCTGGCGGATAACACTAACCTACACGTTGACGTTCCTAGAGAACATCTTCGAACTGCTGTACCCGTTCATGGTCGGTGTCGCCATCGACGGCTTAATTGATGGCAACTGGCTCAGTTTACTGCCGATCATCATCACCTGGTTAATCCACTCGCTGTTGGCGTTCGCCCGGCAGGTTTACGACGCCCGCATTTTCGCCCGGATGTATCAGCAGCTTGCCGCTAACGTTGTGGCGCACCAACTCGATAGAGGCGTAAGCACCTCGTACCTCGCCGCCCGCTCCGGGCTGATGCGTGAGTTTGTTGACTTCCTGGAAGAGGATATTCCCTACGTCATCACGGTGGTGGTGAACTTCCTGGGCGCGGTTATCCTGCTATTTCTCTTTGATGCTGTCGTCGGGTTGTACTGTCTGTTTGTGTTATTTCCGCTCTCCGCTGTGAACCTGCTGCACCGCCGGGCGACACGTGACCTGAACCGCAGCCTGAATGACCAGCTTGAAGACGAAGTTGAGGTGATCGAAAGTCACCAGCCATCAGCGATCAACGCCCATTTTGGTCAGGTTGCCCGCTGGTACATCCGCCTGTCCGATGCTGACGCACGCACATGGCTGGTGATGCAGCCGTTGCTCATTGGCTTGATTGTGCTCGCGTTGGTGCGCAGCGTAGGAATGAACATGGAAGCGGGTGACATTTTCGCAACACTTGCCTACGCGCTGACCTTCACCGATAGCCTAGATGAAGTGCCAGTGCTTGTGCAGCAGTACAGCAGCCTACAAGACATCGCGGAGCGGGTGAACACACCGGAAGAGGCGTGATCTTGTTGAGGCGTCGCCTCCAGATCGGTAGCCACATACATGACCCTACGGCAGCAACTCCACCATCACGCCGTCCTCTGCCCAGTCGTACAGCAGCTTGGCGTTGGTGTTGCTCAGCAGAATGCACCCATAGGTGACCTTGGTGCCCAGGCTGTTCTCCCACAGGAGTTGCCCGCCGCCCCGCGTGGGGAAGCCGTGAAAACCGTTGGTGAAGGTGCTGTCTGGGATGGGCTGGTACACACCCATAAACCACGGCATGTTCAGGTTCCAGTTGCCCGCGTAGGCGTTCTCCTCATGGCTGATAATCTGGTACACGCCCGTCCAGGTAGGGCTGCTGTTGATGCCCGTGCTGCTCACCCAGTCCC
Source organism: uncultured Anaerolineaceae bacterium (assembly GCA_964451095.1). GTDB lineage: Bacteria > Chloroflexota > Anaerolineae > Aggregatilineales > Phototrophicaceae > DAOTTY01. Next base: position 25,317 of record CAYVGI010000064.1, read on the forward strand.
ACTTGAGCGACCCATTCTCGTACACCTTCGTCCAGTTGCCGCTGATGCTGACCACAATGCGCTTGCCCGGCACCGGGTCGTGCGGCAAGAACACCTCGCGGGACGGAATGGTGAGCTGCTGCCCCGCGCTCAGCGCGTCCACGGCGGGGTTTGCCCGCTGGATATAGGGGTACGGAATGCCGTAGTCCCAGGCAATGCTGGTAATGGTCTCGCCGGACTGCACGGTGTGGGTGCG
>CAYVGI010000065.1:0-25311 GCA_964451095.1 uncultured Anaerolineaceae bacterium
GTGTCCGTCTGCGTGGGGGTGGGCGTAAGTGTCGGTGTGAGTGTGTGCGTGGGGGTGAAGGTCGCTGTGGGGGAGAGGGTGGGCGTGCGTGTGGGGGTAGCGGTATACAGGGGTGCCTCGTTGCCTGTGCCGGGCACTGTCGCCTGGAACGCCCCTGCTGACTCTCTCCCGCCACAGGCAGCAGTGACCAGCGCCGCCAGCGAAAATAGGGTCACACAAACAAAGCGGTACAGTTGCACGTGCCCGGCGGCACACGGTGTGTCTGTCATGGTGAGGTTGGGTCTGCTTATGAGCAAAATCGGCTGTGCATCATGCCACAGCGCCCCCCACTGCGGCAATCCCACGCATTGCACCCACTTGCACGCTCCTCTATACTGAACCCGCACACACGCTGGGCAACGACCAGGGGGAAACACCCGTGCGCCGAGATACGTTCATTGGCAAGCAAATCGGTGAGTTCATCGTGCAGGAGCGCGTGGGCGTGGGTACCCGCTCCATCGTCTATCGCGCCTACCAACCCACCGAAAACCGCGATGTCGCACTCAAAGTCACCCATGTAGACTCACGCCACGCTCAAACGGCAAAGTTCCGAGAGTCTTTTGGCGCTGCCATCGGCAAAATCGCCGTGCTAGACCACCCGCACATCCTGCCCATTTACGCGCAGGGGATTGAACCGGGGCTGGTATACACGGCGATGCCGCTGCGCGATGGTGGCACGCTGGACGGACTGCTGGCAGAAACCCCTATCCTCGACCTGTCGCTTGTTGTTCGCCTGATGGGACAGGTGGGCAGCGCCCTCAGCTATGCCCACCAGTACGGCGTGGTTCACTATGACCTGAAACCGCCGAACATCCTGCTGGACGACGAGCACAACGCCTACCTAACCGACTTTGGCGTGATGAAAAGTATCCTCAACGAAGAACTCGTCAGCTCCAAGGAAGAGGTGCGCCTGGGCGGAACCCTGTACTTCTCCCCGGAGCAGCTACGTGGCGAAAAGCTCACACCGCGCTCCGACGTGTTTTGCATGGGCATGATGCTGTACCGCATGGTAGCGGGGCGGCTGCCGTTCGACACCAGCGGCATGAACATCGCGGAGACGATTAGAAGACACCTGGAAGAAACGCCGCCAGGTCCCCGCACACACAACCCGGATGTCCCGCCGGTGCTGGAAACAATCGTCATGCAGGCGATAGCAAAAGACCCGGCAGACCGCTTTGCAGACACCGACGAACTGGCAGAAACCCTACACCGCGAACTGCGTGCTCTGTTCGAGGCACCCGCCATCGAAGACATGCCCACCGACGAACTAGCAGAGCGGGAGGTGGAGCGGGCGGTTGCCGCCGCCGCTGCCCAGCGCCCAGCCCCCTACGGACGCTGGCTGGTGCCGCTCAGCTTAGGGATTACAGCGGTGGTGGTGTTATTCGGGCTGGGTTTCATCCTCACCAACAACCCCGTGCCGCCGCCCGTGGTTGCACGTGGGCAAAGCGTTGCGTCGGACGCAGTCGTGCCGACGGGGCGGGTGCTGCGGGGTGCCCAGCAAACCCTGGCAGAGGGCGGCTTTATCGCGTATGTGTCCTGCAATGGGCTTAGCCCGCTGCACGCCCAGCGCGAGGCAGAAGTGCTGGCACGCGCCGCATCCTACGACCTGCCGCTGCAAATCTATGACAGCCAGGGAGCGCCAGAACTGGAAATTGCGGCGGTGCAGCGTGCCTACGCTGACGGCGCGGCGGTGATTATTCACTGTGTGGTAGGAGAGACCACCATCGGGCAGGTGCTGGCACCCATTGCCGACGACGGTGTGCCCATCGTGGCGGACAACACCGCGCTGGTTGGTCAAATCGAAGATGTGGTGTTTGTGACGGACAACAACTATGGGTTGGGCTATGCCGCCGGTGCCGCCGCTGGCGATTACCTGCAAGCAGAGCATGACGGAAGGGGGGATGTCATCATACTGGACGATACCGACCCCGTGGACGCCATCCTTGCTGAGCGTGCCGACGGGCTTGCCGATGGGCTGCGCGACACCGCCCCGGATGCTATCGTGCTCGACCGCCGTGCAGGTGCCACCGCGCCAGACGCACGTGAGTCGGTTGAGGCACTCATCGGGGAGGAGGTCGACTTCGATGTGCTGTTAACCGTCACCGATGTGGGCGCATATGGTGCGCTGGAGGCGCTTGAGTTCGCAGGGTATGTGCCCGGCGACGTTGCCATCTACAGCGTCGGCGCAGAAATGCTCGCCCAGCGCTACATCCAGGAGGGCAGGTTCATCCAGGCGAGCGCCCGCCCGAACACCGCGAGTGTTTCGAATACAATGGTGGATGTCGCCGTAAACTTGCTCGGCGGTGGCATCGTGCCGCAGCAGGTAATCCCGGCATCAGGCGACCTGTACACAGCAGAGGACAACAGCTTCAATGACTAAAGTCGTTGTCGTCGGGGATGTGTACGCAGCAGTCGCGGCGCAAACCGAGCGCCCCCCTCGCCCCTATCAGACAGTTCATGGCACCGGGCTGCGCGTGTGGGGCACCGGGCGCGGGCTGTTGCAGGTAGTTGCTGCCGCGCGCCTGGGCGCAAACGTCACGTTCATCGGGCGGGTTGGCACAGACGCACACGCGCAAATCGCGCTGCAACCGCTCACAGAGGCAGGCATCCCCACGAACTCACTCGTGCGGGATAAGTCTGCGCCAACAGGCACACAGATCACGCTGCGAGACGCCGACGGCAAACCCATGACCGTGCAGGTGCCCGCCGCTAACCATCGCCTCACCGCATCCGATGTGGAGCGGGCGAAACAAACACTTGATGATGCAGATGTACTGGTCACGCAGCTTGGTGTGCCACAGGATGCCGTGCGAGCGGCGTTATCGCTGGCGCGTGAGCGAGGTGTGCAGTCTGTGTTTAAGCCCGCGCCGTTCGCCTCCGTGCCACCAGGGTTGCTTGCCCTCGCGGATGTGGTTACCCCGAACGAGGAGGAACTGCGAGCGCTGGCGCTCAATGCTGCGCCGACCACAACCCACACGCAAATCACCGTGTGCACGCTCGGCGCACGCGGGGCGCAGTGGTTCCGCCACAGCGCAGATGGCACCCGCGACACCGGGCGTGTGGCGGGCTTCCCTGCACGCCCGCTAGACCCAACGGGCGCGGGCGATGTGTTCAGTGTGGCGCTTGCCGTTGCCCTGGCTGAGGGGCAGCCCTTGCCCGACGCGGTGCGCTTTGCCAATGCTGCCGGGTCGCTGGCGGTGCGGGTGCGCGGCGGCGTGGCATCTGCCCCTACGCGGGCGGCAGTCGATGCATTGCTGCGCGAGCACACCCCCACACCAGACACATCCGCCTAGCGGGAAACAAAAAACCCCACCGTTGTCGGCAGGGAGTTGGACTTGTCGGGGCGGCGGGATTTGAACCCACGACCTCACCGACCCGAACGGTGCGCGCTACCAGGCTGCGCCACGCCCCGATTTGTGCTGTGGTTTCGGGTCTGTGCTCGTTATAGTACCCGATGCGGTTGGGCTGAACAAGAGCAACTTTGCACGCTGCTGAAGTACCAAAGCTGCACGGCATCGTCAGCACGAAGACGGTCACTTTCGTGGAGGTTCGGTGCTGCTTCTGCGACGGCGTTGCTCAGTGCCAGCACGTTATACTGGGACGGTGTCTGATCTAGCGCGATCATCGCAAGACAACCCAACCCGCCTGCTATTTCAGTCAATTGCAACTGTCAAAAAGCCGCGATGACATGTAAAACAACCGCCATGACCAACGACACACAACCCCAACAAAAACCCCTCTCGGAGCGGGTGCGCGACCGCCTCTCCTGGCTGGAACACAGTTCCGGCGCACTGGGGCACCGCCTGGGCATCCACCCGGACGCGATCTCGCTGGCAAGCCTGCTGGTCACGGTGGGTGCGGCACTTGCCATCGGCGGCGGGCGGCTGGTGCTCGGCGGCTGGCTGGTGTTTTTAGGTGCCTGGCTAGACGCGCTAGACGGTGCGGTTGCCCGTGCACGCGGCAAACCCAACCCGTTTGGTGCCGTGCTGGATAGCACGCTCGACCGTTATGCTGACGGTTTCATTTTTGCCAGTTTAAGTTATTATTTTGCGGGCGAAAATCAGGTGACCCTGTCGCTGCTGCCGCTGGCGGCGCTCGTAGGCAGCTACAGCGTGAGTTACGTCCGTGCCCGCGCAGACGCGCCAGACGTGCAGCTAAGCGTGCGAATGGGCGCGTTTAGCCGCTTTGAGCGGCTGGTGGTTGTTATTGTGGCGCTGTGGCTACCGGGGACGCTGCTGCTGCCGGGGCTGTGGTTGCTCGCAGTAGGCACCAATATCACGGCGCTGCAACGCTTATGGTTTGTATGGAAAAACACAAGGGATCGGTGAGAGCATGTTTATCTTGTTTATTGTGCTTGCGGTGCTGGGGCTGATTATGATCATCGCGCCAGAGGTGATTAATCGCACGAAGCAGGGTGCCCCCGTGCGGGAGCGCCTGGGTGAGCGTGCGGGACCGGTGCTGAATATTGTGGGCAGCCTGGGGACCTTGCTGTTGATTGTGGGGGTGGTCGGCGCACTGCTGAACCGCTATGTGCCCGGCTTTGATCTGTCACAGGGCATCGCCTTCGATGAGCGCGAAAGCCTCACCATTGGCGGCACGCTGCAAATCCGCTACTACGGCATCATCATTGTGCTGGCGATGCTGGTGGCGGCAAATGTTTCCGCCCGGCTTGCCGATGTAGACAAGCGCGACCCGGAGCACATCTGGGGCGCACTCACGTGGGCAATTATCCCCGGCATCATCCTGGCGCGTCTGTGGTTTGTCACGTTCCCGCCAGTGACCTCTGGCACTACCGCCGCACAGTACTACAGCAACTTCTTTGATGTGAACAACGGTGCGATTGCCATCTGGAGCGGCGGGCTAAGCATCTTCGGCGCGGTGATTGGTGGTCTGCTGGGCGCACTTATTTACTTCCGCCGCAACGGGCTTGCTGTACCCGCATGGCTCGATATTGCCGCTGTGGGGCTTCCGCTGGGGCAGGCGATTGGGCGCTGGGCGAACTACATTAACCAGGAGCTTTACGGCACCGTTACGACGCTGCCATGGGGTATCACCATCCCGGCAGATAAGCGCGTGTTCCCGTTCACCAGCACCGTAGAGTACCCGGTGAGCGAAACGCTGTTCCACCCGCTGTTCCTGTACGAGTCCATTTGGAGCCTGGTGGCGTTCATCGTGCTGCTGAACCTGTTCCTGCGCCAGCGTAACAAGCTCGTGCCGGGCGATATCTTCCTCATCTACCTGATGCAGTACAGTGTCATCCGCTTCCTACTGGAGTTCCTGCGCCTGGAAATCAGCACGGTGAGCATTGGCGGGGCGGAACTGAACTTCGCACAGGTCGTGACGGTCATCGTGTTTGTGCTTGCGGGCGTGGCGCTGTTCCTGCGGCACCGAGGGGAAGCACCCCGGCGCAAAGATATGAAAGACCGCCCCATCGAAAACAAGATGGACAGCGCCACAGCATAGCGCAGCTCTATCGGTTACCCCCAAGCACAGGCATTATCCGGGGCGTTCACTCAACTCTTGGACAGCGAACGCCCCGGCTGTGTGCAGCCGCATACCCCGCCCCATACAAGACTCGCAAAAATCTGTAAACAATAGTTGGGTATCCCCGCATTTCGTATTACGGTAAGCAGTAAACCGGCCCACCAACGGACGGACGCAACGCACGTAAGCAACGAGGGAACACCCACCGATGGCTACAATCAACTGCACCAACTGCGCGGGGGCAGTGGAAGTCGACGCCACCGCACTGCAAACCCGCGCCGTCGACTGTCCGTTCTGCGGCACGCACCTGCGGCTGACTGACCGGGGAACGGTGATACGCGAGCCACACCACGCGGTTTCTATCGACGAGCCACCGCCCCATGTTGTTGTGGAGCGCGATGTAAACGGACGCCGCATCGCTATTGGGCGCACGCAATACCGATTCAACATCTCAAAGAACCGGGCAATTCTGGTGGCGGTCGTTGCGCTTGCTGTGCAATTAGTTTTCTTCTTTATCCCGTTTGTGCCGTTTATCGCGGTGTTTGTGGTCGGCGTTTCGCTGTTTGCCAACCATCGCCCGCGTGTGTACATCAAAGATGGGCAGCTTGTCGGCGAGGCAAATTGGGTTGGCAGCAATGTGTGGGCGCTGGAAGACATCAAGCAGCCATACATCGTGACGCGCACAGTCGGCGAGGTCGGCTCGTACCACTTTCTCTACATCCTGGACAAAAGCGGCGAACGAAAGATAGCGTTTGGTCCGTACATGGAACTGGAATCAGCGGAGTATGCCGAGGCACTGCTAGAACGCGAAATGGGATTGTTCGACCTGCCAGTCGTCGGAGAGGCGGCGGCGGTCTCCCGTGCAAAGGCGGGCGAACCAACACTCGCCGTGCACACCTGCGCCAACTGCGCCACAGAACTAGTAGAAACGGCGACCGCCCGCAAACGCGGCACAATCACCTGCCCCAACTGCCGCACCGTGCGCCTGCTCTACTCGCTGGACGGCGAGCGCCCGATGCTGGGCTTGCCGGAACCCAACGACCCGTCGCTGCAATACCGCATGAGCTACAGCGCAGACAACAACGTATTTGCCGTCGCCACACAGGACAAGGAAGTGCTTGCCGCCGTGCAAAACGGCAGGCTGCGCGGTGCCCCGGCGGGCACTGACGTTCACATGCAGGCGGTGCTCATCAAGCGCAAAGTTGATGGCGACGAAGGCGACGTTGCCAGCATCGAAGCGCTAGCGACCGTTGGGCGCACGCTAAACGAGGGGTGGCGGGTATCCACCTACTCCGACGACATCATCGGCGAGGAGATACAGCGCGAAGAAGGCGTTGCCATCGTGGGGCGCACCTACCGCATTTTCGCTAAGGCACCAGATGGCAGCGAAAAGACGCTCATTGAGCCGATTGAGTCTGCGGCTGAGGCAGCGCTGATCTTCCTGACGCTGCGCAAGTACATGAACGCCGCGTGATGCCGCAGGAACGCGCTACGGGTAGCAGCCTAGTGGCACCGCATCGTTTTCTATATCTACTGGTTCTATTTCTATTCCTATTTCTGTGCCTGGTGTGCCCCCGGCAACCGCTGCGGGGGCACGCGCCCCGGTTTGTGAGTCATATAACCCACTGACCACGCAATACGCGCCCGTGCCATCGGGCAGCGATATGTTTACCTGCTGGGTGTGGGTGCGCTCCGATTGCCCCCACACCGCCGCCGGGTAGATGTGCTCACCTAGCGGCACATCTGCCTGTGCCAGCAGCGCCCCATCAGCATCAACGACATGCACAAACCATTGCAGCGGGCGTGCCATCCACGCGGCAGTGCCCCACTCCGCTGTGATCCTCGCCCCATCCGGCGACAGTGCCACCTCATGATTGAGCAGCAGCAGTTCTCCGTCAAAGCGGAAGTTGGCATTGCCCACATCCGCCTGCCTGAGCGCCGTCCCCGGTGCGGTAACCCACCCCACAAACGGACTGCGCCCGTCGTTCTCGGGTAGGGAATTGCCCGTTTCGGGGTCGATCATGCCGACGGCAACGCGGTACCCCTGCCCGCTGGTTAGTGCATCCGCGCTGATGGGCACACGGAAGCGATCACAGAACGCACGCCCTGGCTCCCAGCGCGTAAGCTTGCCCAACCCGTGCAGCGAAACCCGGTCTGCAAGTACGGTGTCATCTGGTGCGACCAGACTAAACGTAAACGGGCGGGTGATGTGCAGTGTTGTGGCGGCGTCACTGCGCCAGCACAGCGTCATGTGCAGCGGCACACCGGGGCGCAGTTGGCGCGGTTCGGCATCATAGCCGACGAGCACCACCGCGCCAAAGTGCAGCGGCGTTTGGGTGATGTGCGTGGGGACCTGCTCCGGCGGGAAGGTCGTCACGCGGTAGGTGAGCGGCTGCACCAGCAGCGGTACATACACCGCCCCGATGAACGCCACGCCCACCCCACCAAGCAAGCGCAGCGCACGCCCCGCCCGCCCTGGTAACCCGTAGCGCAATCCCAGCGCGAGCAGCAGCACCAGCGGCAGGTAGGCGGGCAGCACCAGCCGCCCGGACGTGGAGCGGAACAGCGTTAGCCAGCGCAGGTAGGCAGCAAACATCATGCCGCAGGTGAGCGCCAACGCCAGCACCGCCACACGATGCTCTGCGGGCAGGTGACGCCACGCCCTGAACCACACCAGCGCCCCTAGCGCAAACAGCGCGATTGGCAGCAGGTACGGCAGCCTGCCCAGCGGCTCCGTGGTGATGTCTGCCGTTTTGCCCGCATACCAGATGCTCACAAAGCGCTCGCTGTTGGTCAGCAGTGCGGGCAGCGACGGGCGGGCGTCTGGTGAGTACGCCCACGTATCCGCGAGGTGGGGTGCGGTGCCCAGCGCATCGCCCGTGGTAACACCCAGATACGCATACCACGGCAACCCGACTATCGCCGCCGCCGCGCCGAACAAGAACAGGGCACGCCAGCGGCGCTGCACCGCCAGTACTGCCACGCCCACCGCCGGGTAAATCAACAGGCTTGCTTTTGCCAGCAAACCCAACCCCACCAGCGCCCCCAGCGTGAGCGCAGTGCGAGGGCTTTGCGCGTGCGGGCGCACTGCCAACCACGCAACCGCGTATGTGCCCACCGTGCCGAACAACAGCGCCGCTGCATCGTTGCCGAACGTCGCAAACGCCCGTACCAGCACCGGGTTCAGCGTGAACAGTAGCACGGCAAAGTACACCCACCCGCCGCGCAGCAGCAAGCGTGCCGCCCGCAGCGCGACCGCCACCGCTAGCACACCCATCCACACAGATGTGAGGCGTGCCCAGTGCACAGCAGGTTCGATTGTGGGTAGTGTGGGGTGCCCCGCGCCGATGAGGTTCGCAGTGCGGTTGTCGCCCAGTGTCTCCCCGGTGCGGTACCACGGGTTAAACGGCAGTTCGCCGTTCCAGCCCGCGTCGAACGGGGCGAACCACGACCAGCCCCACGCCATGAGGTACGGCAGCGGGGGTTGGGCGCTTTGCTGCCGGGCAAGGTTGGTGCGGTAGGCACCCGGCGGCGGCAAGCGACCGTCACGGCGCGTGTCTGTCAGGTAGCCAAAGTGCGCGATTTCATCTGGACCCTCGAACGCGGGCAGCAACCAGGCAGTGTGCAACATCACCGCGTAGGCAATCAGCAGTATCAGCACGCCGCGTGCGGTTTTGCCCATGTGTTGCGCCCTCTCCTGCCGAACTCGGCACGGGATTATAGCGCACGCTGGGTGGGTGTAAACGCCGGCGTTACTCCGCCATCGGGGACGCGGGTTTTGCGGTGCAAAGAGATTACCCCAACGAAGCCCTCCCCGCACATGGGAAGGACTTCTTGAAGGGGTTGATGGTCTCCCCCTGCTTGCGGGGGAGATGCCCCATAAGGGGCAGCGGGGGTGTGCGGGCTATGCCTCGCCGGAGTCTTCGTCGTCGCCTTCGCGCACGACCTGAATCTTGACCTTAGCGAGGAAAGCAACCGCCGCGCCGATGGCTGCGAGGGTCGGTGCGAGGAACACAGCAGCAGCACCTGCGGCAACGCCTGCCGTCAGCGGCACTTCCAGGATGATCCTGTCCTCAGCAGTGAGGAAGATGAGGCGGCGTACATTGCCCTCCTCAACCAGGTCTTGCACGCGGGCAACCGCGTCGCGCCCGGCAACTTCGATCTCTTCGATGATGCGGCGTCCTTCGTGCTTCGCCTTGTCCTGTGGCTCGTACATGGTCTCGTTGTCCTGTTGGTCGGTCATGGTAAACGTGTCCTTTCTGTGTTGTGATGTAAACGATGATTCTAAAGGCTATACGCAGTGGGATGCGCAAAGTTTGCGAATTTACGATGCAACCTCACGGTTCTTATGTGCTGTTTACGGGTTTACTGCCGCTTTACCTTCACGCTCAGCTTGCTCAGGAAGCCCAGCACCGTTAGCCCAACGGCAATTGCCACCGTCAGCGGGAAAGCGAACAGCAGCCCGAACGCCCCGGCGATGATCACGGCAATCAGCGGCACCTTGAGCACACTGCGCCCGTCGTACTCCACAATGAACAGGTTTTCGCGTGCCTGCGCCAGCATCTTACGAGCGCGTTCGGGTGCGTCGCCGCCCGTGAACTCAAATTCTTTCACGTAGCGCTTGTTTTTGTCTGCCAAAGTCATTTCTCCTCATCTGTGCCCATAGATTACGGCAAGTATGGCACGGTGGCGTTAGAACCGGGCAAGATTTTGGCGGTATTTGCTTTAACTTCCGTCGGTGAGCGCGTTGTTTGCCGCTGACCGCAGTGCATCTACCAGCAAAGCCCGGTCACGCTCCAGGTGAAAGGCAAGCTGTGTGCGCTCGTGCGCGAGGTCAAAGTCGCCCTTGCGTGCCAGCTCCAGGATTTGCCCCAGCGCAGGTGTGGGGTCGCCCTGCACCATTTGCTCCAACGCCACGCGCCAGATCAAGTCTTCTAGCAGCACGGCAAGCACAGCGTGTGGGTCTGCCTGTGTTGCTTCTTGCAGTTGGGTGCGGGCGCTCACGTCGCCGCCCGCCCGGTAGACTTCGGGTTGTGCTTGCAGCAGCAGGTTACGGATTTTTGCGTCGGTCATGGGGGTTACTCGCTCCGTCGGTCGCGTAATTTATTCAGGGCGCGTTCTGCGGCGGCGCGTACCCGCTCGTCCACGCGCGGGTTGCTGGTAATGCCGCCCAGTGCTTGTTCGGCGCGGTCGTTGCCAAACCGCACCATCGCCCACAGCAGCGGCGTCATCTGCTCAATGTCCTCGTTCGTCGCAGGCTTTAGCGTGGTCTGCTGCACACGCTCGCGCAGCCCGTCCGCCAGCATATCCGTGATGAGTGGGGTGGGGTTCTCCCGCTCTACCGCCCGCATTGCCCGCCAGCGCTCGCGCAGGGCGTCTTTGCTGTCCCGGTGCAGGAAGTCTGCCACGGGCAGCGCATAGTCTGTGTTGCCGCTCATGCCCAGCGCCGCCGCCGCTACGATGCGACTGCGTTCGGGTTCGTCGCGCCGCACCATCGTCATTAGCAGCACATCGTTGTCGGTCTCGTCGCCAAAGTGCAGCAGCGTTTGCTCTGCCACACGCGGATTTTGTTCCGCCCAGGGGCGTACCACGCCCTCGATTGCGTCAAAGCTGCCCGTGATGCCCACCACCGCCACGACCGCCGCGCCGCGCACGGTTGGCTCGCCGTGCCCCCGGCTCACCCGGCGCAGCGCGGGTAATGCGGCAGGGTCGGCGTAGGCGGCGAGCACCTCTATCGCGTCCAGCACATCCACTACCGGGCGGTTGATGTCCTCGGCAATCGCTGCCAGCGGTTCTACGGCGGCGGGGCTGTTGAGTTCCTTCAGGTAGGTTAGCCCATCGGTGCGCGTGTCACCCTCACCGCCGAAGATCGTCGCCACCATGTCCGCCACCGTGCCGCCGCCCGCCCCACTGACCAACCCCTCGGTGGCGGCGGTGGTGCCCTGTGCCTGCTTTTGTAGGTCTACACGGCTGTTGCTCACCAGCGAGCGCAAATCCTGTGCCAGCAAATCTGCCAGCGCGTCCGCATCGACAGGCGTTTGTGCCAACAGCCGTTGCGCGTCTGCCACGTCCCCGGTGCGGACTTGCACCAGCAGCGCGTCGAGCGCGTCGCCCATGGCATAGCGCAGCACCAGTTCCGCAAACCCACCCCGGATGAGGTCTTGCAGCAGAATTTTGCCCAGCGTCGGGTCATCGGTGCGGGTGAGGTGCTTGTGGGCAACCTGCCGCTTGAGCGGTGTGCTATCTGCGGAGAACAAAACGCGCAGGGTGTTGCGCAGCTTTTCGTCGTCGTTGAGGGGGGCACTGTTGTAGGTCATGTTGTCTTTGCGCGTCACGCTCGTAATGTTGATAAACAAGGGTTGTGGCGCTGCTGCATCCGCTCTTTGAGTGTGCCGCCCGTCAGCAGGCGCATCACCACATAGTTGACGCCGTGGACGGTGCCGCTGTCGTAAAAGGGCACGATGTTCGGGTGTTGCAGCACCGCGATGGTGCGCACCTCTCGCTCGAAGCGGGCGACGTACACCGGGTCTTCGCTCACGGACGACGCCATGATCTTCAGCGCTACTTCCTCATCTGTCTCCAGGGAGATACCCCGGTAGACTGCGCCCATTGCCCCCTCACCGATGTGCGCAATCGGGTGATAGCGCCCCAGTACAACACCTGCCAAATTTTCTGTCATTCTGCATTATGCCCTTACACCAGATGCGTTTGCGCTTATTGTAGGGATAGTGCGGCAACCGCGCTACTTCACGGCGCGAGATCAACCACCGTGAGCGTGGTCAGCCCGCCGGGGCGCTCGTAGGTGAACACCGCCGTGCCGGGAATCTGCGCGGGCACGTAGGGGCTGTTCTCGTGCACCACCATTACGCCGGGGGCGCGGTTTGCCTCCACTAGCGCCAGCAGCGCCGGGATGTCCTCGCCGTTCGGGTTGATGCGCGGGCAGTCTACGGGCAGGGCGGGCATGGCAGTGTAGCGCAGGCTTGTGCAGTTCGGCAGCAAGCCGATCACGCGCTGCGTGTCCTGCTCAATCAAGAACGCTGTCACCACCGCCATCCCGGAACCTGCACTATCTGCGGCGTAGTACTCGCTGATGTCGTCCGGTGGCACAGCGGGCAGTTCGGGTGCACGCAGCATAGACGCATAGAACGGAACCCACACCAGCACGCCCCATGCTGCCACCAAAACGGGCACGATCACGCGCCCGGCACGCCAGCGCAGCGCCCACGCCAGCACCACCGCCCCAATGAGCAATGCCAGCATCACATGCGGGTAGATGTAGCGCGAGAAGAACTGTTGGCTCACGATGACCGCCGCACCGGGCACCACCAGCACCAGCGGCAGGTAAAACCTGCGCTGCCACACGTATACCAGCACCAGCACCAAACTGAGCACACCCGCCACCCAGCCCGCATATGCCATGTGCACGCCCAGCACCGTCACCGTGCGCCCGAAGACCTGTGCTGGCAGGCTCCCCAGCAAAGCGAGCGTGTCCGTTTCGCCGCCGCCGCGCAGCAAGATGCTGAGCGGGTTATACCCGCGCCAGAACTGCACGCCTGCAAATCCGGCGTAGAGCACGGCAAACACCCCCAATGCCGCCCCCGCCCACACGACCTGTGCCCGCCACAGACGCCCTGCCGGGCGCAGCGTCACCGCGCCGAGGAGCGGTATGAGCAAGTACGGCAAGTAGGAGACTTTTGCGCTCACGGCGAGGAAAAGGAACACACCCGCCACCGCAGCATCCCGCAGGCGGGCGCGACGGCGCAGCAGCAGCGTTGCCAGCACCACCACCATGAGCAAGCTCACGGCGATGACATCTGCTAGGGCAATGCTGCCGAAAAATGTGTGGTAGGGACTGAGCGTGAACACCACGCCCGCCAGCACCATGCCCGGTAAGCCCGCCAGCACGCGCCCGGCACCCATCAGCGCAGCGGCATTGAGCGTGAGCAGCAGGGCGCTCGCCGCCCGCACCACCCAGAACGCGCTGCCCTGCTGCGGCTGGAACAGCATCCAATACCAGATAGACGTAAGCCGTCCCTCCGACGCGCCAAAGAGCGGGCTGGTTTGCAGCATGGTCACGCCAATGTCAATCTGGTTGCCCTCGTCAATGAAGGGCGGCACGCTCGCTAGCAGGGGCAGCCGCAGCCCCCAAAAGCAGAGTAGGATGAGCACAAACAGGGCATATGCGCGAACATTAGAGGTTTGCATCGTTCGTCAGGCGTTGCCGTTGATGGACATCCGCGCTGTACGGGCGACCCATGGGTCGCCTTTACGCGCACCGTGTAATCGTAAAGATACCGTCACGCCTGCACTTCGCTGCTGCGTGACTTCCAGTCGATGGACGCGAGGAAGTCGTTATCTAGCCCGGCGATGAAGTGCGCCAGCAGCCGCCCCGCCCGCTCAATGTCGCGCACGTCCAGTGTTTCTACCGGGGAGTGCATGTTACGCACGGGCACGCTGACGAGCGCCGTGGGCACACCCACCCGCGCCACCTGGATTGACCACGCATCTGTGCCGCTGCGCCCGGTGATAATGTCGTCTTGCAACGTCATTTCCAGCACCTTCGCCTGCTCTTGTATCGCGTGGAACAGCTTCACATGGAAGTTCGGTCCGAAGCTCAGCGCTGGACCGCCACCAAGCTCGACGGTGCCATTGCCTGTGTTGCCCGGCTGTGCCGCAAACGTCACATCCAGTGCAATTGCCACATCAGGGTCGATCATGTGCGCGGCGGTGGTTGCCCCGTTCAGCCCGACCTCCTCCTGTACTGTTGCCGCCGCGTACACATCCCACTGATGCTGCATCCCGCCGAGCGTGTGCAGGCAAACCGTTACTGCTGCCACACAAGCGCGGTCGTCCATCGCCTTGCCCGCCACGCGCCGCCCTGCCAGTTCCAGCATGGGTGCGTCCAGCGTGACCACATCGCCGGGGCGCACAAGTGCCGTTGCCTCCTCTTGCGGCAGCCCCACGTCGATAACCAGGTCATCCCACGTCGGGTACTTGCGGCGCTCCTCGGTGCTCAGCAGGTGGGGGGGCTTGGCGGCAATCACGCCGGGCAGCGCTTCACGCCCGTGCACAATCACGGACTGCGCAGGCATAACGCGGTTGTCCATGCCGCCCAAGCGATAGACCAGCACAAATCCGTCTACTACATCGCGCACCATCATACCGATTTCGTCCATGTGCGCGGCGAGCATAATGCGCCGGGGTGGGTCTAGGGGTTGTGTTGCCCGCTTGATTCCAATCAGGCTGCCCAGCCCGTCCTGCTCCATCTCATTGGTGAGCGGTGCCCACGCTTCGCGCAGCACCTCTCGGACGGGTGCCTCGTGCCCTGCCGGGGCGTGCGTTTCGGTGAGTGTGCGCAGGTGTGCTTTTACGTCGAATGTCATCGAGAGTTATCCTGTGTGCGTGCCAATGTTGCTGCGCTTGAGTTTACCCTGCGTTTGCGCTTGTGTCTGTCTCAGGTTCGCTCTCCGGCGCGGGTTCGGCGGGCACCCCCTGCTCAACCGGAGCTTCCTCCGCAACGTCGCCCTGTGGCTCCGCGTCGGGTTCCTGCTGTGCGTCTACAGGTGCTTCCTGTTCAGGTGCGGGGTCCTCAACGGGGGGTTCGCTCACTTCCTCCGGGCTACCACCGCCGCCGCTGCCGTCATCAACAGTGCCCGCACCGCCTGTGGTTTCTTCTGGCGGTGTCTCACCAGATTCGCTGGGTTCAACAGGCTCATCGGGTTCAACAGGCTCGACCGGGTCTACCGGCTCAACGGGCTCAACGGGGTCTACCGGCTCAACGGGGTCTACTGGCTCCACCGGCTCCACCGGGTCTACAGGTTCCTCTGGTTCATCCGGCTCATCCGGCTCGTCCGGCTCTTCTGGCTGCACCGGGATTGATGTCTGCGTTGGGGTTGCTGTTGATGTTGCTGTTGCCGTAGGCGGTGCGAGCGTTGGCTCTGGCTCGTCGGTCGGTTCGGGTTCATCTGTGGGGCGCGGCGTGAGTGTGGGCGCAGGCGTGTTCGTCGGGATAATGAACTCAGTGGGGGTGTTGGTGGGCGGCGGCGGCACAAACTGGAATGGCGTCGGTCCGACGTTGGTGCGCGGCGTTGGGGTTGCGTCACGGGTTTGGGTGGGGCGCAGCGTGCGCGTCGCCGTCAGCTCTCCGCCGATGGGCGTCACGGTAACAGTGCCCTCTGTCGGCACTGCCTGCTGCCCTCGGTCAGGGTTTAGCCCGGCAACGGTGAGCAGCACCACACCGATCAGATAAAACGGTATCGTCGTCAGGATAACGCCAAAGAGCGCAATGCGCAGCGTGCGGATGCGGTTGCCGTCAGGTTCCTCCGGCGGCTGGTAGCCCGGGTAATCGGGGTAGGGTGCGTTGTTCGGGTCGTAGTTGTTCATGATCATCGGGCACACCGTGCGCCCTTGTCTCCTAAAAGGCTAGTTGCTCCCAAACGGAATGAGCGTCGCGGTCGCGGCAGGTGCGTTCGTGGGCACGGGCGTGTTCGTTGCGAAGGATGTGTTGGTCGGGAAGGGTGTGTTGGTGGCGGCAGGCGTATTCGTCGGGATGGGCGTGTTCGTCCGGGTGGGTGTATTCGTCACACGCGGGATTGCTGTTGCGGGCACCCCAAAGCCCGATGTCGGCGTTGCCGTTACGGGCGCAGGCGTGAACGTCGCGATCACCGTGTTGGTTGGCGTCTGCGTCACGGCGGCGGGCGGCTCGGTCGCAAATTCATCGCGGGTAGCGGTTGGTGTGTTCGTCGGGATTGTATCGACACCACGGGGTGCCACCGCCCACAAGATTGCCCCGGCGCAATAAAACGGCAGGGTCGCGGCGATGATGCCACCGAAGATAATGCGGTAGCGGTGGCGGCGCTCTTCTACCCGGGTGCGGCGCTCTACTGCCGCGCTAACGGATTCGCGTTCAGGTCGTGCTCTCATGGCGAGATGGTTCGTCCTTGCGTGTCGGTTGGCGTGCTTGCTACACCATCATTATACGCCCGTGTGCATCTTAAACAAATTCGTGCTGGCGCGGCAGCACCGTAGGGCAAACGGTGGGTATGCCTGCATGGGGGAGATAGTGACATCATTTTAACAATATTTACAATCTTCGTAACACGCTACAGCGGTATCATAGGTGTACTCTGTTTGGCTAACCCTTGAGTGTATTTTCATGAACCCTACCCCACCTAGTCCGCCTTCCATCTTGCTTAGCTCCCGCACCAGCGGCACAGAACCCATCCGCTACAGCGGCGACGCCCACCTGATGACTGTTGCGCCGACGGGCGCGGGCAAGGGACGCTCGGTGATCATCCCCTCGCTGCTCACCTACCCCGGTCCTGTCATCGTGGTAGACCCGAAAGGCGAGAACTATGCCGTCACCGCCCGCAAGCGCCGCGCCATGGGGCAGCACGTCGTCAAGCTAGACCCATTCAACGTCATCAACGACGGTCCGAAGGACTCGTTCAACCCGTTCGACATGTTCGACTACACCCGCACCTCTCCCAACGACGACGCCCGTATGCTGGCGGAACTCGTCATGCTGGAGAAAAGCTCCCCGCGTGACCCGTTCTGGGACAATTGGGCAAGCACCGTCATCAGCGGCATGGCAATCTACCTGGCGACCTCCCCCGCCAGCGAAGACCCCGCCAAGCGCAGCTTCGGTGCCATGCGCGATATGATCTACAACAACGACAGCGTGTATGGCATGGCAAAGCTGCTGGACGAACAAGGCAGCACTATGGACAAAGAGGCGTACCAGGAGATTGGCGCGTTCCTGTCCATCAGCGCAGACAATACCCGCAGCGGTGTGCTGGCAACGGTGCAGCAGTACCTGCGGCTTTTCGGCAGCCCCACCGTGCGCAAAGCCCTGGAACTTACCACATTTGACCTGGAGCAAATCGTCAAAGGCGGCGAACTCACCATCTACATCATCATCCCGCCGAACAAGCTCAACTCCCACCGGGCGCTGTTCCGGCTTTGGGTGGGCAGCTTACTGGCGCTGGTCGCACATCGCACCACCCTCCCACCGATGAATACGCTGTTTTTAATCGACGAGGCGGCACAGCTAGGGCATCTCTCGCTGTTGCAGCAGGCAAAAACGCTGCTGCGCGGCTATGGGCTGCAAGCGTGGAGCTTTTGGCAGGACATCAGCCAGATTAAAAAGCTGTACCCCACAGATTGGGTCACGATGGTGAACAACAGTGCGGTGCTGCAACTGTTTGGCGTGCGCAACCACCTGATGGTGAAGGAATTTGCCGAAATCGCCGGGCTGGAAAAAAGCGCCGTGCAGTCCATCCGCCCGGAGCAGCAAATTTTGATTGTGGACGGCGAACCGCACGTTTGCCGCCGCCCGGACTACCTCCACGACAAGCAGTTCGCCGGGCAGTGGGATCCGAACCCGTACTACGCGCAGTTCCGGTCACGTTAGCGTGTTAAAATAGCATCACGTACACACGCGGAGCACACACAATGGCACTTGAAAAGCAGCGGCTCACGGTAGAGGCGTTTTGGGAGCAGTACGCCGGGCAACCATATGAACTGGTGGATGGGGAGGCAGTCTACGTGGCACCAGCAGGTTATGAAGCATCCAACATCGCATTGCGCTTAGGCGCATATTTGATTCTCTTCGTCGAAGAAAATGACTTAGGCGGTGTTACGGCAGCAGACGGTGGCTACACGCTAGATGACGACAACATGCGTGCCCCCGATGTTGCCTATGTACGTAAAGAGCGACTGGTTACCCAACCGGATTTGAAGAAATTCGTAGTTGGTGCACCCGACCTCGCTGTGGAAGTGGTGTCGCCCACAGACCGCGCCGCCGATGTGCAAAACAAGGTGCGCTTGTACCTGGAACGTGGTGTGCGGCTGGTGTGGGTGGTCTACCCTGGCACACGCGAGGTGGTCATCCACCGCCCAGACCGCACCGCCCAAACGCTGACCGCCACCGATATGCTGAACGGCGAAGACGTGCTGCCCGGTTTCACACTGCCGCTTGCCACGCTGTTCCATGGCATAAGCAACTAGCCGCCTGCCCGCAAACGCACACCCACAGTTAATGCGATTTGCTATATAATTCGTGTTCTAATACAGCCTGAAAACACACCGGGATGCCCCCTATTTTGCGCACTCCGGCTGTTTTATGTTCCTAAAATCTGTTCGTATGCCCGGAGCCACCATGCACTTACCCGGTTTGCTGCACACCCTGAGAGAAACCCCCGCCTACCGTAACCTGCTAGACCACCTGCGCGGCGCAGCCGCCACCCAAGACCTCGCGCTGGGTGTGCTGCGGGCGGCACGCCCATATGTACTGGCGGCGCTCGCCACAGATTGGGACGGTCCGGTGTTGTTCGTCACTGCCCGCCCGGAACATGCTTACAACGCCGCCGAGCAACTGCCTGTGTGGATGCCGACCGACCGCGTGGCACGTTTTAGTGAACCGACCGCCGCCTTCTACGAGCGCTCTGCCTGGGGAGATACCGCCATCAGCGGGCGCATCGCGGCGCTGTCTGCATTGATGGACGACCGCCCGCACACCCCGCACCCGGTGGTGGTCACATCTGCGCGGGCGCTGATGCAGCGCACCCTGCCCGCAAACACATTCCGTAACACCACCATCACCCTACAAGCGGGCAAGCAGTATGATCCGCTGCGCCTGTTGGAGAACCTGAGCGGCATCGGCTACGAGAGCGTATCGCTAGTGGTGGAACCGGGCACGTACAGCAAGCGCGGCGGCATCGTGGATGTGTACCCGGTGACGGCGACCGAACCCGTGCGGATCGACTTTTTCGACGATGAAGTTGAAAGCATCCGCCCGTTTGACCCTGACACCCAGCGCTCGTCCGCCAGCTTGCAAACCGTGCGCATCACCCCGGCGCGGGAGGCACTGCCCGCGCAAACGCCACCGCTCGCCGCCTACCTTGCCGATTGGTTCGGCTCCCTGGCGGAAAACACTGACGACAACACCAGCCCCGTCAATGACGCGGCACTGCTGCAAACCGGGGCAGGCTTCGCGTTTATTGAGCACTATCTGCCGTATCTGTATCCGCACCCGGTGAGCCTGCTGGACTACGCCGCTGATGATGCGCTGATTGTAGTGGACGACTGGGACGCGCTGCGCGACACCGTAGAGGGGCTGGAAGACGACGCCGAAACCAACCGCGCCGATAAGCTCTCCCTGAACGAACTGCCGCCGGACCACCCGCGCCCGTACCTCACCTGGGCGGAACTGGAAGCAGCACTGAGTGAGCGCCGCGTGACGCGCCTGGGTACCTCTCACACCATGGACGCTGACGCCGAGAGCGCCGTCGGTGCCGGACCGACATTGTTCGGTGGGCTGTTCGCCCCCGGAGAGCGCTTCGGCGGGATGCTGAAGCCAATGCTGCGCAAGGTGCGCGACCTGCGCGACGACCAGGAGCGCGTCGTGATCGTCACAGAACAAGCGCACCGCATTAGCGACCTGTGGCGCGAGAGTGAAGGCTATGCCCCGTTGGTGGACAATGTGACCACCCCGCCAAACCCCGGTGCACCGCAGTTTGTGCACGGCGTGCTGCGCGAGGGTTGGTCGCTGTTAGGCGCAGATAACAAGCACCTGCACCTGTTCACGGATGCGGAGGTGTTCGGCTGGCGCCGGGCAGAGCCACGCCGCCGCAAAGTCGCCAAACGTGCCCGCACCCGTGCCCGTGTAGAGTATATGGACTGGCAAGAGGGTGACTACATCGTGCATGAGGACTATGGGGTAGGGCAGTTCGCCGGGACGAAGCGCCGCACCATCGAGGGCATTGAGCGTGAGTACCTGCTGGTGACTTACGCAAAGGGGTCGCAGTTGTTCGTGCCCATCCACCAGGCAGACCGGGTAACACGCTACGTCGGCCCCGACGAAAAGCCGCCGCAGCTTACCCTGCTGGGCGGGCAGGAGTGGGACAAAACCCGTGCCAAGGCGCAGAAGAACGTCGAGGAAGAAGCGAAGGAACTGCTGGCGCTCTATGCAGAACGTGCCCGCACCCCTGGCTACGCCTTCAGCCCAGATTCACCCTGGCAGAACGAACTCGAGGCGTCTTTCCCCTACATCGAGACGGAAGACCAACTGCGTGCAGTGCACGAAACCAAGAGCGACATGGAGCGCCCCCACCCCATGGACCGGCTCATCTGCGGGGACGCAGGCTACGGCAAGACTGAGGTCGCAGTGCGGGCGGCGTTTAAGGCAATCCAGGATGGCAAGCAGGTTGCTGTGCTGGTGCCCACTACTGTGCTCGCCCAGCAGCACTACGAGACGTTCAGTGAGCGTATGGCGGCGTTCCCTGTCACGGTAGAGCAGCTCAGCCGCTTTCGCACGACGGACGAGCAAAACAAAACCGTTGACCGCATTGCCAGCGGCGAAGTGGACGTGATCGTGGGCACGCACCGCATCCTCAGCAAGGACATCCGCTTTAAGGAGCTAGGGCTGGTCGTCATTGACGAAGAACAGCGCTTTGGCGTCAAGCAGAAGGAGCACTTTAAAAAGCTGCGCACCCAGGTCGATGTGCTCACGCTAACGGCAACGCCCATCCCGCGCACCATGCAAATGGCACTCGGCGGCGTGCGCGACATCAGCATGATCCAAACGCCACCAGAAGAGCGCCTGCCCGTCATTACGCACGTCGGTCCGTCCGACCGCAAGCTGATACGTGCCGCCGTCACGCGGGAGCTAGAGCGCGGCGGGCAGGTGTTTTTTGTGCACAACCGCGTTCGTACCATCCAAACCGTGCGCGACCAGCTAGAGGGCATCGTGCCGGAGGCGCGCGTAGTGGTCGCGCACGGGCAGATGGACGGGCGCACGCTCGGCGCGATCATGCGGGCGTTTGCACGCGGGGAGCACGACGTGCTGCTGGCGACATCCATTATTGAGAGTGGCATTGACATCCCTAACGCCAACACGCTCATCGTAGACCGGGCGGACTGGTTCGGGCTGGCGCAGCTTTACCAGATTCGGGGGCGCGTGGGGCGCGGCGCACAGCAAGCATACGCTTACATCTTCCACCCGCCGCACAACAAGCTCACCGCAGAGGCACGCGCCCGCCTGGAAACCATCTCGGAGAACACACAGCTTGGCGCGGGCTTCCAGATTGCGCTGCGTGACCTGGAAATTCGCGGTGCGGGCGACATTCTCTCTACCAAGCAGAGCGGGCAGGTGGCGGCGGTGGGCTTGTACCTGTACACGCAAATGCTGGCGAACATCGTCACGCGGCTGAAGCAAGAGCAGGCAGAATCCCCCACAGAGAGCACACCCAAGCCCACTACTTCGGAAAGCGTCATCCTCGACCTGCCCACGCCTGCCTACATCCCCACAGACTGGATACCGGAGATGGCGCTGCGGCTGCAAATCTATCGGCGCATTGCCGCCCTAGAGACACGCGACCAGGTGGACGCCATGCGTGAGGAACTGCAAGACCGCTTTGGCACGCTGCCACCAGCAGTAGTGGGGTTGCTCTATCAAATTGATGTGAAGATACTGGCGATGCAAGCGGGCGCGACTGCCGTGCAGCACCGCAACGAGAAGGTACGCATTCGCCTGCCCTACCTGCCGACGATTGACCGCCGGGCACTAGGGCACCAGCTTGGGGAGGACATTACGGTGACGCGCACAGCAGTGGAAATGCCGCTGTACCTAGAAGATATGGGCAGTTGGCAGCCGAACCTGCTCGCCCTGCTGCAAAAGCTGGCGCTAGGGATGCAGGAGCAGGTTGTGGGCTAGTGTGCTGGGTTACTGTGCGGGCGCAACGTTGAAGTGCCCTTTGAGCTGCTTATACATCGCGTCTGCGCCGTCCTTTAACGAGATGACCTCGACTTTGCCGCCCTGCACAATCGCTTTGATCATCGCAGTGTCGAACGCTTTGGTCTTGCTGGCGCGGGCGATGGTATCGGCACTGCGCCCGCTGCCGTCCACCACAATGACGGGGATGGCACGCTCGCCGCGTGCGGAGGCGATGTACACGTCGTACTGGGCGATCTTGCCGCCGTTGATGAGAATGCCGCACCCTGGCAGCACCCCACGTGTGAACGCCCGCACTGCCCCCACGATCATGTCGCTTTCCGCACCCCAGTGGTCATCGTCCACCAGAATCATGTGCGAGTGGTTGGGTTCGAGTGTCGTGCGCGTCTGGTCGCCTGTTGGCTTCATGCCGGGGTACAGCACTTTGTCCGCCGGGGCACAGCCCACCAGCGGGAAACGATTTCCTAGTTTGTGCCGTGCCCGCCCCATCATCTGCATAATGCCCACGTCTGTGCCACCGTCCACCACCACAATATTGTGCTCTGCCGCGAACCGAGCGATGCCCTGCTCCACTATGGCGTAGGTCTGTGCCATTGCCTTGTCTTCCATGGCGGATGCCCCACCGGAGAGAAACAACGCGGGCAGTGGCTCCGCGATGCCGAGCTTGGAAACGACCTCTAGTGCATCAGCATAGGGTGAGGCGTGCACGACATGGGCGGTGTTGCCGTTAGGAAAACGCAGCGGTGGGAGGGTTTGCATGGCACAGTCCTGTTGAATGAGGGAATCATTATGGGAGTATTATACGAAACTTTGCCTTGCCAAAGACGTTACAAAAAATTGAAGTTTCATGATTTTAACCCCCTCATCACAATTCACTACAATCCCACATAAAACCACAGCGCTCGCAGCGCACCTTGCACGCCCGCCGAACCGTTGGCGCATCGCACGCGGGGCACACGCTTGCCAGCGTGTAGTTCGGCAGCGGGGCGGGTGGGCGCTTGTCGCTGATGTTCGGCTGTGTGGGTGGGTGGGGGTTTTGGGGTTGGCGGGCGGGTTTATCTGGCATGGCATGTTCCCTGGGCGGTGGCTGGGCAACAAAAAAGGCAAGCGGATTTACGTTACCCACTTGCCCGTAGAGGCGACGGTCGGAATCGAACCGACGAATCGTTCTTTTGCAGAGAACTGCCTTACCACTTGGCTACGTCGCCAGCGTACAGACCATTATAGTCCCTGCTGCGCCCGTGGCAAGTCCTTTTCAAATGCCAGCATAGCACATGCGCCTGTGAAGATTTCTTCAGGAATGCTGCTCCTGCCTGTGTATTAAATTGCACACCTGTTAGACTACCTTGTGTTTCTTAGTCTTTACGTACTGCCCCCAACAATCAGGGAGGAGAGGACTCGTTATGAAATCTATTATTCTTGCTGCCGGTAAAGGCACCCGCCTGCGCCCGGTCACGCTCACCACGCCCAAGCCATTGGTGCCCGTCGCCAACCAACCGCTCATCGCCTACGCACTTGGCATGATCCGTGGTGCGGGCATGGAGGAAGTCGGCATCGTGGTTAACAGCCTGGATTCCGCCGTGGTCAAGCGCATTGGCGACGGCAAAGACATGGGTGTGAAGGTGTCCTACATCGTGCAGGAGCAGCAGCTTGGTCTGGCGCACGCGGTGAGCCTGTGCAAGGACTTCATCGGTGACAACAAGGTGTTTGCCATGTTCCTGGGCGACAACATCTTCCAGGACAAAATGGAAGACCTGCTGCGCACGTTCAAGGACACCGAGTGGGAAGCGTCCATCGCGCTCGGCGAAGTGCCCGACCCGTCCCGCTTCGGTGTGGGCGTCATCAACGAAGACGGCAGCATCAAGGAACTGCTGGAAAAGCCCGACCCTGCACCGTCTAACTGGGCGGTTGCGGGCGTGTACCTATTCCGCACGGAGTCCGTCTTCAACGCAATTAGCCGCATCAAACCCTCCGCCCGTGGCGAACTCGAAATCACGGATGCGATTCAGTTGATGATTAGCGAGGGTCGCCCGGTACAGGCGTATCAACTGGACGGCTGGTGGATTGACGCGGGGAAGCCCAAGCCCATCATCGAAGCGAACCAGCTTGTGATGAGCGAGCTGCCCTACTCCCCCGCACCAGAAGACCCCGGCATCGACGAGAACTCCGATGTGTCTCCGCGTGTGATTTTGGGCGAAAACGTGAAGATTGAGGGCAGTGTGGTGCGCGGTCCGGCAATCATCGGGGACAATGTGCAGATCATCAACAGCTATGTCGGTCCCTACACCTCACTCGGCAACGATGTGGTGGTTGAAGGCAGCGAAATCGAAGCAAGCATCGTCATGCGCGGCAGCGTCATCCGCAACATTCCCGGTCGCATAGACTCCAGCCTGCTGGCAGATAACTCCGTGGTAGAAGCAGCACTGCAAAACGTACCCAAGGCGCAGCGCTTCGTCCTGGCGGAGAACAGCGTCGTCCAGGTGAGCTAACGCAGCGTTTCATCGGCGTGGGGCACCTGCTGCCCTACGCCCAACCCCGTCCCAGCGCCCGTGAACACCAGCTACCCTACAGTTCCTCGATAATGCGGCGGAAGTCATCGAAGCGCGGGATGGGCTTGTACAGCAGCAGGTCTGCGCCAGAAATTCGCAGTGCTTCTTCCTCTTCGTCGGACTTCATCTTATATGCCGTAACCAGCACCATCTTCAGGTTGTCGCTGATGTGTGGGCTTTGCCGCAGGCGTGCCCCCACGTCCAGCCCGGTGTACTTACCCGGCAGGCGCACATCCAGCAGCGCTACAACGGGCAACTCGCCCTGGTAGTCGCCGCTGTCAACATCCTCGATCCAATCGACCGCTTCTTCCCCGTCTACGAACGCCAACCCCTCCACGCCGAACGCTTCCAGCATCAGCAGCAACGCCTCATAAATATCCGGCTCGTCTTCCACGACCATCCATGTTGACATAATGAACTCCTACCAAGTTTGACAACGGTTAACCATGATTGTTCACAGTGTACCCGCGCTAGCAAGGGCATGTCAAAAAAGGTTTGCAATACCTA
>CAYVGI010000066.1:0-25247 GCA_964451095.1 uncultured Anaerolineaceae bacterium
CCATAACCGTCGTGATGATTTCATCTTCCAGCATGCCGCCGATAGTCGGCGCGCCCGGCAGCCCTAAGAAATCCGAATAGGCGGCATAGGTGGAACCGAAGCTGACGATAAACGCCACGATGACCATAACGACCATCCCATAGCGGAACAAACGCAGACGACCCTCAACATCACTTTGGTTTACCTGGAACATGCGTGGAAGAACTCCCTTAATGCAGTGATTTGCGATACCTTTACTATATAGAAAAAATGGATTCTACACAAGAAAACTATAGTGTTTCCATAAAGGTTCAATTTAAGGTTTGTCTCATTGCAACATTCTAAAATGCTAGTGAGGGTATTAGGGCGGAAGGCACGCCCCAAATAAACCTTCATCTTTCCTAAACGATACAACTTTCGTACAGTTTTTGTGACTGCCCTGCATTACACTGATAGCATAAAGGCAGAAGGCGGCACGTAAGCTGAGCACGTCTGCTTCTTCAGGTTTCGTTTGTGGCGAAATCGTCTTTTTGCATTATAATGGCACACGTACTGCAACAATTTTCATACCAAATTGCAACTAATCATGCTCTGGAAGCCAAACCTATGCCTTCCCTACCCCGTATTATCACCGTAGACCCAACTGGCAATGTCGCACGTATCGTACGTGCCACCATTGACCTATCTCAGTACCTGTGCCGACAGGTCAATGTGCCCTCCGGTGTAGAGGCACTAGAAGAAATGAACCTCACGCCATCCAACCTGTTGATTTCCGCCTTGAACCTGGAAGATATGCGTGCCTTCGACCTGGCAGAACAGGCGAAGTCCATCAAAGAAGACGTGGCGATTATTGTGCTGGCAGATGAAGACGACCCGGAGATGGACTCGGACACCCAGCGGGATTACGGGTTCGTTTACTTGCAGCGCCCACTCGATATCAACCGCTTTAGTACGGTGCTGTTCGCCGGGATGAAGGGCGAGGACATTTTCGCGGCACTGCACAAGCCCGCCGCCGTGCAAGATGCGTCTGCGATGGGACCCGTGCCCAACATGGACTTACAGCGGGCACAGGAGATTGTCGACCGCCTCGTCGGTGAGTTGTACGCCATGTCCATTCTGTTGATCGACCGGGCGAGCAATGTGCTGCTGGAGCGCGGTCCGTCATCGAACTACATTGACCGCAACGCCCTGACCGCCGCGCTGAAGCCGAGCATGCATGCCAACATCGACATGCGCGACATCGTCGGCGGCGAGGCAACCACACTGCAATTTTACGACGGGGACAGCCGCGATATTTACGCGCTTTCTGTGGGGCTGCACCACATGTTGTGCATCGCCTTCGACGGCGAGAAGGGGCAGCGCGAGTTCGGCGCGGTGAACCGCTACGGGCGCAAAGCGGCGATGGACTTGATTGCGCTGGTGGGTGCAGAGGCGTTCTTCATCCAGCGGGTGGAACCCCAAAAAGAGGAGGAGACATCGCTGCGCCGCCGCGCCACCGTTGCCGTACCTGCCGTGCAGATGGAAGAGGAAATCGCGCCGCTGGCACGCGCAAAGGATTTTAATGACGACGACGCGAAGGGGAATGACCTGGAGCAAATCGCGTTCGAGGCGATCCCTGACGATGCGTTTGACCCCGGCATTCTCGACCAACTGGACAACCTGGATCTTTCCGCTGCAGATGACTTGTTCAGCCTGGAAAACCTGGAAGCGAGCGCTGCACAGCTAAAGTCTCAGCGCACCATCGACGAGAGCGAAGCGATGCAACTGGGCATTCTGGGTCGAGATTTGAACGACGATTAACCAACGGGGGGCACTCCCCGAGAGTAAAATACGGTATGCTAGGGGCGGTTGAATGTGCAACCGCCTTTTGTGGTGTAAGGACTGGAACCTGTGAGAAAGAACGACACCTTTTTAAACGCGCAAATGGGCGACTACCGCCTGCAAGAGATCCTGGCAGTGGGTGGGATGTCGCGGGTTTACCTGGGTTTGGACACCAAACTGGAACGCCGCGCCGCCGTGAAAGTGCTGGAACTGGACCAGACATGGGTAGACGAAACCATCGTGCAACGCTTCGAGCGTGAGGCGAAGTCGGTCGCCGCGCTGGAGCACGATAACATTATTACCATCTACCAGTACGGGCAGTACGAGGGCGCGTACTTCCTGGCGATGCAGTACATCCAGGGCAAAGACCTGCGGCAAGTGCTTAAGGACTACAGCAAGCAAAACCAACGGATGCCGCTGGAGCAGGCATTTAAGATTATGCGGCAGGTGGCGTCTGCATTGGACTTTGCGCACCGGGCGGGCATCGTTCACAGGGATATTAAGCCATCCAATGTGCTGCTCACCAACGACAACAAGGCGATTCTCACAGACTTTGGGCTGGTGCTGCGCGACAACGACGCCACGCTGGGCACCGCATTTGGCACACCGCGTTACATCGCGCCAGAGCAGGCAGTGGCGTCTCAGCAGGCGGTGCCCCAGTCCGACATTTACGCTTTCGCGGTCATCATGTACGAGATTTTGACCGGGGACACCCCGTTCACGGGCGAGACACCCATGGAGATTGCGCTCTCCCACGTTAGCGACACGCCAGAGCCACCCAGCGAGCGTGAACCCAGCATTCCCGGGCAGGTGGATGCTGTGATTTTGAAGGCGCTGAGCAAGGAACCCACCGAGCGCTACCAGACGGCAACCGCATTTGTGGAGGCGGTCATTGAGGGTTACGGTGCGCAGGCACCTGCCCCGGCAGCAGTCGAAAACGCATCCGTCGCACAGTCCCCCAACAAAAAGGGCAAAGCGAAGGCAACACGCGAATCTGCCGCTGTGAAACCCAAACTGGTGGCAGTGCCCTCCCCGGTAGACGGCACCCCGATATTGAAGGACGCCCCACCGAAACGCCGCTCTCGGGTGCGGGCGCTGTTTTTGCTCATTCTCATCGTGGCGATTGGCGGCGTCGGCGCATTTTACTACTTCAACGGCTTGCCAGACGAACTGCCGATTTCCCTGCCAGGCGGCGTCGACATCGGGCTAGGTGGTGGTGCCCCGGCAGAGATCATGCTCATCTACAATGCGGACTCGCTCGTCATCCACAACAACACCGAAGAAGCATTTGTCACCTTCCAGCAGCAGGCAACCGGCAATGTGTTTGTGGAGTTTGTGCGCGGTGCCCCCGGCGCAGACCGCGACGACTTCCGGGGGGATCGCTTGCCGGGCGACCAGATTATCGCCGGGGGGTGCTTTCGGATCGGGCTACGAGACGAGGGCATCACGCCCACGCAGTGTGCTCTCATCAACAATGAGGAGTTCCTGAACAACCCGGACTTGTTCTTCTGGCGCAACGCCAACAACGAACTCACGTTCGAGGTACAGTGGGCGGGCGAGGTCATCCAGCGGTGCGACACGGTGCGAGAAGGCGAGGAGAACACCTGCCAGTTCGCTAAGCCAGGGGACGAGTAGCGCCGTGGCACGTAGAGCGACCCTTTGGGTGCTGCTGCCGCTGATCTTTGTTGCGTGCAGCAGCGCCGACCCCACCTCAATACCCGCCCCCACGCCCGGCATCACCCCCAATAACGACCCTACCACCACCATCGCCCTTTTCTACAACGATATATCGTTGGTGCTGTACAACGGCGGCGATGACCCCATCGCACCCGTAGACGCGCTGGCGTTTGTGCGCGGCGAGGACGGCGCAGGCGATGATGACTACGCGGGCGGGCGCATCCCCGGCGGGGAACTGGCACCGGGCGCGTGCTTTCAGCTTGCCCAGCAGGGGCGCACCCCACTCGCGCCGCGCCAGTGCGACAACACCGACAAAGCAGAGTTCATCATCAACCCGGACACGTACTTCTGGCGGGCAGAACCCGTGGGCGCAGCGACCTTCGAGGTGCACTGGGCAGGCGAACTCGTTCACCGGTGTGCGACGGTGCAGCGCGGGCAGGTGGCAGAGTGCCGCTTTAGCCTGCCCTGACGATGCCCCCGCCCGTTTTGTCAGAGGGTTGTGTGGGAGGGTGTGCAACCCCTGCTAACGCTCTTAAAATACGCATACAATACTGCCCAAACAGAGAGCGAAACGGTCTTATGCACCCACGTACCCGCATTTTAACCCCGTTCAGTGTCGTACTTGTGTTGTTTGCCACCGCGTGCGGCGGGCAACCGGAGCAGGTGGTTTTGCCGACGCAGGTCGTCGTAGAAGAAACCACCGTCCCGGCAGATGCCCCCCCCGCCACTGCTGACCCCGCCGCACTGCCAACGCTCTCCCCGGTGACGCCGTCGCCCACTGTCCCGCTGCCCCCGCAGCGTGGCGTCGCCCCGGCAACGGACGAACAACAGTGGGTGGCAGTGAGTGCGGCAGGGGCGCAAATCCCCCCGCCAGGCTTTGCACCCGGCGACCTGTACATCGTGAACGCAGGCGGCATTGTCGCCCGGCTGACGACCGAAGCAGCGGTGGACGACAGTCCGTTGTGGAACATCGGGGGCGACCAGCTCTTTTTTGTTTCCGACCGGGAGGGCACCCCTGCCATCTACACGCTGAACGCAGACGACAATACCCCGGTGCAGCGCGTGGCACCGTTCGATGAAGGCGACCAACGCGACCCGGCACTTTCTGCGACGACGGCGGATTTGGTGTTCACCACAAACCGCAACGGCAACGACGACCTGTTTGTGATGAGCCGGGATGGGCGCGGACTGCGCCCGCTTATTGCCGACCCCGCGCCGGACTACGACGCGGATTGGTCGCCAGACAACACCTGGATCGTGTTCGTGAGCGAACGCGACGGCAACCCGGAACTCTACCTGACGGACGCCAACGGCACCGCCCCTATCCGACTGACAGATCACCCCGGTGTTGACCATCAACCGATATTTAGCCCAGACGGACGCAGTCTCTTGTTTGTTTCCGACAGGGACAACGGCGTTCCACAGTTGTTTTCCATGAGCCTGCCGCAGGTCACGCCAGAGTATGGGCAGGGTAACATCGGCGCGGCGTTTGATGTGATTAACGGCAGCATCCCGCCGCTGCAACTGGACGTAGAGGCACCCATGCCCGCGCCCCGCCAACTGACTGCCGACCCCACCCCCAAAGAGTCACCCTCGTGGTATGTGAACGACCTGGGCGGCTTCCGGCTGACGTACACCGCCGTCAACACCTCGCCAAACGGTGAGCAGCGGCAGTTGTTCAGCGCGGCGAGCGACGGCAGTAATGTGGAGGCGGTCGGGTCGCTGCTGCTCAGCTTTACAGACGCCCAGTTCCGCCAGAGCTAACGGAAGCGTAACGCCACCATGACCGAGAAACAAAAGCACTCACTCAATGTCGTGGGTCTCTCCTGGTTCCTCCGCTGGACGTTCATTGTGACGATCACGTCCGGGATTGTCGCGGCGTCCACGCAATGGGCAATCCAGCGCGACCTATCGCAGGCAACCGTGAACGTGATACAGGTGTTGGGCGGGCTGCTGATATTGGGCGTGCAGGCATACGAACTACCCCAACCGCTAATCCCGGAGCGAGCACGTTGGATCGCCTACGGCATGATCGCCCGCTTTTTGGTGGTCGCGTTGATTAATGTGATACTCGTATCCGTACTGCAAACTGTCCTCTTGGCAGGTGAGAGCTTCAGCTTCCGAACATTCAGTATCATTTTCAGTTTACTGGCGTCACTGGTGGGCGGTTTTTTGCACGGCGTTGCAGGCTGGTTGATTTTGCGGGACTATGTGCGCCAAGCACACTGGTGGATTGATGCGATTGTCGTCGGCGCACTTTCCGGGTTGATAATGGAGGGCGCGGTGGCGTTGGTGGTACCGGTGCTGGGGATTGAGGCGGCAAACTGGCTTTCGATCGTGCTGTCCATCATTCCTGCCTTTGTGACGGCAGCGCTTTCTGGCGCGGCACTGTGGTGGCTCATTGCACAACAGCTTAAAGACGACAGTGAACTGCCAGAGAAAGCAAAACGAGCATAAATCACACATTTGGAAGAAAAGGTATGCGCTTTTTTAGACAACACAACAACACAGACCCAATCCGAGTCCTGTCCATTGACGGCGGTGGCATCCGGGCGATGATCCCCGCGCTGATCCTGGATCACATCGAACAGCGAACCGGGCGTGCCGCTGCGGACATGTTCGATCTGGTGGCAGGCACCTCCAGCGGCGGGATTGTGGCGCTGGGTATGGTGTGCCCCGATGATGACGGACGCCCTCGCTTCACAGCAAAGCAGCTTGCCGGGTTCTTCAAGGACGAGGGCAGCAAGATCTTCAGCGCGACATTGGGGTCGCTGCGCCAGGTCATCGACGATAAATACCCGCACGCGCCGATGGAACGCATTTTGCAAGAGTACTTCGGGGAGACGCCGCTGCGCGACGCGCTGAGACCCGTCGTCATCCCGTGCTACGATGTGGAAAAGGCGGCACCGCGCTTCTTCAAAAGCCGGAACAGCGATACCGACGGAGAGGTGCCAATGTGGAAGGTCGCACGGGCGACGACCGCCGCACCCACGTTCTTTGAGTCGTTCCGGCTGGACATTGACGGACGAATGGAGGCGCTTATCGACGGCGGCATGATCGCCAATAACCCGGCGCTGTGTGCGTTAACCGAGGTCACACACCACCTTGAGAATTACACCATGGCAAAAGAGCTGCAACGCGACATTATGATCGTGTCTTTGGGCACGGGGCGGCTGCGCCAGTACTACACACACGACCAGATTAAAGATTGGGGTGCGCTGGAGTGGGCACGCCCGGCAATTGAGATCACGATTACGGGCGGCGTGGAAACGGTGCACTACCAGCTAGAGGAAATCCTACGTGCCAGCGGCGACCAGCGGCATTACTACCGCTTCCAGACGGATGTCCCCGACGCGAACCGCGCTATGGACGACGCGAGCAGAGCAAACTTGCGCGTCGTTCAGCGGTTAGCGGAGGAAATGTTAGACACGTACCGCGCTGATCTGGATGAGTTAGTGCGCAAGCTGCGCTGAGCGAGAACGGATTTTTTACGCAGCCGGGGCAGTGGGCGGGGGCGCTGCGAGCAACGCCCCCGAAAGTGGATTGACCAGACCGGGCGCTACCCGGTGAGCGACGTGAAAATCGCCCGGTAGCTGTGAAAGCGCGTGTTGTTCAGGTCGCCGCGCTGGACGGCGGGCAACACCGCGCAGCCGGGTTCGTGGGTGTGCGTGCAGTCCGCGAACTTACACTGCGTCGCCCATTGCAGTACATCCGGGTAAAACGCCAGCAGGTCGCGGGGTGCCAGCCCCGCCAGCCCAAACTCGCGGATGCCGGGGGTATCCACCACGTAGCCATCACCAAACGGCAACATCACCGCCTGGGTGGTCGTGTGGCGTCCCTGCCCGCGCTCGGCGTTGGTATCGCCCGTTTTCAGGTCAAAGCCCGGTTGCACTGCCGAAAGCAGCGACGACTTACCAACACCGCTCAGCCCGGCAATCACCGTGACCTTGTTGTGCAGGTGCAGGCGCAGCGTTTTCACGCCGCGCTGCTGCTCCGCGCTGGTGAGCACAACCGTGTAGCCTAGCGCCCGGTACGGTGCCAGCGCGGTGTTGATCTCGTCTTCGTCGTCGGCAAGGTCAATCTTGTTCACGCACACCAGCGGCATGATGCCGTTGCGCTCTGCGGTGACAAGATAACGGTCAACAAGCTCAAACCAGATGTGCGGGTTGCGCCACGCCGCCACAATCAGCAGTTGATCCAGGTTAGCGGCAATCAACTGTTTCACGGGCAGCCCTGATGGGTCTGGGCGGGCAAGCACAGTGCGGCGCGGCAGCACCTCCTCGATGAGACCGCTGTCGTCTCCGGTTTCCGTCACGATGACATGATCTCCAACGGCGACCACGTTTGCGTAGCCTGTGTCTGCTGCGGCGAGGGTGCCGCGCACCGTGCACAGCAGCACCCGCCCATCCATAGCGACACGAGCCATGTTGCCCGTCGCCTCAATCACGCGGGCGTGGGGCACTGCCGCCAGCGGCGTGTCTGCGTCCGGGTCATCTCGCTCCGGCGCTTTGTTCAGGCGTGCCTCCACCTCCCGGCGGCGGTCGTTTTCGTCCAGGGGCATAATGCGCTCGAACGCACCGACCTCGTTCAGGTCGTCCAGCACGTCAATGTCGTCTATCTCGGTGGCATCTGCCCCGACGTACGCCTGCCAGTCCTTGCGGCGGGGGGTGCGGGGTTGTTTGCCGCGTTTGGTGTTACGTTTTGCCTTTTGCAAGCTGCGCTCCTCGCGCTTGCGCTCGATTGGGTTCTTTGGTTTTTTCTTGCTAGCCAAGGGTGTTTTCTCCCACGGATGGTTATTGGGTCCAGATTTCATGGTGATGTGAAGGGGCTGCCGTGTGGTGGACGCCACACGCCGCCGGGAACGCGAAAACGCGCCCGGTATGAGAGCATTGGGATGAAATCGGGTGGGGGAACCTGTGTGGGAAGTAGGGAGAGGAGCTGGTGCTGCTGCGAACGCTGTGCGTTTAGCTCAACATAGCCCCACACCAAACAGGCACACCCGCCAGGACAATTGCCAGGTTTCTGTTCGTCATAGGGTGCCACCTTTCGGTCGTAGAGCGGTCAATATGGGCATTATGGCATGGTTTAGGGTTGGGCGTCAAGCAAATGAGGGTAGAGAACAGGGCTTTTGCACAGTCCGCATTTCAATTAACGGGGACTCTGTCCCCGCACCCGTGCAAATGGTTTTCACCCTTTGACCCCAGCTTTATGGCAAGTTTTTGTCCGCCTTTTGAAAAAAGCGGCGGGTTGGGGCAGCGCCCAAGCACGCTGCCTACGACTGTGCAATAGCGGTGGAGTGGGGGCACAAGAAGCACGCTGCGCCCCTACCCCATGCCCATGCGACCGAAACGCCCCGCTCCGCAGCAAATGAACGGCAAATGAACGTTCGCCGCTTGCCCCGGCGCGTGTTTTGTGACAAACTCTGCAACCAATGTAATACACTGGATATTGACACTATGGGGCGTTTCATTCTACGGCGGCTGGTGCTGGCGGTACCGGTGCTTATTGGTATTTTGATTATCGCGTTTGCGATGGTGCGGCTCATCCCCGGCGACCCGTGCCGGGCAGTGCTGGGTGAGCGTGCCACCGAAGAAGTTTGCGATGCGTACTTCGAGCGCATGGGGCTAAACGAGCCAATCCTCAACCAGTTCTTCATCTACCTGGGGCAGGTGCTGCGCGGCGACCTGGGCACATCGTTCCGGCTGCAAATTAGCGTGGGCGAGCTGCTCATCAGCCGCCTGCCCACCACGGTTGAACTCACGGTGGCGGCGATCATTTTCGCGGTCATCGTCGGCATTCCGCTGGGTGTCGTCTCCGCGTACTACCACAACTCCGCCGTGGACGTGAGCACAATGCTGGTTGCCAACGTGGGCGTGAGTATGCCCGTGTTCTGGCTGGGGGCGATGCTCTCACTCATCTTTGGTGTGTACCTGCGCGATACCGCGTTTGCGCTGCCGCCCAGTGGCAGCGTGTCCTCCACATTCCCGCAGATGCCGTTTTACATTGCATGGGGGCTTTACCCAGAGTCCGTTGTCGCGCAGGAGGTGAACGGATTTGTGCGCTTCCTGGCAGAGCTAAACATCCTCAACGGGCTGCTGACGTGGAACTGGGCGCTCATTGGCGAGTCTATGCGCTACCTGATCTTGCCTGCGATTGCGGTGGGCACCATTCCGCTGGCGATTATCGCCCGCATGACGCGCTCGTCTGTGCTGGAGGTGCTGAACCTGGACTACATCCGCACGGCACGGGCGAAAGGGCTGGCGGAATTTATTGTGGTGATGTCCCACGGGCTGCGTAACGCCCTGCTGCCTGTGGTCACGGTGATTGGGCTGAACTTCGGTCTGCTCATCAGCGGTGCGGTACTGACGGAAACGGTGTTCGGGCTAAGTGGTATTGGCAAAACGCTGGTAGACGCCATCGAAGCGCGGGACTATGTGGTGGTGCAGGCGTTCACGCTGGTGACGGCAACTGCGTTTGTCATCATCAACCTAGTGGTGGATGTGATGTATGCATTCTTAGACCCACGCATCCGGCTGGACTAAGACAGGACACAGTTTTGGGTACACGGTTAGCGGTTGGGTGCCAACACCAACTGGCAACTGGGTACAAATGGCTGGCAACTGAAAACTGGTAACGAGAAACTGGTAACTCACCATGACAACGGCAACCCAAAGCAAACAAGTGGCAACCCTGGAAAAGGCACATGCCAACACGCCTCGAGACACGCCGCTCCAGCAAACGCTGCGCAACATCCGCAACAACAAATCCGCTATGATCGGGCTGACGCTCATCGTGCTCATGGTGCTGATGGGCATTCTGGCACCCCTCATTGCCACGCACGACCCGCTGCAAGTGCTTAGCGGGCAGCCGGGCTACGAAGGCATCCAGGCGGGCAGCCCGCCGTGCATCCCGGCGTGGAACAACTTTGGTTGCCCAGAGCTTGCCACCAGTGTGCAGTCGTTGAACTCGGCGGAGGTGTACGTGAGCACCGCCGGGCAAACCAGCAACGTGCAAGACGTGACGTTCAACGAGGGGGAGGCGACATTCCTGGAGACTGACCTGAGCGCAGGACCAAGCACATTCCACATTATTGACGGCGTGCTCAATATTCCCGACGGTGAGACGTATAACTTCAACGTCACTGCACAAAGCTTCGCGCCGCCGCTCATCCTCACCGCGCTTGAGAACAGCGACCAGGGTGCGTTCACAGTGGTGCTGCAAATTTTGCGTGATGACCCGCAGCACGAGGAACTCGCCGCCAAAATCGCCAGCAGCATCCCGTTCACGCTGCTGGTGCCCACCGACGACGCCTTTGCCGCCTACTTTGACGCACAGGGCATCACCGAAGCGGAGTTCCTGGCAGACGCGGAACACGTTGAGCGTGTGATTAGCTACCACACCATCACCGGGCGCAAGAGCGCGGAAACCATTGCCGAACTGGGCGCGGTGCAGCAGAACTTCCACCTGATGGGCGTGGACTTGAACTTCCGCGATGAGTTTAGCCGGGTGGTCTATGGTGTGCGGCGCTCGCTGCCGGTTGGCATCGCTGCTGTGAGCATTGCAATCAGTATCGGTACGTTCATCGGGCTGGTGAGCGGCTACATCGGTGGCTGGACGGATAACATCATCATGCGCTTTATGGACGTGCTGATGGCGTTCCCATCGCTGCTGCTGGCAATCGCCATTGTGACGATTCTCGGTCCGGGGCTGCTTAACGCGCTTATTGCCATCGCTATTGTGTCTATTCCGCAGTACGCCCGCATTGTGCGTTCCAGTGTGCTCAGCGTGAAGGAGCAAGAGTTTGTGACGGCGAACCGCGCGTTGGGGGCGGGTCCGGTGCGTATTTTGTTCCTGCAAGTGCTGCCGAACAGCATCACGCCGATTGTGGTGCAGGGCACGCTTGGCATTGGCACGGCAATCCTGGACGCGGCGGCGCTCAGCTTTTTGGGGCTTGGGGCACAGCCGCCCACACCGGAGTGGGGACTGATGCTAAGCGAGGCACGGCAGGACTTCCGCGCCTTCCCGCACCTGATGATCTTCCCTGGCATCGCCATTATGATTACCGTACTGGCGTTTAACCTCTTGGGCGACGGCATCCGTGACGTGCTTGACCCGCGCTTGAACAAGCGCTAGCTGCCCTGCTCCGCTTGTTTGGCGTGGTTGAGATACGCCATCGCCTCGTCTTCCGTGTCGAACCAGTGCACGATGTCGCGGCGCGTCATGTGGTACAGGGTTGCTTCGATTGCTTTGGCGAGGC
This sequence comes from uncultured Anaerolineaceae bacterium, assembly GCA_964451095.1. GTDB lineage: Bacteria > Chloroflexota > Anaerolineae > Aggregatilineales > Phototrophicaceae > DAOTTY01. The sequence continues at coordinate 11,735 of CAYVGI010000066.1, forward strand.
TGTTACCGCCCACGACCAACCACGCGCCCAGGCGCTCGTTCTGGTAGAGTGGCAGCGCCTCCAGTACGGTCAAGCTCATGGGGAAGCGGGGGTTTTTCTCGAACACGATGATGACCGTTAGGGGCTGGGTTGCCCGTTCCACGTGATGTGCCAGCGCGTGGAACGCAACACGAATGTCTTTCGCCTCTGCTTGTTTTGCCCAGTCGATTCGCACAACATGAGGACGCACCAGTTCCAGGGTGATTTTTGCCATTTCTTGCTCCCATCAGGAAATGAACCCATTCAATTATTACGAATTATAACGGCTTTTTCCCGAAGATGGGCAAAAATTTACAAGTAAGACCCCCTTTTTTTACGTTTCTGTGCTCAAAATTCAGAACTCACTCCCACTCGATGGTGCCGGGCGGTTTACTGGTGATGTCGTACACCACGCGGTTGACGCCGTGCACCTCGTTAACAATGCGGCTGCTGACGGTTGCTAGCAGTTCGTAGGGCAAGCGTGCCCAGTCCGCCGTCATGAAGTCGTCCGTCGTCACAGCGCGGATGGCGACGACTTCCTCGTAGGTGCGGTTGTCGCCCATCACCCCCACAGACTTTACCGGCAGCAGCACGGCAAACGCCTGTGATGTGCCCGCGCCGTCCTGGTAGTGCAGCAGGTTCGCCTTTGCCAGCTCCTCCGTGAAGATGGCGTCCGCCTCGCGCAGCGTTGCCAGCCGCTCAAATGTGATGTCACCCAGGCAGCGAATTGCCAGCCCCGGACCGGGGAACGGCTGCCGCCACACAATCGCGTCCGGCAGTCCGAGTTCTTGCCCCACGCGCCGCACCTCATCCTTGAATAGGTCGCGCAGGGGTTCCACCAGGGCAAAGTGCAGGTCGTCCGGCAGCCCGCCCACGTTATGGTGGCTCTTGATGATCTTAGCATTTTTGCTGCCCGCCGCGCTCTCGATTACATCCGGGTAGATGGTGCCTTGTGCCAGGAAGTCTACCTCCTTGCCGAGCTTGCGTGCTTCTTCAGTAAATGCGTTGATGAACTCTTTGCCGATGATCTTGCGCTTTTTTTCCGGCTCCGTGACGCCTGCCAGCGCCCCGATAAACTGCTCCGAGGCACGGCGGGCGATCAGGTTCATTTGGCGCTCTTCCCGGAAGATATGCACCACCTGTTCCGCCTCGTATTTGCGCAGCAGCCCCGTGTCGATGAACACCGCCACCAATCGGTCGCCAATTGCTCGCTGGATGAGCGCCCCGGCGACTGCGCTATCCACGCCGCCACTAAGCCCTAGCAGCACATGCCCGTCGTCGCCCACCTGCTGCTGGATTGCCTCGAGCGCGTCTGTGATGAACGCCGAAGCTGACCACTTCTGCTCACAGCCGACGACGCCCAGCACGAAGTTGCGCAGCATGGCGATACCTTCCGGGGTGTGGCTGACTTCCGGGTGAAACTGCACGCCGTACAGCTTTTGGTCTTCGTTGGCAATTGCCGCGAAGGGCGAGTTTTCCGACGAGGCGATGGTCTCGAAGCCTTTAGGGGGCGCGTCGATGCGATCTCCGTGAGACATCCACACCGTTTGCAAAAAGTCCAGCCCCTCGAACAGGCGCGACCCGGTGTGCGCAATTTGCGCGTAGCCGTACTCACGCTCAGTTGCCGCGTCTACCTTGCCGCCCAGCGTGTGCGTAAGCGCCTGCATCCCGTAGCAAACGCCGAGCGTAGGTTTGTCCAGCACATAGAGCGGCATGGTGGGTGCCTCCGGCTCGTAGACGCTGTTCGGTCCGCCGGAGAGGATGTAGCCGAGCGGGTTGTGCTGGTTGACGGTTGCTGGGTCGGCGTCCGGCGGGAACACCTCCGCGTAGACGTTCTGCTCACGAACGCGCCGCGCAATCAGTTGGGTGTACTGGGAACCAAAGTCTAAAATCGCAATGCCGCCCTCGCGTGGGTCGGTCATGGGTTCATCTCTCCTCCGTTGTGCAAGTTGATAGGTATCAGCTTCGGCAACCTTGCAGGCAAAGTCCCGATGGACGGCAATTGCCGCACTGTAAACTGTCCGCTGAAAACGATTTACTCAATGTAGCCGAGTGCCCGCAAGTGCTCGACCACTTCCGCGTCTACCTCGCCGTTGGATTCCTGCTGCACCCGCCGCGAGGCAACATCCTGCGAGAACGCATCTAACTGTGCTTGCAGGCGGGCGGTCACGTCTGGGTGGTGTGCCGCGATGCTGCTGATCTCGTTCGGGTCTTGCGTCACGTCAAACAGCCCGTCGATATGGTCGCCAATGGTGGTGAGCTTGCGGTCACCGTCGTATACCCCGCGCCGCACCATGCGCAGGTGCATTTTATCAATGAGGTGCGGGTTACGGTGGCGCATCACTGCCAGGAACGTTTGCGGCGGGAACGCCTCTGCATAGACGACCCCCGCTTCGGGGTCAGGTCTGCCGTTGGTGGCGGTGTGCAAGCTCAGCGCCGCTACATCCGCGTTCGGGTCTGCTTCGTCCAGTGGCGGTTGCACGCCCGCTGCATCCAACACCGTGTGGAAGATGCGCCGTGTGCTCACGTTGGTGCCCACGCGCTTGCCCGCCGGGTACTGCCGCGGGTAGCGCACCACCAGCGGCACATGCACAAGCTCCTGGTAGACCACAAAGCTGTGCCCCACAAAGCCGTGGTCGCCGTGCGCTTCGCCGTGGTCGGCAGCGATAATCACCAACGTGTTATCGAGTATACCCTGTGCCTGCAACCCGGCTAAAAAGCGCCCCAGCAGTTCGTCCTGGTAGGTAATTTCCGCGTCGTAGAAATCGACCAGTGCTGCCTGTTCCCAATCTTGCAGCGGTTCTTCCAGCGGCGATGCCCAGCGGGCGGCGTCCGCATTAAAGCGGCGCACAAAACGATAGGTGGCGTTATCGCGGCGCAGGTGTGGTGCCACCTTGTACACATAATCCTGCGGCGGGCGGTAGGGCAGGTGACCGCCCATCAGGTTGATGAACGTGAACAGCGGCTGCTGTGCGCCGCCGGCATGGTGGGCGCTGATGTGATCCAGCGCGTCCGACAGCGAGTTTTCCGTGTGCCCTTTGTAGTTCACGTAGCGCGTCCAGATGGGCACCAGCAGCGGGTTCAGCGATACCCGGAACATCCAATCGGAGTGGGCGAACTGGTTTTGTACGCGGTGGGCAAAGCGCCGGAACCCGCGCGACAGCGCCCGCCGGACGTGCCCACGTTGACTGTCTATGGGGCGCTGTGGCGATGCCCCGGCGTAGTTATAGAAGTTGTCAAAGCCACGGGTGAGTCCGTTGTCGAGCAAGCCCACCAGCGGATTGTTGCAAAAGCCCGCCGTGTGGTAGCCCGCAAGCTGCAAGATCTCCGCCAGGGTGGGGTGTGCCCCGCTAAGCGTGTGGCTTGCTTCTGTGACGCCGTGTGCGCCCGCATACTGCCCGGTGAACATGGCGGCGTGCGACGGCATTGTCCACTGTGCCGGGGCAATTGCCCGCTCGAATAGGGTTGCGTCGTCAGCGAATTTCGTCAGCGAAGGGGAGGTATCGCGCACATGCCCATACGTGGAAAGGCGGTCGCGGCGGGTTGTGTCCAGGATAATCAGGAGTACGTCGGGTTGTTGTGGGGATGACATGGTCACCTAAGCGATTGCAAACACAATGCCCAAGCATAGCACCCCCACGCACACCGTACAACGGCATTGGGCACACAGGGCGGCGAACGAGCACCGCCCTGCACACACGCTTATTCTGTGGCGGGTGCCTCCTCGGTCACGGGGATAGTCACCTCATCAGCGGGGGGGGCTTGCTGTGTGATGACGGGCGCGGGTGCTGCTTCCGTCGGTTCTGTCGTTTGTGCCGCTTCGGTCACAGCCGGGGGAGCGACCACTTGCACTTCTTCCGTGATGGCGGGGGGAGCGACCACTGGCGCTTCTTCTGTTATCGTCACGGGTTCCCCGTCAAGCGCCGGGGCGGGTGTTACCTCGTCCACCACAACCGGGGCGATTATCACCTCCTCGACCTCAACCGTAACCACTTCTGCTGGTACGGGTGCTGCCTCCGCTGCGTCTGCTGCCTGTGCTGCCTGCGCAAGCGGGGACGGCAACGGCGACTGCCCCGGCAGCAGGCACTCGTTGGTGAAAATGTCGCTGTCTGGTGCGTATTGCAGGTTGATGTTGTCCAGCAGGATGCTCGGCGTGGTGGCGTTGCTATCCACGAAGACTTGCAGGTTTGTGTTCTGCCAGTCGCCGTTTGTTAGCCCGCGCATGGTGTAGGTTTGCAGCGGGGTATTGGGCGGCACAAAGAACACACACGGGATTTCGTTCTGGTCGTTGGGGAACTCAAAAAGCCGCACCGCGACAAAGCGCCCGGTTGGTGTGGGGTTGCCCAGGTCAACCGTGAGTTCGTAGGCAGTGCCCGCTGGCGACTCGTAGAAGATGGGCTGGGAGATGAGCGCTACGTCTGCCGGGTTGGTGCTAAACAGATTGAGCACCCCGTTCAGGTCGGCAAAGGCAATGATCGAGCCAAAGTTGCCGAAGAAGATGTAACCGTAGTCGAAGTCGCCGTTGTGCACGAGGTTACGGTCTTGGATGAGCGGCGCATCACAGTTAAACCCGGTAATGTTCGCGTCCGGCTCGTAGGTGACTTCCAGGTCGTCCATTTGCAGCCACGGCTCGTTAAAGTCATCCAGGAAGAACTGCACATTGATGTTGCTCCAGTCCGTTTGGGTGAGCATTTGCATCGTGTACGTTTGCAGCGGCGTGTTCGGGGGCACCGTGAACACACAGAACTGCCGGGTAGCCTCGTTGGTTACGTCAACGAGGTGCAGGCTGACCAGCTTGGGCTTGCTGCTGGTATTGCCCAGCTTCACAGACGCTTGCAGCGGTGTGCCCTGCGGTGCCTCAAAGAACAGGTACTGCGCCAGCAGCGTGAAAATCGGGAATCCTTCTGGCGTGACAACCTGGCTGCGGGTGATGTTGTACACGCCGTTTTCCCAAAAGCGCCCCAGTTCTGGCGAGTTAAAGAACATGAACTCGCTCCAGAAGTAGTCAAAGTCGCCGTTGACCACCATGTTTGCGCCCGGCGTGAGCGGGGAATTGCACTCCGTTGCGCCAACGGGTTCATCCAGCGTGCGGGCGACAACATCATCTACCAGCAGGTACGGCTCGTTGTAGTCGCCCAGGTGGATTTGCACCTCCAGGTTGCTGACGGCAACGGGCAGCGTGCCGCGCACAGTGTACGGCTGCAAGGCGGTGTTCGCGGGCACCGTCACCAGGCATTCCAGTATGCTTTCTGCCCTTGGGAACTCCCACATGCGCAGCAGCACATACTTCGCCTCATCGGAGCTGTTGCCCAGGTTCGCAGATAGCTCCAGCGAGGTACCCGCCTGGATGCCCTGCCCGGTGAGCTGCGCAAGCAGCGCAAACGATGTTGCGTTTACGCGGGTGACCTGCAACGTGGCGTCGGTCACGTTCACGTCGAAGTTGTTTTCCAGCCCGCTAAAGAAGCTCCAGCCTGTGGTATCGCCCGTGGCGAAGTCGCCATTGGTGACCAGCGACGGCGCACCGTCATCGTCTGTGATGGTGTAGGCGACCGCCAACGGGGACACCGCCGTACCGCCCAACACCTCATCCAGGGTGATGGTCACGACCTCGTTCAGTTCTTGTTCCTCGTCGTCCAGCACGGTGAAGGTGCTCAGCGGGATGAGTGCATTGTGGGCGGTGTTCGCCGGGATGACAAAGCTGGTGCTCGCCAGTTGATAGTCAACGCCGGGTGCTGCGTTTGCACTGGTTGCGCTCAGCGTGAGGGTGATAGGCTGCCCGGTAGGCTGCGTGTCGTTCGTGGTCACACGCAGTTGCGGCGGCGTTGCAGTGCCTTCTGCGCCGCTGGCGGCACCTACGGCGAACGCAACGCTCACCTGCTGCCCAACGGGCACATCTGCCAGTACCACATCGCCGGGCGTGCCGTCATTCACGTTAGCGATGACCTCTACGATTCCGCTGCCGTCCATGTTGGCGCGGCTGATGGTGCCCACACCGGCATCGCCCCAGTAGATTTTGCGCTCCACGTAGTCAATGGCGACCTCACGCGGCTGGTTGAAGAAGCCGAATGTGAACAAGTCCGTGGCGTTGTTGCCGTCCAGGTCGGCACGGCGCACACGCGGCGTTTCTCCCCAGTAGATGTGCCCGCGTGCGGCATCCACCGCCGGACCGTGCGGGTAAAACACGCCGTCATCCGCATCCAGCAGCAGTTCGCCATTGCTGCCGTCCAGCCCACCCCGGTAGATGTTCTGGGGTGCATTAAAATTAAACAGGATGTCCTCAAAGTCGGTCAGGTACAGCCGATTGTTCACGCGGTCTACGGTGATGCTGGTGGGGTCTGCCAGGGAGAAGACGTTGCCGTTGCTGTCTCGCAGCGGGATGTTTTCCGTACCTGTGCCGTCCAGGTTCACGCGCTGGAGCAGGTTTTGCTGGAAGTCCGTCATGTACAGCTTGTCACTCGCCAGGTCAATGTCTAGCCCGTACAGGCTGCGCCCTGTGGATGAAATGAGCACCTCGCGCACATTACCGTCCAGGTTCGCCCGCTGCAAGTTCGCCGCGCTGTAGCCAGTCCAGTAGATTTTGCTGTTGCGCGGGTCAATCGCCAGCCCACGCGGGGTGCTGGCGAACTGCTCGTAAATCCGCTCCGGGCTGCTGCCGTCCAGGTTTGCCCGCTGCACGCTGTTGCCGCTGCCGCTTAGCCCGCCGTTCGCCCAGTACACTTTTCGTTCGATGCGAGCGTTATCGAACAGGTACACGGTGTAGTCACGGATGGGACCGAAATCTACCCCCCCGTTGATGCTGTCCAACCGCAGCACAAACGCCTCACGCGCCTCGGCTGCGCCATCGTTGCTGATGCTCACGTTCACGGTTTCCAGCGCACCATCCTGTGAGCCTGCCGGGAAGGTGACGCTGGTGGTTTGCAGTGTGTAGTCTTCGTTGCTCACTGCATCGCCGCCCACCGGGGCAATGTTCACCGTCACGGGCTGTGACAGCGGTGCCGGGGCGTTGAGCACCACTTTGGTCACATGCGGGCTGGTGCGCTCTCCCGCAACACCGATGTCCGTCACGAAGGACACATTCACGTTATCGGTCTGCTGGGGCGTGCCTTCCAGCCGGATGTAGTCGAAGGAGATGTCCTCCTCACTGTTGCTCAGGCGCACTTCCGCACGCAGGCGCACGCTGCTGGCAGTGTTGATGGGCAGCACCTGCGTGAACTCGGCAAACTGCGGGGTAATCTCGACCCCCTCACCGAAGCCATCACAGTCCGCGTCCAGGTAAGGGGCGCTGTTTTCGTTCGGGTCGTTGCCAATTACGCTGCTGGCAACGCAGATCAAATCCTGGTAGGTACTGCCGCCGTCCAGGCTGTATTGCAGCTTGAAGTAATCGTCGCTGTTCCAGTCCTCGTTGCCGTCGGCGGCGTCATCTTCTGCGATCAAAATCTTGGCGGTGAGGTTGGTGTAACCATCCGTGTTCACCGTTTGGAACGTCACGGTTTCCCGCTCGTTGCCGTCACACGGCGGCGAGCCGATGTCTTCGCCTGCCCACCACCACTGCCCCTGCTGCCCGGTCACGCTGTATGCGCCACCGTCGTTGAGGTTGGTGCTGTTGGTGCGCGTGAAGAAGTTCGAGTTGGCGTTACAATCCTCACTCGGAACGTAGCGGTCGGGGTTGCCGTCCGTCTCGAAGTCTTCCGTAAACAGCACATCTGCTGCTGCTGCGTGCTGCGTCGGCAGCACCACGGCACCCAGGAGGGCGACCAGCAGCACCACTGCTGCCAACAGCAGTTTTCTCGTTTGCCAGCTTGTGACCATGAAATGAACTCCTCATCAAATGAGATATGACCCTGCGGTTTTGTTTGTGGGTAACTCGTACACGAGTTGTTAATTGTTTGCTGCATTATACACGGACTTGCTTTCTTGTTCGTATTAAGAAACCCCCGAACACCAATTTTTTACAGAGTTCGTGGATGGCAGCGAGTGTTATATATTGTAATGTGGGCGGCGCGGCGATACTCTGATGGCGCGTTGTTAAAGGCAACACACTGTTCCGTACCTTGCTGCTCTGAATCCTCTCCCGCATCCGTTTACGCGAGGGGGTAACGTCTGGCAGAAAAGCAAGACGCGCAATCTGTAGCAACCCATAAAATCATGCCGTTTAACTCCTTCACGAATTTGCAAGATGCGGCGGGTATGATAGGATGATGAAGTGAACGACGGTTCCGGCATTCCGCTGGCACAGAGTACAGGGGACGACCCATGAAAATCGCAAAAATGATCGGCGTTATTGTTGTAATTGTTCTCATCGCAACCCAGGTCGCCGCACAAACGGGCGGCATCGGCGGGCAAGACACCACACAGGGTGAGACGTTTGTGCTCTCCGCAGAGCAAGAGCTTGAGTTCGGTCCGGGCATTAACGCCAACAGCTTCGGTCCAGCGGGCGGCAACCGCGAGGGCATCGCGTTCTTCCCCACCGGCGGCGAGGCTAAGCTGAACACCATTGATCTGTTTGGTGTGGGCTGCCCGGCGCTCTTCGCGTACAAGCTCACCAGTGATGGTGAACTGATCCTGGTGGACACCATCTGCCAGGGGCAGGTGAGCGAATTTATTGCCGATGCAGGCGCACACTACTTCTTCTACACGTTCCTGTTCGAGACGGACGTGCCCGAACTGGTTGAACCCACTGTGGAATCCTAGGTCGGTAAGCGCATTTGCGACGAGCCAGGCGTGCTGCCCTGCTGGGGGTAGCACTCGTCCTACTTGCGCTCTATCGCGCCACTGCCCCTCCCGGCGGGCTCACCCCCCACCACGGCGGCGCTGACGGCGGCGAACTCGCGCTGGTGGCATATCACCTGGGGGTGGCGCACCCACCCGGCTACACGCTGTACACCCTCACGGGTGCGGTGTTTATGCGCTTGCCGCTGGCACCCACGCCCGCCCAACGCCTCCAGATTGCCTCGCATGTAGCGGGGGTACTTGCCGTTGTCGCTGTTGGCATCCTCATAGCACGACACCCTTATACACAAAATCACCCGTCTGCCGCCCTGTTCGCAGCCGGGGCGCTTGGCATGAGCAGGACGTTCTGGTCGCAGGCGATCATCATTGAGGTGTACGCGCTGCTGGCACTGCTGTTCGCGCTAACGTGGCTTACCGCTAAATTCGCTCACACGCGGTGTCAGGCTACAGTTGGTGGGGTGCTGTTCGGGCTGGCGCTGTCACATCACCTGACGGCCCTGCTGTGGCTGCCCGGACTGGTGGTGTTGTGGGGGCGGCGCAGGATCGTGTGGCGGGGCGCGGGCGCTATGGCGGGTTATGCGCTGGGCGTGATGCCGCTGCTGCTGTTAGCGGGCAACCCGGCGGCAAACTGGGGGCGCGTGACGGACTCCCCGACGCACTTTGTGGCACACATCACCGCCAGCACCTACCAGGCTTACCTACAACCGCCCACCGGGGCAGCGCTGCTCACCGGGTTTTCTGATTGGGCGGCGCAGATGTTACAGGATTTCACGCTGCCTGTGCTTGCGCTGGCGGTGGTGGGACTGATGCTTACTGCACGGCGTGACCTGCGTGCCGCGCTGGTTTACGCGTTGTGGACGGTGCCACTGGTCGCGTTCACAGCGCTGTACGCCGCCGATGACACCCGCGCCGTGTACACACTGCCGCTGGCGGTGGTCATCGCTGTGCTGGCAGGGCATGGGCTGCGTTCCATTCCGCCCATTCCGGTGGTGGCGCTGCGCTGGGGGGTGGGTGTGCTGCTGCTGGCGTGGATGCTGGTGAGTCACTACCCTGGCGTGAACCTGCGCGATGACACCGCCGCGCAAGACCTGGCGGCGGACTTGCTGGGCAACGCACCCCCGGACGCGGTGGTGTTCACCTACACGGACTTCGAGACGTTCACGTTGTGGTATGCGCAGCTTGTGGCGGGGCAGCGCGGCGATGTGGTTATCATCGACGGGCGGATGCTGGTGCACGGCTGGTACCTGCCCAACGTGCACGCGCTGTATGGGGTGGCGTGCCAGGGGGCGCGGACGCCTGCCCAGGTAATGCGCAGTGGCTGCCTGGGCGGGCGCACCGTGGTGGCGACACAGTCGTTCCTGCCGCCCCCCGGTTGGACGCTGACGCCGAGTGGAGCGTGGTATATCTACGCGGAGTAGGACAGCGGGCGAGATCAACCCGCCCCTGGTCTGCCTTCGCTAATCTCCCAGCGCGGGTTCGTAGCCGTCGTCGCGCTCCCCGAACTGGGTGTCGTGCAGTTCCGCGTACAAACCGCCCTGTGCCAGCAGGTCATCGTGTGTGCCGCGCTGCACGATCTGCCCTCGATCCATCACCAGGATTTCATCTGCGCTGCGAACCGTGCTCAGGCGGTGCGCGATCACAATGGCGCTGCGGTTTTGCATGACGTTACCCAGCGCGTCCTGGATGAGCGCCTCGCTCTCGCTATCTAGGTGGCTTGTCGCTTCGTCGAGCACCAAAATGCGCGGGTCTTTGAGGATGACGCGGGCAATGGCAATGCGCTGCTTCTCCCCGCCGCTCAGCCGATAGCCGCGCTCCCCGGCAACCGTGTCGTAGCCGTCTGGCAGCCCCATGATAAAGTCGTGGATGTTCGCTGCACGCGCTGCGGCGTGAATCTCCTCGTCGGTGGCGTCTGGGCGGGCATAGAGCAGGTTGTTCTTGATGGTGTCGTTGAACAGGTACGTCTCCTGCGTCACCATACCGATGTTCGTCGCCAGCGAGTCCAGGGTGAGGTCGCGCAGGTCGTGCCCGTCAATGAGGATGCGCCCTGCTGTGGGGTCGTACAGGCGCGGCATGAGGTAGGTCATGGTGGTTTTGCCCGCACCAGACGGCCCCACGAGCGCCACCAGTTCGCCCGGCCGGATGCTGAACGAAACATCCGTCAGCGCTTGCTCGCGTGCCTGGTGCTTGACTGCTTCGCCGTCGGTTTCGGCGGTGGGAGTATCGTCGTTGTTCTGTACTTTGGGGCGCTTGCCAGACTTGGTATGGTCACCTGCCTGCCCAATGCGCTGCACATCGCTGAGCAAACCGCCCGTGATGGCGTTGTAGTCGAACGAGACGTTCTCAAACACGATCTCCCCGCGCACATTCGTGAGGTCGCGGGCGTCTTGCTTCTCCTCGATGTCCAGCGGCAGGTCAATCACCTCAAACACGCGCTCAAAGCTGACGATGGACGTAACAAATGTGACTGGGGCGGTCGCCAGTGCTTGCAGCGGACCGTAAAGCTGTGCCAGGTACGTGCCAAACGCCACTACGGTACCCACTTGCAGGTCGTAGTCCGGGCTGATGACCATGTAACCGCCGATCCAGAACACAATCGCGGTGCCAATCGCGCCGATTTGCCCGATGAACGCAAACAACTGCGTGCCGACGATTGCCCGGCGGATGCCAATATCGCGCACCTCGGCGGCGTCCTGGCTGAATGCACCCGTTTCGTCACTGCGCCGCCCGAACAGCTTTACCAGCAGCGCACCGCTCACGTTGAGCGTTTCGTTCATGCGGGCGTTCATGTCCGCGTTGTACTCCATCGCCTCCCGCACGAGTGCCCGCAGGCGCTTGCCCACGCGCTGCGCCGCGTAGATGAAGCCCGGCAGCACCAGCAAGCCGATAATCGTCAGCCGCCACTCCAGGAACAGCATGACGCCCAGCGTGGCAACCACGGTTACGGCGTTGGTGATGATGTCTACCGTTGTGTTGCTGATGGCGTCCTGCGCGTTGACCACATCGTTGTTCAGGCGGCTCATCAGTTCGCCCGTGCGCGTGTTGGTGAAAAAGCGCAGGCTCATGCGCTGCATGTGCTTGTACAGCGCCACCCGCAGGTCATAGATCACGCCCTCACCCACTGTGGCGTTTAGCCAGCGCTGTACCACGCGCAGGCTCGCGCTTACGATGGGGATGAGCAGCAGCGCCAGCGCCAGCACGTTCAGTTGGGAGAGGTCTTGGTTGGGCAGCGTGTGGTCGATCAGCTGGCGGATGATTAGCGGGGAAATCAGCCCTAGCCCGGTAGTGACCAGAATTAGCGCCAGCATCGCGCCAATGGGTGCCCAGTACGGGCGGGCATAGCCCATCACCCGCCGGATGAGCGCCCACGTTACCTGTGGTTTGTCGCCGTCGGCGCTGTTGTTAAATACATAGCGGTACATGCCGCGCATGCCCATAAATTTTATCCTTTGTATGCGTCCGTTTTTACACTGGTTGCAATCTTACAGGTATCAGGGTTAAAAGCCGACTGCCCGTTTGTGTGGGTTTTACCCCGCAGAACCCGTTCGCTTTGCCAGTGGAACAACGTCCTGCATCAGCCAGGGCAGCACGTGTTCCGTCGTGCCCATGCTGACGTGCAGCCGTTGCACAGTGAAGGTTTGCGGCGGGTAGGCGGGGCGCAGTGCCGCCTGCTGCTTTGCCCTGGTGTTAAACACCCCCACCGTAATGTGCGGCGGCACGGGGTCATCCCCGAATATGCCGCTGTAGGGCACACAGTCCGGGAAGGTGGACTGCACCCGCTTAACGAGCGCGTCCAGCGCGGGCGACGGCTGCACACCCAGGTACAACACGCCGGGGAACTCGCCATAGCCCGTCACGGTGAGCGGGAACGGTGGCACATCCGCGCACAGGCGGCGCAGGGTTGCACACGCGCTGTCTAGGTCGTCTGGTTCTACAAACGGGTACAGCACCGTGATGTGGGCAGGTAGGCGGCGCGGTAGGTCGTAGGTGTGCTGGCGCAGCAGCGGCACCGCAACAGACTGCACGGCAAAGGGCGGGGTGATGGTGACCGATGTGCTGAGTTTCATATGTGTTTGACCCGCTACATGAGTGGATAATAAAAATTTGTGAACAATTGAATTTGGTTTTGGTTTGCATAGTGTAACAATTTAAAAACTTTGCTAAAATCCACGCGTAGTAGATAAAGCAATGCTAACTTCATGTACACGGAGGCGAGACCCCATGAACCGCGTGCGAATCTGTTGGGATAACACCGCGCAAACCGTCATACGATTCGAACTTGCCCCCGGTTGGCAGGCATACGACCTGCGCCACGCTTTCCGTCACGCCTCCACGCTGATTGAGAGCGTTGACGACATCGTACACTTTATGCTCGTTCGCAACAGTTCAATTCCCTACGCACCGCCGGGCATGGTGGCGCACCTCAGCCACATGCACCTGGAGTGGCACCCACGGGCGGGCGTATGCGTGCATGTCATCCCACACAAACACCTGCACTACAGCTTCCGGCTTTTAACGCTGCTCAGCCCGGAGGCAGGGCAGTTCCATCATGTGGCAACGACGGTTGGCAGCGCCTATCACCTGTTGCACACCCGCTACGACCACCCGCCGCGCCGAACCGACCTGCTGGTGCCGCCAGTGGTGCCGTCGATTTCCGCGCCGTTCCGCTAACCCGCCCCGCGCACACTTGCCCACAGCGCCTTTATCTCTGCGCCCGTCAGCGCTTGCAACTCGCCGGGCGACAACCCCTCCAGTGTAATTACACCGA
>CAYVGI010000067.1:0-25179 GCA_964451095.1 uncultured Anaerolineaceae bacterium
TAAAACCGACTGGAGGCATAATGATGTCGTTCACGAGTGAGTTCACTACTGTGGTGAATGCTGCACCGATGATAATACCAACGGCAAGATCAATCACATTGCCGCGCATCAAAAATTCACGAAACTCTTTGAGCATAAAACCCTCCGTGGGGATGTGTGGTAAGCGCCGCGCTTAGATTACCACAAAGACGCACATAAAACCGCACATCCAACGCACCACAGCCAGCTTTGTACTTTCCAAGCAAACATTTACGCGGCAGTTAAGCATTCTAGGGTATGGTAGCCAACGATGATGTAAGATCACGCATCAGCGCTGTGTCTGCTGTTTGCCTCTGACGTTTACAACCTTCACAGACCCACGATGACGATCGCACATGATCTGGAGCAGACGACTTTGAAACTGAGTACTTACACCGATACGTCCGTATTCGATACCCTGCGGGATGCCTGGAACCCACTCGTGCAGCGCAGCATCACCAACACGCCGTTTAACACCTGGGAGTGGAACAGCGCGTGGTGGGCGGCATACCACCCCGGTGACCTGTGGGTTGTGACCGCTACCGACGATGAAGACAACTTGCTGGGCATTGCCCCCTGGTTTATTGAGCAGGCGGACGGCAAGCGGGTTGTGCGCTTCATCGGGCATGTGGACGTAACCGACTACATGGACTTGATTATTGATGCAGCGCACAAAGACGCCGTGTTCGAGGCGTTTGCCAACCACCTGCAAGAGCACATCAGCGAATACGATAGTATTGGCTTGGCAGATATTCTTGAGGACTCACCCACCTACACAGAGTTCCCCGCCGTGCTGGAAAGCAAAGGGTTTTCTGTGTCGTTCGAGCAAAACGATGTGGCACCGCTCATCCAACTACCCCCGACATACGATGATTACCTCAAGGACATCCTCAGCAGCAAAGAGCGCAAGGAAACCAAGCGCAAAATGCGCCGCGCTGAGGGCGGCGAGTACGATGTTTCCTGGTATATTGTCGATGAATCGCACGATTTGCAGGCGGAAATGGCACGGTTCCTGGAACTGATGGCAAGCGCGGACACCGAAAAGGCGGCGTTCCTGCAAAACGAACAGCATGTGGACTTCTTCAACCGCATTGTGCCTAGCATGTACGAAAACGGCTGGCTGCAACTGGCGTTCGTCACGATTGACGGCACTGCGTGTGCTGCTTACCTGAGCTTTGACTACAACGACCGCATATACGTCTACAACAGCGGGCTAGACCCGGAAAACTACGGGGCGCTGGCACCTGGCATCGTGCTGCTGCAATACACCATCCAGCACGCGATTGAACACAGCAAGTCCATCTACGACTTCCTGCGCGGCAACGAGGAGTACAAGTATAAGATGGGCGGCACAGACACAGCAATTTTCCAACTGAACGCGACACGCAACTGAGGCAAGGACACAGCTACACGCTATGCAAAAGATCAATCGTATTGCGCTGCTCTCTGTGCACACCAGCCCGATCGCGGCACCCGGCGGCAAAAAAGTGGGCGGCATGAACACCTACGTGCGTGAAATCGCCCAGGAGTTCGCCCGGCGTGGGGTCATCGTAGATATTTTCACACGGCGCACTCACCCTAGCGAACCCGCTGTTGATATGTCTTTGGGTACAGGTGTTAATGTGGTGCATGTGACCGCAGGCGCCGCCGCCCCACTGAACCCGGATGACATCTTCCCGCATTTGCAGCAGTTCACCGCAGGCGTCATTGCACATACCATCCGGCATAATATTCGCTACGATGTCGTCTTCAGTCACTACTGGCTTAGCGGTTGGGTGGCGCAAAAGCTCAAGGAGGCGTGGGGCACGCCCTTCGTGCAGATGTTCCATACGCTGGGGCACATGAAAAACCGCATTCCGTCCGCCAGTGGGCACGCCCCGCAGCAGCGCATCCGCGTGGAAACGCAGGTCGTCGATTGGGCAAATGTGCTCATTGCCAACACCCCCGCCGAGCGTGCTCAGCTCATGTGGCTATACCACGCAGACCGCCGCAAGATTGTGGTGTGTCCGCCGGGTGTGAACACAAAGCGCTTTTATCCGATGCCACAGGGAGCAGCACGCGCGGCACTCAGCTTGCCGCCAGAGCAAGACCTGCTGCTGTTCGTCGGTCGCATCGAGCCGCTAAAAGCGGTTGATAGCATCGTGGAGGCGGTTGCAATTGTCCGGGAGCAGCAACCCGACTTGATACAGAACCTGAACGTCACCATCATTGGTGGCAATCCAAAGGATAAAACCGACCGTGACATGATGGCACTACAGCAGCTTGTGGCAGAACTTGACCTGCAAACGGTGATTCGCTTCATCGGGGCGAAAGACCAACAGGCGCTTGCCCGCTGGTACGCCGCCGCAACCACCGTCATCATGCCGTCAGAGTATGAGTCGTTTGGCATGGTGGCGCTGGAAGCAATGGCAAGCGGTACACCTGTCATCGCATCGGAGGTGGGTGGGTTGGCGTACCTGGTGCGCGACCGCGAAACGGGCTACCTCGTCCCGGCGCGTGCGCCCGCACGGCTGGCAACACGCATTATGGACACACTAAACAACCCGCAGCAACGTACCACGATGGGCGACAATGCGGCGCGAGTCGCTCGTGGTTATGCGTGGTCTGCTATTGCAGATGAGCTACTCGTCCACTTCCAGCAGGCTCTTGCCCCGCGCCAGCAAGCACACGCCAGCTAAAGCTAATTGGTACCACTACCCGCCGTAGGCATTGGGCGTGTCGGCAACGTCCGCCTCAATGTAGGGATCTTTCTCCTCGATGATGTCCAGCGCAGCATCCTCGTCCATGATGGTCTGCCCTTTGTGGTACAGCACGTTGTTGAAACCGTCGTACTTGTAGCGGCGGTTTACCCACCCATACAGGTTGTGCTGGAACAACACATTGAACAAAATCGAACTGTCCTCTGGAATCAGCTTTTCTTCGATGACCCACACGGGGGCGTACTGTTGCAGGTGGGGGACTGCCTTCTCATCGCGCATCTGGTGAACGCGCTGGTCAAATTGCTCTAGTTGAGACATGACGTTCCTGTTACTTCTTCTGATGACAATCGCTAAATACGCCTGTTATTCTAAACTCGCACTCATCTGAAGACAAGGTGATTAGGCAGTCGCACATGGACGCTAAGCTGAAATCCATCTGTTGACATTGACATTTGCTCCGCCGAATGTCTGAAATTAGCGGACGGTGTACGCTGTAGCAGTCAGGGATGCTCGGCATGAGGGGAATGGAAACAAGATGGGTCGGTTGACCCATCTAGCGCAAGAATTAGTTTTCTGCTTCTACCTCACTCTGAAGTTTAAGTACCTCATCACCGTCATCTTGCCGAATGAGATAGGCGGGGTTTAATTCGCTGCCATTACGGGATATTTCTGTGCCCTTGATGGTGCGCGTAACAGGGCTGCGGAAGATTTCACGAACGGTGCCTTTGCCGCGTCTGTTGCACCACGCCCAAGAAACGCGAGTCCCTTCACGAATCACTCTTGTTCGACCTCGCCGCGCCATGCACCAGTTTCCACACCACGCTGCTCGATAAATTCCTTGAAGCGTTCCAGGTCGCCCTTCATGCGTCCTTCGACAATGCCAAGCGCGGCACCCACGTTTTCGATGAAGCCTTCCGGGTCGTAGTCCACCTGGAGCATGACACGGGTGGTGTTGTCGTCGATCTTGTGGAATGTGACCACACCCGCGTTCTTCGCGCCCGACGTGCTCGTCCAGGCGATGCGCTGGTCGGGCGTCTGCTCGGTGATGACTGCGTCCCACTCCTGGTCGATCCCGGCGATCTCTGCATACCAGCGCATGTGCGTGTCGTCTAGCTGCTCAATGCGCTCAATGCCTTCCATGAATTCGGGAAACTCTTCAAACTGCGTCCACTGGTTGTAGGCAGTGCTTACGGGGACATTTACATCAACGGAGTGCTCGTAGTTAGCCATGTATCAGGCTCCTTTTGCTTAACAGTTAACTATCTCTAGCCTGCGTCCTGCGTATCAGATTCGTCTTAGCAGCACTATAGCGCCCACTGATTCTGGATAAGCATAGATTAAGACCTCGGCACAGACCCAACGCAAAATAGTCTAGCTGACCCATGCGGCAAGCAGCGTTATCTGGTGCAGTAAGCAAGTTTTGTGAATGCAATCAGCGGGTGAGGGAAAAATTGCTTTGGCATAATCCACAAAAAACGCTTCCAGAGTATGGAAGCGGGCGGCGAAAAATTCATATGTATGAGGCGCAACGCTCATTGAAGCCTTAACCGCAGAAGCGATTAGCACGGGGTGGGTGCGGTTTCCCTCCCCGTTTTAATGGTGTTAACCCTGTTGCGGGCAGCCTTCCGGTGCCATTGCAATCGCTTCCTGAATACGCTGAATGCGATTGTCCGGGTTTGGGTGCGTGCTGAAGAACTCCGGCTGACTCACACCGCTGCTCGCCTCTGCGAGAATTTGCATGACTTCAGCCATTGCCACTGGGTCGTAACCTGCATCCAGCATCAGGCATATACCGAGTGTGTCGGACTGGATTTCATCCTCGCGCCCGTACCGCATATTGACAAGCTGCCCCACCACTGCCGCCGTCTGTGCCGCAGTTGCATCATCTGAGGCAACCGCTACTGCACCGACCAGCCCGTTTGTGAGCTCGCTCTTTGCCAGCCGTTGTGCGCCGTGCCGCGCCAACACGTGCACAATCTCGTGGGCAAGCACACCCGCAATCTGGTCTTCTCGGTCGAAGCGTGAGAGCAACGCTGTAGTGATGAACACCTGCCCGCCTGGGAGCGCGAACGCATTGACGGTTTGGGGGTCATCAAGCACATGGAACTCAAACTGCCAGGGGGTGTCGGCGGCGACGCTGCTGTTCACCAAATCTAAGCCAATCTCGTCGATGAGCGCCTGCACTTCCTGGTCTTCATACAGCCCACCAAACTCCTGGATCATCTGCGGTGCAGACTGCAACCCCAGCGCAATCTCCTGCCGAGGGGTCAGGCTAACGTATTGATTCTCTCCCGTGACAGGATTGTACTGCTGAGACGCAAAAAATGAGATTAGGGCGAACACTGCCATCGCAATGCCGATGAGCAGCCGTCCACCGCCGCCACTACGCTGCCTCATGAGTCACCTCCGTTCGCTGAGCGTGGGTGATATCGTACTGATCGAACGCCTCGTACACACCGCCGACGACTGCGCCGTACAACACATGCCCCAAAAGCAACAGCAAACTATTAATCGCGTAGAACCAGGGGAAAAACAGGGTCATCGTGTACAGGTTAATGCCGTAGAGCGAGGCACCGAGAATCGCACCGCCAATGATACCGATCGCCATGCCCCACCGATGGACAACCAGTGCGATAAGGAACGCAAACAGAATTGACAGCATGTAGTGGACGACAATTCCAACGAGCAACACCCCCCCGTTGTGCTCCAAGAGCACGTCTGTGCCCATTATCAGCGATGCAAAGTAGTAGAGGATCACAGCGTCATCAATGCCCAGCCACGCTGGGGAAAGCAGCAACAGGGTGAGCAAGAAAATAGTGCCCCCTGCCAAACCGGCAAGGGGAATCGCTCGCCAGGCAACATTCTCACGAAGGTTCTGTATCATTTTGTCTCCGGTTGTAACTGAACAATATTTGTCAGGGTGGATTATAGATCGTGGTTGAAAAGCGTCAAATCAGCCAGCTAACGCCAAAAACATGGGTCATCTGACCCATATTTCACCTATGCTCGTTCAGCCGAATCATCACGCTAAACCGCTGCCTAAGTGCGCCCACCTTTAGACAGCGGGTGAAGGCTCGACTATTGCGTTCCACTACCCTCTCCTTTGCATTCACATGCCATAACCCTGCCCGGACAATGCCATAAAGACAACAACAATCATTGATACACCGTTGCTTTCCTCAACACTTATTTTATGATTGTACGAGAGTGGTCGATCACGCATTGGCGGAGGCAGCACTTTGGCAGAAAACTTCAAGCTAGCACGGGCACGCATGGCAATTATTGCGAGCATCATTGGGGAGTTTATCGGCGGTTTCATCGCCATTTTGTTTTACTGGACGTTTTTTGTGCCATTTGCACTCATCGCTCGCACCACATCCGACCCGCTCCAGCGCAAAGCAGCAAACCGTGACTACTGGCAACCGCGCGACCCCGTACCCACAGACCTTGACTCCGCAAAGAAACAGGGCTAGACCATGTATATTCTTGGCATCTCTTGCTTCTACCACGACTCCGCCGTCGCCCTGCTCAAGGATGGGGAACTCGTCGCAGCGTCGATGGAGGAGCGCTTTAGCCGCAAAAAACACGACAACACCTTCCCGGAACAGGCAGTCGCATTTTGCCTGTGGCAAGCAGGCATCACCAACAACGACCTCGATTACGTCGTGTTCTACGAAAAGCCGCTGCTCAAGTTCGAGCGTATTCTGCTCACCACCCTGAACACATTCCCGCGTTCCGGCGGCGTGTGGCGGGACGCGATGATTAGCTGGCTGAACGAAAAACTGTGGGTCAAAACGGTTATCCAAAACCGCGTGGGCGTCCCGCAGGACAAAGTGCTGTTCTGTGACCACCATATGAGCCACGCCGCCAGCGCATTTTTCGCCAGTCCGTTCAAGGAGGCAGCAGTGCTCACCGTGGACGGCGTGGGCGAGTGGACAACAACAGCACTTGGCAGCGCGACAAGCTGCTGGGAAGGTCACCAGAGCGGAGAGAACAAGATCGACCTGTTCACAGAGCAGCGCTTCCCCCATTCGTTGGGGCTGCTGTACTCCACGTTTACCGCGTGGCTTGGCTTCCGCGTGAACAACGGCGAGTACAAGGTCATGGGGATGACACCGTACGGCGAGCCAAAATACGTGGACAAAGTAGAACAGGTTATCCAGCGCGGCACTGACGGCAGCTTTCACCTGAATTTGGACTACTTTGATTTTCACCAGTCTACGCACCGCAGCTACAGCGATAAGTTCCTTGACCTGTTTGGCGAGAACCGCCCGCCCGACCTGGACTTCTTCACGATGAAGACGAACCCGGAGCGCAGCGCGGAAAAGACGATGATGGATCGCAACCAGTATTACGCCGACGTCGCCGCCAGCATCCAACAGGTGACGGAGGACACGCTGATTGCCATCGCCAACCACCTGTACGAGAAGACCGGGCACAACAAGCTCGTGATGGCGGGCGGTGTGGCGCTAAACACCAAGGCAAACTACCGTCTGCTGAGCGAAACCCCGTTTGAGGAGATTTTCATCCAGCCAGCAGCAGGCGATGACGGCGGCGCACTGGGCGCAGCGCTGTGGGCACATCACATTGTGCTGGGCAACCCCCGCACATGGGTGATGCCGCACGCCTACTGGGGGCAGGAATACACCGACGCCGAGTGCCGCCGCTTTTTGGACAGCATCGGCGTAAAGTATGAAAACTACGAAGACGATGTGGACAAGATGCTAGACGTGCTCGCGTCGGACATCACGAACCAGCAGGTTGTAGGCTTCTTCCAGGGGCGCTTTGAATGGGGTCCGCGGGCGCTGGGGAACCGCAGCATCCTGGCAGACCCACGCAGTGCAGACATGAAAGAGGTTGTGAACACAAAGATCAAGTATCGAGAGCCATTCCGCCCCTTTGCCCCGGTCATTTTGCGTGAGCGTGCCCCGGAATACTTTGACTACCCCGATGTAGAAAAGCACGAGATACCGCGTTATATGCTCATCGTGGCGCCCATCCGTGAGGACAAGCAGGACACGATTCAAGCGGTTAACCACGAGGGCACAGGGCGCTTGCAGGCAATTGACCAGAAGACCAACCCGCGCTACTACGGCGTCGTGGAGCGCTTCGGGCAGGCAACGGGCGTCCCGGTACTGCTGAACACGTCGTTCAACCTGCGCGGGGAACCCATCGTGAACACGCCACGTGAAGCGTACAATACCTTTACAAACAGTGACATTGACATTCTCGCGCTGGGGTCTTACCTTGTGCGCAAGTCATAGCCGTTATTTTTTTGTTGCGGTTGCCTGTACTTGGCAGCGCGATTATTAAGCTTGTTTAGTCCGTAAGGAGAACACACATCATGAAAGACATCATCTCTCGCCTGGGCATCATTGGGGAACTGCTACAGTTCCTGTGGGAACGCAAACTGTACTGGCTCATCCCGATGATTGTCGTGCTCATCGTCTTCGGCGCGATTATCGCCCTGAACACGAACCCCGTCACACAGCCGTTCATCTACACGCTGTTCTAGCCGATGCAGCCGCAAGTGATTGCGCTTATCGTTGGTGGGTTGTTTGGGTTGGGTGCGGGGGTTTTCACTGCCCGCGCCTCCCAGCAGCGCGAACCGATCTACGGTGGGGGCGCTGCGGTTGCAATGCACTACTTCACCGCCAGTATTTCTACCGCCACCCCGGTCATGACGATTCTCTGCCTAATCACGGGTGGGTTTTTATACGCGGTTTCCGTCGCGCTTAGCCTGCTGATCCTGTCGTATGCGAGCGCCACGGTTTTTGCTACACTAGAGCGCCCTGCTCGCGAGGGGGCACTCTCTCAGAAGATTGCCCAGGGGTGGACAGAGGAAGACGCACGCACATCGGGACTGTAACCGCTCCGCATGACCGAACAACTTGAGCAAGATGCTGCTGCCGTTGAAAACGCGACACGGCTCACAACGGAAAGCATCCAACGGCTTTTAGAACAGGAGCAAGACGGTAATGCTGCCGTCTCGCTGTTGACCGTTGCCGAACGGGACGAACTGATTGAGGAAGTGTCTCGCATTGTGCCAGCGGGCAACGTGCTCAGCTTTGTGATGAACGGCATCCTCACCAGCCGCGAACGCTATGTGCCAGACCCTAACGCCGGGCGCTCTCACCTGAGTGCCATGTTCAAGGGGCTGTCCGTCATGAAGGACAACCTCGTCTATCAGCTTGCCTTTGCAGGACCAGCAACCGTGCTAGCGGGCTACAATATGCTGCTAGACCTTGCCGGAGCAGATAAGGAACAGTTCCTACCCGATGGTGCATGGCAGTTCTACGTGGAGTTCGGACTGCGCGAGGACGCCGCCCACCACCAAACAGAAACAACCGCGTTCCAAAAACACCCACAGGCAAAAGCAGCAAGCCCGGTTAACCAGCTTAGCGCCTGGGTGATGGCTTGCCTGGAGCTATTGCACAACTATGACGACCTGCTAGGACTGCTGTGGGAAGAAAACGTTCGCATAGAAACCATCGAAATGTCTACCGGGCTGCCAAACCTACACCGAGAGTGGCAGCAGATGCGCCCGTTTGCCGCACGCAATCCGCAAGAAAGCCTTGTGGCGTACCGCTCCGCGTATTTTGAATCGTTCTGTAAGCATCACCTGGGCAAAGTCAGTGAACAGCAACTGCGGGACTTCTTCCTGGAGTGGCGAACGCCAGCGAAGCTGGATGAAATGGGCAGGCGCAAGCGCCAATACATTCGCCAGATGTCGCTGCGCCGTTACATGGATCCTGGTGAGTACAGCGACGAACCAGTTCCCATCAACCCAGAACAACTTTGCATTGCAGTGGTCTACCAGGACAACTACTACCTCATTGACGCGAGCGCCCCCTTTTCATTGAATAACATTGCGACGGTGCGCCAGCAGGTCAATGCCATCCTGAACAGCACAGCAGAGCCGCTTTCTGGCATTGATACCATCCTGGCGGTTGCGCCACGCGCCGCGCAGCTCAAACTGCGGGCAACACTCGGCGGTGAACAACGCGAACAGCTAGAGAAACTACGCAAAGCGCCCATCATCATCAACTGGGACGAACACAACGCAAACCAACCGCTTTCCTACATCCGCACGGGTAAGCGCGGCATCGGCGACCATGCCCTAACACTGTTCCGCACGGGCAGCAGCACCGTCTTCGACTTCTCCCACATCTTTTTTGACGGACCGTGGGCAATGGCAACCGCAGAGATTTTGACGAACGAGGCACAGAAGTACGTAGACATCATGGCGAAGCAGCGAGGGGTGCTGCCGCCGCCCCAAACCTCAGTCCCGCTTAACCTGCACCCTCCTGCCCGCTTCCTTAGTGCGGCAGCACGGCTGCCCCAGCCCGTGAACTACATCAGCGCGGAGATTAAAAGACCGCTGAAACCCTTACAGGAGACGCGCCGCTACTTGCGGGCACGCACGGGCATTCGGCTCACGATTAATGACTTGCTGGTGCTCTACCGCACGCTGTTCAACCAATACTACGAACCCAGCGCACCGCTCCAGCAGCAGCTAGAGCAGGTACAAAGGGCGACATCTGGCACAGTGCTGGTGCGCAACGTGGAGAACATGTTCGCCCGCACCCGCCGTGTGAACCCATCGCTGCTTATCCCAATCGACGCCTCTCGTTATGACCCCAAAGAGCGGCTCTTCCCCAGCACGTTCCGCAGCCCGATGCCCGACTTGCGCACCGAGCACGAAGCGCTGCTGCAACTGCTGCAAATGGACGAACCAAACCCACTACTGCGGCTGCTGGGCAACAGCAGCGACCGAGACAAGATCAATGCTTTCCTCAACCAGCGCGAACACTACCTGGGCTACCTACGTGCGTTTAGCGTGCTGATGCAGAAGTACCGGGAGATTGCGCTGAACGGTGGCAGCATGAGCGCGACGGCAATACGCCTTATCGCCGGGCTGTCCCCTGCCATGCAAAAGATCGTGAATGATATTCCGGGGCAGTTCTCAGTTGTAAACGATGCCATCAAAGGCGAGGAAGTATTCAGTAACGTGGGGCGGGTAGTGCCGACCTCGTCTATTACGCGCTTTGCCAGCGCCAAGGACGACAACGACAAAAAGGTACTGGTATGGGGTGTCATGACAGACGTCGACGATCAACTGACTGTGACCCTGCGCGACTTTCGCCCCGCTGTGTTGGAGCTTGCGCGCAACGGTCATCCCCAGGTTGCTCAGGCAGTGACAGCGGACTTTTTGACCGCATATGTGGATGAACTGTACGCGTTTTCCCATCAGCTAAGGGAAATTGTCATCGCTTCCAAAAGCAAACGACGACAATAACCCTTACGCTGCGCGGTAGAGTGTTATGCGACGGAGCGGTCTTCGCTGGCGACCTGCGCCTCAATGACCTCATCGTCTGCCTTCGGTGCCTCTACAATCAGGCGGGCAGCGCGGTCGTAGATGACATAGCTCCACAGCCAGTTCACAAACACGACAATGCGGTTGCGGAAGCCGAGCAGCGTGACCAGGTGCAGCGCGAGCCAGCTAATCCAGGCGATGTACCCACTCACCTGAATACGGTTGAAGATCCAGGCAACAGCGCGGTTACGCCCGATGGTTGCCATGTTGCCCTTGTCGAAGTATTTGAACGGCTGCTCCTCGTCGCCACGGACAGCACGGCGAATGTTCTGTGCGAGCAACTTCGCCTGCTGCTGTGCAACCGGGATGAGCTGCGGGTAGGGCTTACCTTCTTCGTCCGTCAGGTAGGCAATGTCACCGAGGGCATACACGCTGGGCAGTTCCTTCAGTTCGAGCGTGTCCTTTACCGGGATACGCCCACCACGCGCCAGTTCAACACCCAGCAGTTCTGCGAATGGTGCTGCCTTAACACCTGTTGCCCACACGAGCGTGTACGTCGGGATTGTTTGCCCGTTGCTAAGGTGAACGGCGTCGTCGGTAACGCTCTCTACCTTTGCGCCCAGGATCACCTCAACGCCCATACCCTCTAGCTGCTTCAGCGCAGACTTTTGCAGTCCTTCTGGGTACGGGTTCAGCACGTTGTCCATCATCTCTACCAGCACCACACGGACGCTCTTGCGCCCCAGGTGGCGATATTCGCGGCGCAGCACATGGTTATATAGTTCGTACAGCGCCCCAGCGGTTTCCAGCCCCGTCGGACCGCCACCCACAACAACCATGGTCGTCATCGCCTCGACGTTCGAGGTATGGTCTGCCCAGTCTGCCTTTTCGAACATGCGCAGGATGTGGTTACGCAGGGCAAGCGAGTCCTGAATTGTCTTCAGCCCAAACGAGCGCTGTTCAATTTCTTTATTGCCGAAGAAGTTTGTGGTACTGCCAGCAGCAACAACCAGATAATCGTACGTCACGGACTTCACAATGCCGTTCACACGTACGCCGATCTGCTTGTCGTCCGGCGTGACCTCAATCACTTCCCCCAGCATAAAGTCAATGTTGGTGTTGTGCGCGAAGATCTTGCGCACGGGGTACGCTACGTCGGACACTTCAAGACCGCACGTTGCTACTTGGTAGATGAGTGGTGTGAAGGTGTGGTAGTTGTTCTTGTCGATGATAAGCACATCGACCTCTTTTTCTGCAAGGTGACGCGCAGTAAACAGACCGCCAAAGCCTGCCCCGATAATAACGACCTGTGGACGAACTCGTACCATAATATTCTCCTTACTTCGACAATGAAAACTGCCACGCGCGTGGATATACGACATTTAATTGGAACGTTACCACACTTGTGATAAACAGAACAATGATGCTCACCTGCCACTTCAGGTTCTTTAATCGCATACTCCTAAAGAACCACCGTTTGACGGCGTGCCGTGCCAAGTTATATGCTTGCCGCTGTTTTGTAGACGATTCGCCATGTATGGCACAAAAGGACGACTGTGATGCCAAGAGCACTCATCAGTGTTTACGACAAAACCAACCTCGTGGAATTTGCGCAAAATCTTGTGAACATCGGCTGGGATCTCGTTGCCAGCGGCGGGACTGCCAAGCAGCTCACCGAGGCGGGACTGACCCCGACGCCTGTAGAGCAGCTTACCGGGGTAGAGGAACTGCTCGGTGGGCGCGTGAAAACGCTGCACCCGGCAGTGCACGCGGGCATCCTGGCACGCGACCGTACCGAGGACTATGATGACCTCGCCCGCCACGGCTACGCGCCAATTTCGATGGTAGTTTGTAACTTGTACCCGTTCCAGCAGACGGTCGCGCAAGTCGGCATCACGTTACAGGACGCCATTGAGCAGATTGATATTGGCGGGGTGGCACTGCTGCGTGCTGCTGCCAAGAACTTTTTGCGCGTCACCAGCATCTGTGACCCCGCCGACTACAGCAGGATCATTGCCGCGTTGAAGGTATCTGGCGAGCTAGACCTCGCCACGCGCCGCAGCTTGGCAACCAAGGCATTTGCCCACACCCGCGACTATGATACCGCCATCCATGCCTTCCTGTCCCAGGATATGACCTCCAGCGCGGTGACGGACGAACTACCCCAGCACCTCTCGATTGCAGGCACGCAAACCACAACCCTACGCTACGGTGAAAACCCGCACCAGCAGGCAGGATACTACAGCTTGCAATCCGGTGGAGGGGTGCTGGGCGCACAGCAGCTTGGCGGGAAAGAACTCTCCTACAACAACATCCTGGATGTGGACGCGGCATGGCGTGCCGTGAGCACATACGACGCGCCAACCGTAGTGATCGTCAAGCACCTGAACCCCACCGGGATTGCGACCCACGAGGACAGCGCACAGGCATATCGTAACGCGCTTGCCAGCGATCCCGTTTCTGCGTTTGGGGGCATCATCGCAGTTAATCGCACGGTGGATGATGCGTTTGTGGAAGCGATGGAGTCTATCTTCATCGAGGCGATTGCCGCACCCGGCTTTACCCCCGGCGCACAGGCGTTGCTTGCAGAGCGGCGCAAGAACTGCCGCCTGCTGAGCATTGCCCAGCCACACGACGACACCGAATTTGATGTGCGCAGCGTACATCGTGGCGTGCTCGTCCAGCAGCGAGACACCGGTGACCCCACCAGCACCACCCTGAAAACTGTAAGCGAGCGTGCACCGAGTGCGGAGGAACTGGACGCGCTCAAGTTTGCCTGGAACGCCGTACAGCACGTCAAGTCCAATGCAATCGTGCTGGCAGTGCCGGGCGCAACGGTTGGCATCGGTGGGGGGCTTTCCAGCCGGGTGGACGCCGCCGAGCTTGCTGTCAAAAAGGCAGGCGACCGCGCACGGGGCGCAGTGATGGCGTCCGATGCGTTTTTCCCGTTTGCCGATGGCATCCAGGCGGGGCTGAAGGCAGGCGTAACAGCGGTCATCCAGCCGGGCGGCTCCATCCGAGACAACGAGGTCATTGCCGCTGCGAACGCGGCAGGCGTGGCGATGGTGTTCACGGGCACACGGCACTTCCGGCATTAGCAGCAGACGATGGGGCACCGATGCCCCATTTTTTACTTTTCTCACCTTGCAAATTCGACTGGCGCAACTATACTTTGTCGGAGTAGCGCCAACGTAGCTCAATCGGCAGAGCAATCGCTTCGTAAGCGATAGGTTATGGGTTCAAGTCCCATCGTTGGCTAAACACAATCGGCTCGCATCAGCGAGCCTTTGTTTTATCTAGCATCCCACACACCCAAACCAACCCCATGACCACCAAACAGCGTCCTGTCACGATTGGTATTGCCGGGGGGACTGGCTCCGGCAAGACAACGGTTTCCAACGCTATTATCAACGCAGTTGGGCTACAGAAAATCGCGTACCTCGCGCACGATTCTTACTACAAAGACCTGCGCGGGCTGCCCCGCGAACAGCGCCAGAACGTCAACTTCGACCACCCCAACTCACTCGATAGCGACCTGATGATTCAGCACATCGAGGCGCTGCAACAGTGGCAGTCCATCCAAATGCCGATTTACGACTTCCGGCTGCACGAGCGCCTTGAGGAAACCGAGCGTGTTGGCGCCAAGCCGGTTATCCTGGTCGAGGGCATTCTGATTTTGTCCGTCCCATCCTTGCGACAACTATTCGACATCAAGCTGTTTGTAGACACAGACGCCGATGTGCGCCTCATCCGCCGCCTGCGCCGCGACATCACCGAACGCGGGCGCACGGTTGAATCTGTGTTGAACCAATACCTGGAAACCGTGCGCCCTATGCACCTGGAGTTTGTCGAGCCGAGCAAGCGCTACGCGGATGTCATCATCCCAGAGGGCGGCTACAACACCATCGCCATCGACATGATTACCGACCGGGTGCGCAGTATGATGGCGCAAAACTACGATTAACCTTCCCTGTGCAGCGGATTGACGCTGCGTTTTCGGGCGTGCTATACTCCGCAGCAACAGCGAAGATAGACAAGACAATGACCGGGAAGAGTACGTGTGCCCGGTGCGTGTAAGAGAGTGCAGGTCATCGGCTGGGAGCCTGCTCACCACCCCACACCAAATGTCGCCCGCGAGTTGCCGGAAGAACGTGCACCTGTGCACCACTAGACCCGGACGGGTACGCCCGATACAGCGCCCAAAGCGCCGCTGGCACCAACAGCGGAAGCAAGGTGGTACCGCGAAAGTTAACGCCCTTTCGTCCTTGTATACACGGGACGAAGGGGCGTTTTTGGTTTACACGGAAAGGCACCGGGGTGACGCACACCAACAACACCAATCTTTACTACGATGTGATTGCGGAGTTCTACACGTATTTCTATCGCGACTGGGAAACCCAACTGGAACGGGAGGGGCTTAGTTTACGAGCGCTGTTCCGTAACCAGGGTGTGCAGCGCGTGCTAGATGCGTCCTGCGGGGTGGGCATTCAGGCTATCCCGCTTGCCCGCATGGGGTACGACATTGTCGCCGCCGACCCATCCGCCGGGATGCTGCGCAAGGCGCACGAACTCGCCGCGCAGTACGAAGTGGCAGACAAAATTCACTTCGAGCGCACAGACTTCCTGCACCTGCCGGAGTACGTGCAAGGTCCTTTTGACGCCGTTATTACCAAGGGCACCGCCCTACCTCACCTGCTGCTGGACGAGGAAATTGAGCAGGCAGTCCACATCTTTTACGACTTCCTGCGCCCTGGCGGCACGCTCGTGATTGGTATGCGCGACTTCGGACCTTTCATGGAGGCGCGTCCGCGCTTTATCCCCGGCTTTGTGCACCAGGTGGGCGAAAAAGGCGAGGTCATCACGTTTGACATCTGGGAGTGGGACGACGGACCGCCGCTCATCGCCAAGCAGAAGATGTACATTGTGCAAAGTGAGGACGGCAAGCGTTACAACACGCGCAAGCGATGGGTCAACTTCCGCCCGCTCTCCACCGACGAGGTGAAAGTTGTGCTGCTGGAAGCGGGCTTCACCAACTACGAGGACAAGGCAGAGCGCACCGACCGCGTCATCATCACGCGCAGACCGCTCTAATAAACACACAATAGCAAGCAAAGTGAGAAAAGAGAGAACCAGAGAAATGCCACCTACACCAACCAAGAAAATGCCCAAAAACTTCGACTTTGCAGAGGCAGAAGACCGCCTGTACAAATGGTGGGAAGAAAAGGGTTACTTCAAGCCCGAAGTCGCAGACGAGGACGCAGAATCGTTTACCATTAGCATCCCGCCGCCCAACGTGACCGGGGCACTGCACCTGGGGCACGCGCTGTTTGTCTCCCTGCAAGACTTGATGACCCGCCACGAGCGGATGCGCGGCAAGGCAGCGCTATGGCTGCCGGGAACAGACCACGCGGGCATCGCCACGCAGCTCCAGGTGGAAAAGCTGCTGCGCAGCGAGGGCACATCTCGCCAGGAAGTTGGGCGCGAGGAGTTCCTGCGGCGCACCTGGGCATGGAAAGAACAGTACGGCGGCACCATCACGCAGCAGCTACGGCGCATGGGTGCAAGCTGTGACTGGGAGCGCGAGCGCTTTACCATGGACGAGGGCTTCTCCGACGCGGTTACTGAGGTATTCATCCGCCTGTACGACGAGGGGCTAATCTACCGGGGACCCAAGCTGGTGAACTGGTCGCCGGGGCTGCAAACATCCGTCAGCGACCTCGAAGTTGAGGATAAGGAAATCAACGGCAAGCTGTATTACTTCAACTACCCAGTTGAGGGCGGTGGTGTGCTGCCCGTTGCCACCACCCGCCCAGAAACGATCCTGGGCGATACCGCCGTTTGCGTTCACCCGGAAGACCCGCGTTACAAGGACTTCATCGGCAAGCGTGCCGTCGTGCCGATGCTCAACCGCTCTATCCCCATCATTGCGGACGAGTACGTGGACATGGAGTTCGGCACGGGTGCGCTCAAGATCACGCCTGCCCACGATTTCAACGACTACGAGTTGGGGCAAAAGCACGGGCTAGAAATGATTAACATCATGAACCCGGACGCGAGCCTGAACGAAAACGCGGGCGACTATGCCGGGCTAGACCGTCACGAGGCACGCAAGAAGCTGTGGGCAGACATGGAAGCAGCAGGCATGACCATCGAAGCGAAAGACCACGCAATGGTGCTGCCCATTAGCCAGCGCGGCGGTGAGGCAATCGAGCCGCTGCTGAGCACTCAGTGGTTCGTCAAAATCCAGCCCCTGGCAGATAAGGCAATGCAGGCGGTTCGGGACGGCGAAATCAAGTTTGTGCCAGAGCGGTTCGAGAAAGATTTCTTCCGCTGGATGGAAAACATCCACGACTGGAACATCAGCCGCCAACTGTGGTGGGGGCACCGCATCCCGGTTTGGTACGGACCCAACGGCGAAGTTCACGTCGGCAAGGACGCACCCACGGACGGCGGACCCTGGACACCAGAGGAAGACGTGCTCGATACGTGGTTCAGCAGCGGTTTGTGGCCCTTCAGTACGCTCGGCTGGCCCGAGGAAACCGACGACCTTAAGCGTTACTACCCGACCTCGGTCATGGAAACGGGCTGGGACATTCTGTTCTTCTGGGTTGCCCGCATGATCATGTTCGGGCTGTGGTTTACAGACGAAGCACCGTTCCATACGGTTTACCTGCACGGGCTGGTACGCGACGAGAAGGGGCGCAAGTTCAGCAAAACCATTGGCAACGTAATCGACCCGCTTGACCTAGTTGACCAATTCGGTGCAGACCCGCTGCGCTACACGCTCATCACCAGCGGCACCCCTGGGCAAGACATCAACCTGGACACAACCCGCGTCGAGAATGCGTATCGCTTCATCAACAAAATCTGGAATATGGTGAGCTTCACGCGCTTTAACCTGGACAGCAACTACACTGGCGACCTGCCCGCAGGTGCCCCCCCTGTTGATGAGTTGGATTTGCCCTCGCGCTGGATCCTCAGCCGCTTGAACGGGTTGATTGGCAATGTTCAGCGGCTGTTTGACAGCTACCAGTACGGCGAAGCGGGACGGCAGATATATGACTTCATGTGGCGGGAGTTTGCAGACTGGTACATCGAGTTCGCCAAGCAGCCCATTTACGATGGGAACGAACGTGAGCGCGAAAATGCCCTGCGCACACTGGTTCACACGCTCGATCAGTCGCTGCGGCTGCTGCACCCGTACATGCCGTTCGCCACGGAGGAACTGTGGGGCTACCTGCCCACTGAGGGCGAGGCGCTCATCATCGCACAGTGGCCCCAGGCAGATGACGCGTACATCAACGAAGCGGCAGAGAACAACATGGACTTGCTGATTGAACTGGTGCGCGGCGTCCGTAACACGCGGGACGAATATAACGTGGAACCGAAGCACAAGATCCAGGCGGTCGTCAACCCAGGCAGCCACCGTAAACTGCTAGAAGAGTACGCCTATGTGTTTGCCCGCGTCCCGAACACCAATGTGTCCGAGATGAAGTTCCTGGAAGACGGCACGGGTTACACAGAAGAAGCGGCAACCGTCGTTGCCAACGACGTTACCATCTACCTGCCGCTGGCGGGCATGGTGGACGTGGAAGCGGAGTGCACCCGGCTGAACAAAGAGCTTGAAAAAGTGAAGCAGGGCATCGGGCGCTCCCAGGGGATGCTGGCGAACAAAGGCTTTGTGGGCAATGCCCCGGAAGATGTCGTCCAGCGTGAACGGGACAACCTTGCCGACCTGCAAGCAACACAGTCACAAATTGAAGAGCGCTTGCAGCAGCTTTGCAGCTAGCCATGCAGCATCAGGTGGGAGGGGCGGGCAACCGCCGCTACCCGCCTGTGCCTAGTCAGACTGTGCCCCGTTTTTCATTTGCCAAATCGCCCGCCCAGCCTCCTGGGCGGCTTTCTTCACGTCCACGTTATCATCGCTGTTGAACAACTCTTGCAGCGGTTCCATCGCGTCTGCGTCGCCAATCTTGCGCAGTTCTTCAATGGCATTCAGGCGTACATCGGGGTTTTTATCTTTTAAGCGCTTGATGTGATAATTTACGACAACTTTTGGCGCGGTCATAGTGATCGGTTTGTCCCTTTCTGCTTCCACACATGCGAAGTATAACAAATTTAACATTAATTTTGCATGATGCAGATACATAAAAATGCTGCCAAACCATGTTATACTTATGGTGTCGGTCGCCGCAATGCTGGAGCCACCTCTTGATTGATACCGCTGTTATACTCGCCACGGGCAGTAAAGCGCACCAAAGCGAACTCATATACACCCGCCCGCGCACCATGCTGCCTGCGCTGGGTAAGCCGATGGTCGTGCGCGTGATGGATCGCCTGCACCGCATTGGCATCCAGAAGTACATTGTCGTGCTGGGAGAGATGGACGGTAGCATCGCCAGCTACCTTACTACAAAGTGGCTGCCAGATGTCACGGTGGAGTTTGTGCTCAAGCGCGACGCACAACCGCTGGGGCGTACGCTTGCGGGCATCGCCAAGGAAAACCAAAGCCCTTGGCTGCTCGCCAGCTACAACAGCTTCACCCACGGCAACTTCCCGGCACGGTTGCTCAAATACCACACGATGTCGCCGGAAGATTTGATTCTGACCGGGGCGCTCAGCAGCCTCTCTACCACGAAAGTACACACCTACGCCCACGTGCCACTGCCAGATAGCAGCGAGATTGGGTTCAGCACATCGCCGCGTGTTGCTGCTGAGGAAGTGACAAGCGTGACCCAGACGCAGCAGCCCAAGCATCAGAACTTGGTGCTGGCGGGCGTGCTTGCCTGCGGAGCAAAAACCGTACAGTACCTGGCAGCGCTGAGCAATGAGGCACAGCGAAAAAACACGCTCACAGAGCTTATTCAGTCTTACATCGGCACCGGGAGCTGCACGCGCATCGCCCGTACCAGTTGGGTATTACAGGTGCAGTCCGACGAAGACCTCATCACGCTCAACCACTACCTGTTGGACGAGAAAATAGACGCCAACATCCTCAGCGAACTGCCTTATACCGTCCGCATTATCCAACCCGTTCGCATTGACCCCGGCGTCAGTGTGGGGCAAGGGGCGATCATCGGTCCGCACGTCTACCTGGAACAAGGCGCGTCTGTCGGCAGGGAAGCACACTTGCAGAACACCGTTGTGCTAGAACGGGCAACCGTCGCGGCAAAAGAGCAAATCCGTGATGCCATCGTTTCCACACGGGGGCGTATCGTCTTGACACGCACAGGCACTGCCTCATAATGGACGGCGCTTTGCTTACCAGGGGCACACTGCCCGTGAGGAACTGTGTTTGGCACCAGATGACCCGAAAATCTGCCACGTCTGCGACGCGGCTAACCCACCGCAGGCACGCTTTTGCAACAACTGTGGTGCCGCGCTTGCGACCGCTGGCGTAAACCAACCGCCACCACCGAATAAACGTGCGACGTTCGACTCTCACTTCGGGGAAACCGACCTGATGGAGAGTGAACTGCGCTGGCGCAGCGGGGCATACATCGTGAGTGGACTGGTGCTTTTTGTCATTGGTGGGCTGGCGGGGCTGGTGTTCCTGATGTTAAACGACCCTGGCGCTACCAACGCCAGCGCTGGTAACCCCATCTTGACGGAGACGTTCGAAGCGCTCATCGCACAGCCTAACGACCAACCCTTTTCTACAAACACGCCGCGCCCCCCGGTGCAGCTTGCTACCGTGACAGATGCGCCGCCGACGGTTACGCCCACACCAACCGAGGGACCATGCCTTATCGAAGTACAGCCTGGGTCAACACTGTATGCGATAATGGCACTATGCGGGCACCGGGACTTTGACGTTATGGATGAGGTGCTAGAAATCAACGAACTGGACAGCGGCACATCACTGCAAATCGGGGAGGTGATTGAGGTCCCGCGCCCCACCCCAACTGTAGACCCGAATGCCCAACCCGAAGAAGGCGACGGCAGCAACGAGGATAGCGCAGAAGGCGAAGCACAGGGGGGTAGCAGCTTCGCCAGTGTGCTCTTCGCAGATGGTGCCGACGGTTTGCCGACGTTTACGCCATCACCGTCGCCCACGCTGCCGCCAGGCATCCAGTGGCACACCGTGCAGCAGGACGAGAACATCATTGTGATTGCTTACCAGTACAGCGGCGGCGTGGAGGTGCTCTCGCAACTGAACCCGGAGATTGAGTTCAACCAGTGTGACTTCGGTGAGTTCACGGGCGGTCCGGACTGCAATGTGTTCTTGAGCGCTGGACAGCAGATTCGCGTCCCAGCACCCACACCCACGCCCACACTTTCGCCCACGCCGTCCGGCAGCGAAACCGCGACGCCTACCGCCACCGCAACGTTCAACGCGCCGAATCTATCTAGCCCCGGCGACCGTGCCCTGTTCCGCCGCACCGAACTGGTAACGCTGCGCTGGGCAGGCACCGGGACGCTGTCGGAAAACGAGGTGTACCGTGTGCGGGTGCAAAACCTGGAGACAGGCACCACCTTCACCAAAGATGTGCGCGAGTCGTTTTTTATCATCCCGGCGGAATGGCAAGAGCGCGACGGTGCCCGCCACGACTACCAATGGCGCATTAGCGTGGTTGACCTGAACACCCCCGAAGCGCCCATCTATGTGACCGATACGCGCACGTTCACCTGGGAAGCGACTGCGCCCGACCCCGAAACCACCGAGTAGCCGAGCCAAAGAGAGCAACGAATCATGTTTAAGCGCCAACTATTTGTGGGTGGGGTTTGCCTGGGCTGTATTGCCCTGGTGAGCACAGGCTGTACGTTCTCGCAGGTGCCCGGCGGTGCCACACCAACGATCATTCCTGCGTCCGAGACACCTGCACCCACTACCACGCCCCCCCCCACGGTTACACTGTCACCCGTCCCGGTGACGGACACGCCGCAGCCCGTCGTGGAGCCAACAGACACACCCTTGCCCCCCACAGCAACGGCAACTGCCACCGCAACGCCCGGTCCGGTGGAGCATACGATTCAGGAGGGCGAGACGCTGGGCTTCATCATTCAGTTGTACGGGCATCGCAGCTTTGATGTGATTGACGAGGTGGTACGGATCAATGAAACCATCCCAAATGCGGACAGCCTGCCCGGTGCTGGCAACACGATCCTCATCCCGCGCCCCACGGCAGAGGTCGTGCAGGCACCAGCAGAGGCAGATACAACCACCGATGGCGATTCAGCGCCAAGCGAACCGCAGCAGGTATCCCTGTCAGATCAGCTTGGAGATGCCCCGACCACCGGGCACGTCGTGCAAGAGGGCGAGACGGTCATCGACATTGCGCAGCAGTACAGCACAACGCTAGAGATTGTTTCCCAGCTAAACCCAGATATTGGCTTCTTCGGCTGTAACTTCAACATCCCCAGCGGCGGACCGGACTGCGTGATTATTTTGCAGGAGCGGCAGGAAGTGCGCGTCCCTGCACCCACACCGACGCCGACGCTCTCACCCACGCCCTCCGGCAATGAGACGGCAACGCCCACACCAACCTACGTCGCGCCGCTGATCGCTTTCCCACCCGATGGTGCCATCGTGCAACCGGGTCGCATTCGCCTGCAATGGGTCAGCGCGGGCTTCCTCAATGACGACGAGGTGTACTTAGTCTACATCAAGGACAACACGGTGGAGGGCGGCAGCGTCAACGCATTTGTTACGCGCAGCACTGCTCTTGAGGTACCTGCTGAGCTAATTCCGCAGGACGGGCAGCCGCACACATTCGAGTGGTGGGTCACGGTGGGTAGGCAAAACGCGGCAGGGTTCTACGAGGACATTAGCGGGCAACCCGCCGTGCGACAGTTCCAATGGCGTGGCAGCACGGAATAGACTGCCTCATCAACCGTAGAGAATTTCCTTGCCCGGCGGGATGGTTCCGCCTGCGTCAAAGCGGCGCAGCCCGGTAATTTGCAGCAGCAGCAGCCACAGGTAGACCGGGTTCAGCAGCAGGTAGCGCCGCCACAGTCGTCTGGGTTCTTGCAAAAGCCGGAACAGCCATTCCAGCCCGGCACGCTGCATCCAGCGGGGTGCTTGCGGCACATTACCAGCATGGAAGTCAAACGCTGCGCCCACGGCAATAATCGGCATACCCAGCGCCTCGCGGTATTCATATGCCCACACTTCCTGGCGTGGGCAGCCCAACCCCACGAACACCAACGCGGCACCACTTGCCTTGATGTCGTGCGCGATCTGTGCTTTCTCCGCCGGGGTCGTCGTGCGGAAGCGCGACGGCGCGACGCCTGCAATCGTCAGGGTGGGGTGCCGCCGGGTGAGGTTCGCTGCCAGCTTATCCAACGTCTCTGGTTTGGAACCATAGAGAAAAATCGGCAGGTTTTGTGCTGCCGCCTGCTCACACAGCTTGAGCATCAGCGTGGGACCGTACACCCGGTCGGAGAGATTCACCGCGTGCAGCACATTCAATGCCCAGCGCACCGGCTGACCATCCGGCACAATCAGGTCAAGGTGATTCAGGCGGTGGCGATGTTCGTCGCTTTGCACACCCGTCATCACGCCGTGCACGGCAAGGGCACTCACCGCTAGCGGTTGGCGTGCCTGCCCCGCACGGATTACGCGCGAGACTGCTGATTCATAGTCGACAGCATCCACCAGCACACCCAACACACTGTGTTTGCCATGGTCAATCATGTTGTTCCCTCCCCGGTTACGTCCTAACGACGCCCCAACCGCCCGAACTCTTTCGCAAGTTGGTCGGCGCTCATGTGCAAAATCGTCGGTCGCCCGTGCGGGCATGTATGCGGAGACTCGCAGCGCTCCAACTGCCGAATGAGTCCCTGCATCTCGTCAATGCTGAGCACCTGCCCCGCTTTGACGGCGACCTGCTTGCAAATGCGCTTGACGATTTTCTCTTCGATTGCCTCTTCGCCGGGCACGTTGCCCAGTTCCAGGTCACTGATGATTGACGCCACCACTGCCTGCGGGTTCGCATCCGCCAGCATGGCAGGCACACTGCGCACCGTGAACATGTTCGGACCGAACGGCTCTAACATCAGCCCAACTGCTTCCAATGCGCCCATGTGCTCCTCAACTAGCTTCGCATCGGTGGGTGAAAGCTGAACGGTTTGCCCAAGCGACTGCTGCGCGATGCTGCCCTGTGCGCGGTACGCCGCCATGAACTCCTCGTACAACACGCGCTCATGGGCAGCGTGCTGGTCAACCAGGTACATGCCAGCGGGACCTTCCGCCACGACATAGGACGCAGCAACCTGCCCCACTACGCGCAGCATGGGCAGTGTACGCGGTTTGCGCGGCGCACCAGCACCCTCCGGGATAGCAGTGTCTGCTTCCCAATCATCTGCGCTGTGGGTGCCTGCCAGCGTGCCGCGCCGCGCGTGCTGACCAGGTTCGTCCATGTAGCTGTCCATGTTTAGCTGCACATGCCGCTCTATGCTGCCCAGGTTTGTTTCGATGGCAGGTGCATCGCCGCTAGCACCACCTGCCTGCTTGAGTGCGCCCCGGTGCAAATCCGCCAGCGGGGAGGCGTTGTTCACGATGGCGCGGCGCACTGCCCGCTGCACCGCACTGAACACGGCATTCGGGTCACGGAAGCGTACTTCCGCCTTGGTGGGGTGTACATTGACATCCACTTCGTCCGGCGGCACCTCAATCATCAGGACAGAAACGGGATAGCGCCCATTCATCAGGAAGGTGTGGTACGCCTGGATGACCGCATAGGCGATTTTGCTGTCCTGTACAGCACGCCCGTTCACAAACAACAGGATTTTCGTCCGGTCGCCACGGCTGTAGTCCGGCACGGATGTGTACCCGTACACGCGCACGGGTGTGCGCCCACGACGCTCATCCTCGGGCGCGTCTAGCTCGACAAGCTGTTTGAAGTCGTCTACGCCGAACAGCTTTACCAGTGCATCGGCAAGGTAGCCCGTGCCATCCGTGTGCAGCGTCTCGCGCCCGTCCTGCTCCAGCGTGAAGCGCACACCAGGGTACGCCAGCGCGTAGTTCATCACCACCGTTGTGATGTGGCGGCGCTCTGTATTATCTGTTTTGAGGAATTTAAGCCGGGCGGGTGTGTTGTAAAACAGGTGCTCCACAGTGATGATTGTGCCCTGGGGTGCCCCGATGCCGCGCTCACTCCGCACGTCAGCGCCCTCGACGCGCACCTGCGTGCCAACATCCTC
>CAYVGI010000068.1:0-25036 GCA_964451095.1 uncultured Anaerolineaceae bacterium
TATGAGAATCACTTTACACCATTTATTCAACCCTTAAGACCCGAACCTGCACTAGCACCTCGTACAGGCTCAGCAGATTGCCGTATGGGTCGCGGAAGTCAAAGAACTTCACTGCGCCGGGCACCTCGACGATATCCTCCACGGTGACATTTAGGTTGCTTAGGCGGGCGTGCCACGCCGCTGCGTCGTCCACGCCCAGCCGAAACGCATGTGCCGATGGAGAACCAACCGTTTCCTCGCTGATTTGCAGCCACACGTTCGGCATCACCTCGAACTCGCGCACACCGGGTGCCGGGTCAAGCTGCGGCACATCACCGAGCCATGCCTTGTACCACTGTGTTGCCTCGTCCATGTCCGTTACGGGCACGCCAAACGTCACACTGGTGGCAGTCAATTGGGTCATATGGGTTTTCACTTCCCGCAGATAAAAATATACGTTCTAATCAAGCGTAGAACAAATAGAACAATTTGGCAAGTTAAGCCACGGTGAAGTATGCGATGCGGTTAGGCTATTCGCGTGCCGCCTCGTTGTCGTACAGGTCCTGGTCACGGTCGAGCACATCGGTGTTGCCGATGCCGGTAAACCACTCATCCGCGAGTGCCCCCGTCTCCCGTGTGAGAATCCACCCGCCCAGGTCGCGCCCGATGATCTCGATCATGCGGGGCAGCACCCACATCACACTGTCTACCTGCACGGCGACTGCACCGGCAGTGATGAAGTCGCGGGCGTCCTGCTGCGTGTGTATGCCGCCCGCGCCCACAATTGGGATGTCCTTCATGCGCCCTGCCAGCCGCTGCACCAGTTGCAGCGAAAGCGTCTTCACCACCGGGCTGTACACACGCCCGGTTATCAGCTTGCCACTAATCGGGTCACGGGCGGTGCCACGCGGCGGTGCGCCCACCACCAGCGCCCCTGCCCCCGCATCTGCGACAGCCTCCGCGATTTCGTAGGCGCTCGCCAGCGGCAGGCGCACCAGCACGGGTTTTTCTGTGTTGCGCACCGCCGCCGAGGTCAGGCGTTCTGCTTCGTCTGGCGGTAAATCTTCTTCCAAGCCCAGTTCCACAGCGGAGATCGTGTCTGCTGTCTCGATGAACTCCATGCTCTTGGTCACATCGTCGGGGCTGGTCGCTGCGAGGTGCAAAATGGTGGGCACAGGCAGCAGCCGCCACACATCGCGCCACCGCTTGATAACCTTGCTCACGCCTGTGTTGGGTAGCCCTGTGTGCACCAGCACACCGGAGTCCAGCGGTACCACACGCACACCGTTGGCGGGCTTGCGCGAGTGATACGTGACCGGGTTCGTCACCACTGCACCAATCTTCTTCAGGTTCACCATGTCGTGGTACAGGTTGCCATAGCCGAACGTGCCAGCGGCGGGCATAACCGGGTTTTCCAGGATCAGTTGGGTTTTGCCAGGGCGGGTGATGATAAAGCTCATGGGTGTGTTGTCTCTCGTCCGTAATTGCTACTGCGCAAAGGGCAACCCACGCGCTTCGATTGCCCCCAGGCGACAGTTGCCCGCTGTGTCGCGCACCATCAAACGCCACAGCAAGTTACCCTCGTCCACAAACTCTAGCCGATGGAAAAACTGCTGCCCGCTTTCCGCGTTGGTGGCTTCCCCGGTGTACACATCGGGGTTTGCCGCATCCTGCGTGAGCTGCGGCGGCAGCGTGATGCCCGCAAAGTTGGCTTGGGCGCTCACGGTTTCGTCCTCGCGTACCACATTAAGCAGCAGCGTGCCGGGTAGGTCATCGGGCGTGAGCAGGTCGTCGGCGGGGCAGTCCAGCAGGATAAGCTCACGCGGCACGTAGAAGTCATCCAGCGTGAGTTCCATCTCCCACACCTCAAAGCTGGTGCTGGCAATGTCCTGTACGCCGACGGGTGCCTCTCGTGCGCCCTCCCCGACGATGACACCGCCTGTGCAGCGCGTGCCCGGCAGGTTGAACGCCTCCAAGCGCCACGTCAGTTCTGTGCGGGAGACAAACGTGATCACATGCTCGAACTTGGCACCGCTGGTTTCATCAGTGGCGGTGTAGGTGTTCTGGGTGTTTTCCAGGCGGATGAAGCGCGGCGGGAACAGCACGCCGGGGTAGCTCGCCTGGATGTCGAAGAACTCCTCATCTTCATCCATCACAATTTCAAACGGCAGGGTATACTCGAACCCCACCTGCTGCCCTGCCGTCCAGCGGCAGAACTGCTGTGCCTCGGCAATGGTGGTGCTGTCTGGCGTGTCTCCCTCAGAGAGCAACCCGTCCAGCCGGGTAAAGCGCGTTTGCACCGTGTACGTCCCGCTGAGCGTGTTCAGCAGTGCCAGTTCGCTTGCCGAGGGCGCGGCGGGCAGGCTAATCTCGCGGTCCAGCAGCGTGAATATGTCGCTCGCCCCCTCGAAGATGCTGCGCACGTCGTTGGGGTTGTACTGTGCCATCTCGCTCGGCAGTGTGAGTGGTGCGAGGTCGTCGGTCATCACCACAATGGACTGCGTGCCCGTAATCATCTCCTGCACCGTTTCGCCAAGCGCGAGGCTCGCACTGCCTTCCAGCACGCTCACGATCATATCCGCGCCGGGTTGTGCAGCGATGTAAAGTGTGCCATCAAACGTGACCGTCACACCGTTGATAATCAGTTCGGCACCCTCGGGGCGTGCCGACGCAGGTGCCTGGACCAGAGCACCCACGGGCACAAAGCCACAGTCTGTGTTTGTGGGGGTGGTCGCTAGCGTGAACGACGACATGGGCGGGCGCAGCCGCTCCTGCTGCCCAACGGGGGCGTTACGGCGGTTTTCTTCCTGCACAGACTGCGCAGGTGTGACGTTTTGCAGGCGAGTGCCGCCAAACAGCACAAGGGATATGTAGTCCAGGTTGGGGAAAGGGCGGTTGCGGTCGGATCCCAGGCGCACGAGCGCCAGCCCCCACAAAGCCTCCTCTGGGTCTAGTGCCCCAACCGATAACTGCTCAATGTCATCTGTTGATGCGGTGGTGCCGGGGAAGCGCAGCGGGGAGTTGCCCTCCGCCGTTTCTCTTATCTCGCTTTCCAGAAAGGCACTACCATAACACACGCGATCCACACGCGCATCATCACAGTTGAACTGCGTAAATGCCAGCCCATCCGAGAGCAGTTCACGGCACGTTGCGGCAACTTCCGTGACCACGGGCGTAAATGTGGGGCGCGGCGTGCGCGATGCGGTTGGTGTGGGCGGGATGGGTGTTTGTGAGGGCGTTGGGGTTTGTGTTGGCGTGAGCGTGGGCGGTAGGGGTGTTTCGGTCGGCGGGGCGGGGGTATTGGTTGGGATGACCACCTGTGTGGGCATTTCGACGACCTGCTCTGGAACTGGGCGGCAAGCTGCAAGCAGCACCACACATAACACCATCCATCTTGCGCGACCCCACATGCCAGGAACCCCCTGCATGGTGCAACCCCTTGCGGTTAAACGTCTCTGTCAGTCTATCATATTGTAGGGCAGGGGGGCGCAGTCTGCAACGCGCACGCGGTATTCGGGTGCATTCCATATTTTGCGGCGGATTTGCATCCCACCGCCCAGAAGCAGCTAAAGCAGCTCGGGCTGGGCGGGGTTGAGCGGTTCTACGGTTATGCGATAACGCGG
The DNA here is from genome assembly GCA_964451095.1 of uncultured Anaerolineaceae bacterium. GTDB lineage: Bacteria > Chloroflexota > Anaerolineae > Aggregatilineales > Phototrophicaceae > DAOTTY01. The sequence goes on from CAYVGI010000068.1 coordinate 3,603, forward strand.
CTGGTGTGGGTTCATAACACTCGCCCACAGTCTGTGCTCTCGATTAGTTGCCCATGCGCCCGGTTAAGCTGCCGTTGCCACTACCGTTCAGGTCTTGGGGGCTGCCGATGACCTGATCAATTAACCCGTATTCAACTGCATCGTCTGCCGTCAGGTAGATGTCGCGCTCCAGGTCACTTTCGATGCGCTCGTAGTCCTGCCCGGTGTGGTGCACAAACATGTTATACAGTTTATCTTTGAGGCGCTGTGTCTCGCGGGCGGCAATCACAATGTCCGACGCTTGCCCGCGTGCCCCGCCCAGCGGCTGGTGCATGTGGATGGTCGCGTTGGGCAGGGCGTAGCGCTTGCCATGCTCGCCTGCCATCAGCACCACCGTGCCGAAGCTCATCGTCATGCCCACGGCAACGGTGCTCACCGGCGCGGAGATCTGCTGCATGGTGTCGTAGATTGCCATGCCCGCGTAGATTACACCGCCGGGGGACTGCACATACAGTTGAATGTCACGGTCGGCGTCTTCTCTGTCCAGGAACAGCAGTTGCGCCACCATCAGGTTTGCTACCTGGTCGTTGATCTCCTGGTTGAGCATCACCACGCGCGAACTTAGCAGCATTGAGTAAATGTCGTAGGCGCGTTCGCCACGCCCGGTGCGGTCAATCACTATCGGGATGTTCATTGGGTTATAACCTCTGTTGGTTGTTTGCCTGCAATTGTGTTGTGTTATGCGGCGGGCAGTGTGACTTCGCCCACGGCGTCACGCTCGTCGCGCAGCATCCGCCGCAGCGTGATGAGGGTATCGCCCCTCACGACCAGCGAAAGTGTGCTGTCTGTCGCGGTTTGCCGCAGCGCCAGCGGGTAGCCACGATCAACGGCGGGTTGGGGCAGGGGCAACCCCAGCGCGGCAACAATCTGTGGCTCGTCGTGGTTGGCAAGCACCGCCTCCGGGAACGCCTCGCGCACTGCCCGCCCAGCGGCATCGGTAACCGCCCCCCCTGCGATCTGCTCTACGCCTGTTAGCCCACGCTGCACCCAGCCGCGCACGATCTGCCGCCAGCCAGCGGCACCCGCATCCTGTGCGTCAGGTTGCACGTCCAACAGTTCGATTGCGCCGTCTAAGCGCTGCCCGTAGACCAGTACATAGCCAGCATGGCGGTCAATGAACAGCACCGGGTACCGATGGCGCAGCCGTCGGGTGAGGTAGCGCTTTGCGGTGCGGTTGAGCGCCTTGCACACACGCTTCGCCACCCCTTCGTCCGGGGTTGTGAGCAGCGGCAGCACATCGTCGCTTTGCATTTCCGTCAGCAGTGCCGCCCATGCCGCCCGCCCGAACGTCGCGCCTGCCCTCGCATCATCAAGGAAAGCAGGGTAGTAACTGCCCCGGCGCAGCTTGGGGATGTGCAGTGTTACCGTGCCGTGGACAGTTTCCCAGTCACGGGTGCGGTAGCCGTTGCGGTACGCGGTGCGGGTGTGGCTGCGCTCGTAGTGACCCGCATTCACCACAGCAGACGCTTCTGCGTCCATCAGGGCGTTAGCCGCTGCCTGGGTTGCCTCGCGGGTATAGTCGGATAAATCAATCTGGCGCATAGCAGACCTCTTACGCTTTGTGGTTCGCGGCATGAGTTGCTTCTATGATCGTTGCACGATGGTTTGTCGTCAAATTTTTACACCACAGCTCGCCATTTTCCTTGAGATTGGCGTGGAATTTATTTAAGTTTATGGTCTAATTTATGGTAGAACTTCTGACGGGGGAGATTCAAGGATTTGCTGCAATGCGTATTCTATACATCGAAGACAATCCTGATACTGTTCGTATGGTCAGGAAGCTGCTTGCGACCTCTGGGCATACCCTGAGCCATGCCCCTGATGTGCGCAAGGGACTGATGCTCGCCATGCGAGAGAAACCCGACGTCATCTTGATGGACTACGACCTGCCCTATGTGAACGGCATGGACGCGATCATGATGCTGCGCACCAGCGAGCGCATGAAAAAAACGCCGATCATCATGGTGACGGCGAGCGCGACCGACGCCGAAGCCGCGCACTTCTTGAAGAATGGTTGCGATGGGTTCGTACCCAAGCCGATAGACAAGCAGCGTCTGCTGGACACAATTGATATGGTCTACCGAGCCGCTAGCGGAACACCGCCGCAAACAAAGGATAGTTAGCTAGCCTGTGAGGATGCTGCGGAACCCAATTGCCACCAGCATCCCGAATCCCCAGATGTAGCTGCCCATGGATGGGCGCTTTTGCGCGGTGACTTCAATATAAGCGAAGAAGGGTAGCGCCACCGCTGTGCCCACACCATATATCCAGTGTGCCTCTGCTGCCGGGCGTGCCCCTGCCCCATACCACAGTAGCAAACCCACACCCACCTGTGCCACCATCGTGCCGGCGATAAAGTACACCGTCCGGCGGAACAGCTTGGTTACGTCCCGGCGCTGCACCACACCAATGTACACACCGATGCCGAACATCAGCGCACCGACGTACACGCCCGCCCATGCAACGACGAAGTGCAAACCACGAATGATTGGGTAAAGCTCTGCCATAGACTTATCTCGGTTGCTTCTTCCGCAGGGGCGATGTGATTCTCACTCCTGCCATCGGTTGGTTCTGTTGCCGGGCGAGATAAAGCGCGACCCGGCAAAGGTGTGTGGCTAGGTTGGCTGTGTTTCGCGCGGGGTCTGTTTCTCGCTGCGTGCTTGCTGCACCGCCTTTGGCACTGTGGTAGCGAACACGTATCCCACAAAGATGAGCACCGCGCCCAGCAAATCTGCTGTGTACTTAAACGCGGTCATGTCGATGCGGATGAAATACCCCCCTGTTGCGGGCAGCAGCCCACCTGCCGCAATAAACCAGTTGCCAATCACCCGGTTGCGCATGATCTGCTTGGCGGCGAACAACCGCGCGGAGTAAATCGCCCCGCCGATGAGCATGAGCGTGCCCAGCCCGTTGGTGATGGGCACAAAACCGCGCACACTGCCGCTAAACGGTGGCATAATGTCATCGGTGAGTGCAACCAGGTCTGCGCCCTGCACCCACGGTTCCGGCGGCGTGAGCGGTGTGATGAACATCCACACGAACGTCATGGCGCTGACCAGGATGAGTGCGGCAAACACATTACGGGCGATGCTGCCGCGCCGCACCAGCAAAAACACCGTGCCCATACCCAACCACGGCGGGATCATCAACGCGCCAGACCAGTACCACAGCCGATACAAGGTGGGGTTCCACTCGAACTTGAGCCACACCTGCGCAAACGACGCCACAAAGTACAAAGCCAGCCCGAAGCCCCACGCGAATAGGTGCGGGCGGCGCTTGTGCCACCAACTGCGCAAGACTAAAAATGCGAAGATGCCAGTTACCAGCATCATGATAACGGAGGCGAAAAACGGATAGGTGAAAATGTCACTGCTCATGGTTGGGGGTTAATCTCTGCGCTAACAATACGTCCGTGCAATTGTACCAGTGCAAGCACACGATTTGTACACACTTTCACAAGCCAGCATGGGTGTGCTGCGCGTACCATCGCTGGGGACTGCGCTGGCGCTCGTGGCGGTTTACCAATGTGTGGACTTTGATAACAAACTTTGATGCAAATCAGGGTTAGCTTGCTGTTTGGTTTGTAAGTGCGTATGCGCTCCGCTCTTTTCAATGTGTAATGCTCACAAATAGCCACGAGGCGGTATCATCAGATTTGCCAAAAATTTAATACCCGCATAATGTGAATGTGAGAAGTGCTTGCAATGCCCCCCCAAGTCCGTTAGCTTCACACGTTAAAGTAACGCCTTTTGGCGCCCACTTGTTACTTGCAAATCTATTTGAGGAGATACTCGTATGTTTCGTTCTCGGATGCTGCTCACGGTGATCGTGGTAGCGCTGTGTGCTGCGCTTGCGCTGCCGGTCATCGCCCAAGACGGCGAAAACATCGCCATTACCGCCTCCTTTGGCGACGGACCCGCCACACTCAGCCCTGTTTACTGCACAGACACTGCCTGCGCAGACATTGTTGGCTACCTGTTTACGGGTTTGGTCGGCGTAGACCCGGAAACACAGACGATTGAACCGGGTCAGGATGGTGCGCTCGCATCGAACTGGGACGTTTCTGACGATAATATGGTGTACACGCTCACGCTGCGTGAGGACTTCTTCTGGACGGACGGTGAGCAGATCAATGCCGATGACGTGCTGATGCACTGGGCACTGCTCAATGACCCGGCGGCAGAGCACCCGGATGCGTTCGTGCTGGAAGAGATTGCCGATGTGCAGAAGGTCGATGACTTCACGGTTGAGTTCACCATGACCTCCCCGGCGTGCTCCGCGTTAAACTTTATTGCCAGCGTATTCCCCGTACCGGAGCACATCTACAGCACATACGCACCGGAAGACTTAAACGACGCCATCGAACTGAACACCGAGCCGCAGGTTACGGGCGGGGAGTTCAACTTTGGGCAGTACCGCCCCGGCGAAACCACCACACTGCTGACCAACCCCGACTTCCCGGATATCGCCGAAGAGGGTCCGTCGCTGATCGGTTTCATCCAGGATGTGTACACTGACCAGGCAGTCCTGCTGGAAGCGCTGCTAGAAGAGGACATCAACTTCTATGAGGGTGTGCCCGCAACGCAGCAAAACCGCATCCGCGAGGCATCCGTTGACAACGGCGGCAACATGCAGGTGTATGAGTACCCCGGTAACTCCTGGGACTACATGGGACTGAACCAGGCAGACCCGGAAAACCCCCAGCCCGCACTTGACGAGAACGGCGAGCGCATCGACCAGGGGCTGCACCCCATCTTCAGCGACAAGACTGTGCGCCATGCGCTGGGTCATGCACTGAACATTGACGAAATCATCGAGGGTGCGCTGTTTGGTAACGGCAGCCGGATGCCTGCACAGATTACCCCGTCCTCCTGGGCGTTTAACGAAGAGCTTGAGCCACGCCCGTTTGACATGGAACTGGCAGCAGAACTACTTGACGAAGCAGGCTGGGTGCTGGAAGACGGCGTGCGCGTTTGCCGTGGCTGCCTGTACTCCCAGGAAGTTGACTCCAGCTTCGAGGGCAGCCCGTTTGAGTTCGAACTGCTGACCAACGCCGGTAACGAGCGCCGCGAGGCAATCGGCACCATCGTGCAAGACCAACTTTCCGACCTGGGCATTACCGTAGACTTCCAGACGGTGGAGTTCAACACACTGCTAGACATCATGGACGCGCAGACGTTTGACGCATTTATCCTGGGCTGGCGTGCCGGCTACCCAGACGACCCGAACACCATCCAGCTCTTTGGTGCTCAGGCAGACATCCCAGGCAGTGGCTTTAACTTTACATCCTTCTACAACGAGGAGTACTTCGAGCTAGAGCAGCAGGCGAACACCGTGCCCGGCTGTGCCCAGGAAGAGCGCAGCGCCATCTACGCGGAAATGCAAGAGATTATGTACGACGAAATGCCATACCTGTGGCTGTTTAGCCAAAACGGTATGTACGCCGCCACCGACAACGTAGGCGGCTTTGCGCCCTTCCCGAACAATATCGACTGGAACCTGACCGATTGGGCAATCTCCGCCGAGTAACCTAGCTTCTGGTTAGCCACCACATGAGGGGGCGGGGAAAATACTGCCCCGCCCCCTTTATTTTCACCAACCCACGTCATTATAATGTCACTTAATAAACCTCTGTGGACAGACCATAGCCCGCACACGCTGTAAGTGTTGGAGTCACATCAATATGGGTAAATATATTCTTCGGCGGCTGATCCAGGCGATCCCGACGTTGTTTGGCATTACGATCCTGTCGTACCTGCTCATAACTGCTGCGCCGGGTGGTCCGGTGGCGGCGCTGGCGTTTGACCCGAACGTTTCGCCAGAGCAGCGCCAGCGGCTAGAGGCACAGTTGGGCGTAAATGACCCCTGGCCCATCCAGTACGTGCACTGGCTCATCGGCGACGACTGGCGTATGCGCGACACCGACGGCGACGGCGAGCCAGACTTCCGGGGCACGCGCCTGGGCATCCTGCGGGGCGACCTGGGCGATTCGTTTACGCGCAGCCGCCAGCCAGTGACCAAAGTGATTGGTGAACTCATCGTGCCAACGCTGGAGTTAACAACGCTATCGCTGGTTTTTGGTATCACGCTGGGCATTCCCATTGGCATCGCCGCTGCCATCAACCGGGGCGGCATTTTCGATAACGTCACCCGTGTGCTGGCAGTGATCTTCAACGCGGTGCCAAACTTCTGGCTGGGGCTTCTGCTCATCTTGTTTTTCAGCGTCCAGTTGGATTGGTTGCCGCTCTCGAAGCGCTGCGAGACAACGCTACTAGGCGGTTGCCCGCCCATCTGGCAGCGGATGGAGTTCCTCATTTTACCGACAATCACGCTGGGAACGACGCTCCTTGCGGGTTATTCGCGCTATATGCGGACGTCTATGCTGGATGTCATCTCACAGGATTACATGCGCACGGCGAAATCCAAGGGGCTAACGGAGCGCCAAATCTGGCTTCGTCACGGCGCACGCAACGCCCTGATCCCTATCGCAACCTTTCTCGGTCCGGCGCTCACCGGGCTAATCGGCGGTTCTGTGATTGTGGAGCGGGTGTTTAGCTGGCCCGGCTTGGGCAATGTGACTGTGGGGGCGGCGCTGGCGCAGGATTACCCATTGGTGATGGGATTCGTGCTGGTGGGTTCCGTCACGACCATCATCGGATTCATCTTGTCCGATATGCTGTACGCACTGATCGACCCGCGCATCCGGTTTTAGAGAGGTATCACGATGGCAGTAGAGATAAAACAGTCTAATCAGGTTGCTCGTCTGGAGGCGAATCACACGGTCGCGGTCGGCGAATCCCTTTACCAGAAAGCACTGAAGCGTTTCATCCGTGACCGCCTGAGCATGACAATGATGATTGTGCTGCTGATTTTGGTCACGTTTGCGGTTTCTGCCCCACTGATTGAGCGGGCGTTCAACGTGAGCTACACAGCCACAAACCCGACGAACGCTTTCGCGCCGATTGGCTCAACCACTGAGGAAGATGGCGTTATCAGCTATCACGTGCTTGGAACCGATGACATCGGGCGTGACCACCTCGCCCGGCTCGCTTACGGTGCCCGGGTCACTTTGGGTATTGCGTTCTTCGCCGCGCTCATTTCGCTGACGATCGGGGTGTCATTCGGCATCCTTGGCGGGTTTTATGGCGGCGTGGCAGACGATGTGCTGATGTGGGTGATTACAACGTTAACGTCTGTGCCGACGATTTTCCTGTTGATTATCGTGGCAGCAGTCTTCCGACCTGGGGCGTTAACCTTCACGCTCGTGCTCGGTTTGATCGGCTGGACGGGCACAACCCGCCTTGTGCGCGGCGAGACGCTGGGGTTGCGCGAGCGTGAATTTGTCATCGGTGCCCGCAGCATGGGCGCTAGCGACCTTCACATCATGGTGCGGCACATTGCACCGAACCTGATTTCCATTGTGGTCGTCACGCTGGCGATTGACATTGGCACGCTCATGCTGGCTGAGGCGGCACTCAGCTTTATTGGTTTGGGTGTACAGCCGCCCGTGCCCACCTGGGGCAACATGCTCACCAACGCACGCGAGTTCTATGCAGAGCCGGGTGGGTGGTACCTGGGCATCTTCCCAGGGCTGCTTATCACAACGTCGGTACTGTGCCTGTACGTCATCGGGGATGGTTTGCGCGACGCGTTCGACCCGACCGTGCAAACGCGGCGCTAGCCACGTTGCAGCGTAAGCTGCTGCCACAGGTGGGCAACGGCGGTGATGGTTTCGTCTTCGCTCAGGTAGGTGGCGTCTACTTCCAGTACGCCGGGTTTGCCCCGCACAGACCACGCTCGGCGTAGCTCGCCCAGCGCGACTTCGCGGTCTGTGGGGTTGTGAAAGCGGTTGCCCATTGCCAGGTGCAGCCGCCGCAGCACCGCGTCCAGCCGCGCCACCAGGCAGATGACCGGTCCGGTGTCTGCAAAGCGGGCGAGGTTCTCACTGTGGGAGAGCGTTTCCCCGCTCACACGGATGACGGCACCCCGGTACAACAAAATTTCTTCCAGCACCTTCGCCTCCACGTCCTTAAGGCGTGCCTGCCCGTACGTTTCGCGCACAGCAGCGACGCTCATGCCGATGTGGTCTTCCAGGCGGTCTTCGACGTTCACCAACCGCCGCCCCAGCGTAGACGCCAGCGCCCGCCCAATGGCGGGCTGGTTGGGTCCGGTGTAGCCTGTCAGGATGAGGTTGCTATCGGCGTTGGTGAGGAGGTTGAGGTTACTGACCATTGCGCCAGTCGGGGTACCAGCGGTCGAGGTGAGGCAGCATATCAGTCAGCTTTTTTATGGTCGCGTCCGGCTCGATCATGCCCAAGGAGAGCCGTGAGGAGTGGTAGCCTGTATCCCGCCATACCCCTTTCATGCCCACGCGCTGCGCGCCGGCAATGTCCGCGTTCAGGTTATCGCCCACAAAGACTGTTTCGTCAGGTTCCGTACCAATGCACGCCAGCGCCTGCTCGAAGATTGCCGGGTGCGGCTTGAGGTGCCCGACATCCGCCGCGGAGAAGCGACACGTTTCAAAGTAGCGCAGCAGGTCGTGGTCTTCTAGTTCACGGTCGCGCATCACCATCGTCTGGAAGGCGTTCGTCACGATGCCGATTTTGATCTGCCGTGCCAGCAGGTCTTCCAGCACACCGGGCACCTCCGGGAACACACGGGTGCCGTGCACCTTGCCCCAGCCGTACACCGCTACCAGCCTATCAACGTCCAGCTTGTCCTCCGGCACATCAAAGCGTGCCAGCACCTTCACCAAGATGCGCGGCAGGTGCGGCGCGATGAGGGTCTCGCGCCCGTGGTTCCAATCTGCCTCCGCGAACTCCTGGAATGCCTCTATGAGCTTGTCAACGGGGGGCATATCATACCCCTCAGCGATGGCGTACTCGCGCAGCGCCTCGAACTTGGGCAGTTCCAGCTTGTAGTAGTCCCCGCTAAACTGGCTCCAGTCGATGAGCGTATCGTCCAGGTCGAACAAGACCGCCTTTAGTTGTGCCATCGCCCTAGACCTTCACGCTTGTGGCACGCCACGTGAGCAAGATGTCGTCCAGGCTCGCGTGGATGTCAGTGTATTCGGGTGTCCAACCGAGCGTTTGCTGGGCAGTGTCGTTTTTCAGGGCGACATCTGCGCCAAGCAACGATAGGTGGGTGCTGCCGTACACATTCCGCGCCATGAACTGCGGCATCGCCGGGGGCAGCTTCAGTCCCGTCTCCTCGCTGAAGGTCACCAGCACATCGTAGATGGGCGTGGGTGTGCCGTCCACCACGCTGATGATGGCGTTGGCGGGTTGGTTCACCGTGGCGGCAACAACAGCCCCCGGCAAATCCGTTTCGCGCAGCCAGTTCGCCATCACGCCGTGTTTGCCGGGCAGCATGGGCAGCCCGCGCCGCAGTTGTGCCCCCAGTTCGCGCAGCGGGTCGGTTGCGTCGTCACCATACAGATAGCCCACTCGCAGCACACAGCCGCCCATTTCCATCACGCGCTGCTCTGCTGCCAGCGCCGCCGCAAAAACGGGGTTGCCACCGGGTTCGCGGGCGGGCGCAGTTTCGTCAACGGGTTCGTCGGCAGTGTCCGCAAACAGGTAGGCAAAGCTCGTCAGCACGACAAAGCCCACCTCAGCCTGTGCCGCCGCTTCTAGCAGTGCCTCGTTTTCCGCCTGCATTTGCGCAGCCAGCGTGTCCCACTCCCGCCGGACGAAGGGGGCAACGTTGAGTGCCTGGGGTTTGAGGTGCACGACTGTATCTGCGCTTGCCAGCTTGATGTTGTGGCGGATGCTGGTCATGTCGGTTTCGTCGCCATACACGGGCAGTGCGCCGCAGTTGCGCACCGCGTTTGCCTCTTTGCTGGTCGCCGCAAACGCCGCCACACTGTGCCCGGCGTCGGTTAGCTGGCGGATGATCGTCTGTCCGTAGCGCGTCGCGCCCCCGGTGATGTACACACTGCGGGACGTCGGTTCTGTTTCTGCTGGTGCCTGTTCGGTCATACCCACTTGCTCCGAGTGTCAAAGGTCAGAAAGCAGCGCACATTATAGCACAGCGCCCGCTTCGTTCGTGAAAAATTTATCTTTTGCCGTGTGCCCGCCCTGCAAGTGCCTGCTGATACAGTGCCAGCATCTGCCCGGCGGCGGCGTCCCAGGTTTGGTATTGTGCCTTTTGCTTGCCAGCAGCGCCCATAAGGCGGGCACGTTGGGGGTCACGCAGCAGCTTGAGGACGGCGGCGGGCAGTTCGGCGTCAATCTGTTGCTGACCCACCAGCAGCCCGGTCACGTCATGTTCGATGACATCTTCCGCGCCGCAGTCTCGTGTGCCAATGACGGGCAGCCCGGCGGCGCTCGCCTCCAGGTGAACCAGCCCGTAGCCCTCGAACTTGCCGCCGCTGTTCATGGAGGGCAGCACGAACACATCTGCTGCGCCGTACCAGCCCAGCAGCGTTTCTTCTGGCACGAAGCCGAGCAGCCACACATGATTTTGCAGACGAAGTTCTTCGATTGCCGCCTGCACCTGCGCGGTGTAGTCTGGTTCGCGGTGCGTCGCGCCGATGACCACACACAGCACGTCAGGGATGTGTTCGCGCACGGCAGCGATTGCCCTCACCAACTGCAATGTTCCTTTGCGCTCCTTAATGCCGCCGGAGGTGAGCACAACCGGGCGCTTGGGTGCGTCCGGTAAGGGGGGCAGGTGGGCAAACCGTGCTGGGTCAATGCCGTTGTGTACCACCGCTGTGCGCAGGTCTGGGATGTGCGCTTTAGCACGCTGCTCGGTGTAATGGCTGACGCACACCACGCGCCAAGCACCCCGGAACGCGGCAACATGCACCCGGCGCACTGCCGCGTGACGATCAATGCCGGGTTGGGCGTAGCTACCGTGCCCGGTGATGAGATACGGCTTACCCCCGGATGCCCACTGTGCCAGCGGCGCGTAAGGCTCTAGCAGTGCGTGCACCAGATCACACGACTGGATATGCTGCCGCGTACGTAATGCCAGCAGCCCCATCTTCGCCAGTTGGCGCGGCTCCGCTGGCGACACGGTGGGCAACAGCGGGTACACAGGCAAATCCGGTACGGACGGCGTGTTTGTCGCCGCCAGCACCACGGGGTCCACGCCTTGTGCCGCCAGTGCCCGCACCAAACTAATGCTGTAGTGCCCCCAACCGTGCCCATGGTGCAGGTCTGGGGCGAGGAAAGCAACGCGCATGGCAGGCTAACTTGCCGCGCCTGTGAACTGCCCGGTCACGAAGCGGCGGGCGGTTTCCGCCAGGACTGCTGCACCTGCGGGGAACACGCTCTCGTCAATGTCAAAGTTGGCAGTGTGATGGTTGCCGCCGCCGTTTGCCGCGCCCAGCATGAGCATGGCACCCGGCGCAAGCTGCGTCATGTACGCGAAGTCCTCCGCGCCCATGCCGCCCTCGTCATCCACGACTGCTGCTTCGCCAACCGTCTCTCGTGTAACGCTGCGCATCCAGTCGTTAACGCGGGCGTCGTTCCACAGCGCGGGGTAGCCGGGTTTGAGCTTGAAGGTATAGCTGCCGCCGAGCACATCCGCCAGCTTGAAGCTGCGCTCCACCTCGGCGCGGAGTTGCTGGCGCACCTCGTCATCGTAGGAGCGGATGGTGCCCTGAACATAGACCGCATCGGGGATGACATTTGACGCCGCCCCGCCCCGCACCTCTCCCAAGCTGACCACACACGGCTCTTTGGGGTTGATGTAGCGCGACGGGATCGCGTATAGGTGCGGCAAAATGTGGCTGAGCATGAACAGCGGGTCTGTACCTTTGTGGGGGTAGGCACCGTGCCCGCCCGTGCCGCACACCCACGCCTGGAAGCTGTCCTGCGCTGCGCAACCGTAGCCATCGCGGAAGAACAGCTTGCCGCTTTCCAGGTCTGCGCCAACGTGCAGCGCAATCGTGTGATTGACCCCCGCTAACGCGCCGTCGCTAATCATCGCGCTGGCACCGCTTATGCCCTGCTCGTCTGCTGCTTCCTCCGACGGCTGGAACAGAAGCCGCACGTTGCCGTTCCAGCTTGCACCGTTCGCAGCAAAGTCCTGGTGCAGCAGGTGCGCTACGCCCAACAAAATCGCTGTGTGCGCGTCGTGCCCGCAGGCGTGCATCACGCCGTCATTGCCAGACTTCCATGGCACGTCTGTTGTCTCGTGGATGGGCAGCGCGTCCATATCCGCGCGGATGCCAATCGTCGGACCGGAACCCGTGCCGATTTCCGCCGTCACGCCCGTGCGCCCAACCTGCGTCTTGATATTACGGTAGCCGATCTCTTGCAGGGTATCTGCCACAAGCTGCGCTGTACGCACCTCCTGGAAGCTCAACTCCGGGTGCTGGTGAATATCCCGGCGCAGGCGCACGATTTCGTCCTGTAGTTGCTGTGCCTGTTGCAGCATGTTCGTCATGGGTTGGGTTGCTCGCTTTCGTTTGATGCCGCAGATGATAGCAGGTCTGCCACCGGGGTGCACAGGACAGACCGTCCGGCGAATCTATACGCCCAGCAGCGCCGCTCACATCGTCCAGATTACCTAATTCGGTTGGGCTAATTTAGCCACACGTGCCAGCCATTTGGGTTAAAATGCGTAGCAGATTCGTACGGTACACAATCGGAGTGGCAGGACAAAGATGCAAGATCAAGCCATACTTAACCAAGTAGAACAACACCTGAAGGACAGGCAATACAACGAAGCACACAAACTACTGGAGCAGCTACCAGCAGACAACGAAATCGCACAGACGCTGCTGGCGGGCATGCGTGGGCGGCGCTTTCGAGACGGGGCGAAGGGGATCGGCAGCCAAGTGGTTGAACAGGGCGTAAGCGTGCCAGATGCCCTTAAAACACTCTTTACGGGGTTCAGCATTCTCAACACGCTCACCTACATCATGATGGGTTTCATCCCACTGATTGGGCAGGTGGTTGCACTGGGCTACATGGTGCGTGCAGCACGCGGGGTCATGGAAGAGTCACAGCATCTGCCAGACTGGCGCTGGCATAATGTGCGCGGGGATGTCATGCGTGGGCTGGTAGTCCTGCTGGGGCTGTTGATTTATTCGCTGCCGCTGCTGGTGGTGCTCATCCTGACGCAGCTGTCGCCGGTCGGATATTTGTTTATCACGGGCGAACAAGCGTCCACCGTCGGCACGTTGATTAGCGCGGCCATCAACATCCTGTTGTTTGCGATGGTTTACCTGCTGATCGTGTTTCCAGTTGCCAGCGCAGCCATCGCGCGTTATGGCGCGACAGGTCGTGCCAGCGCGTTCTACAACATCATTGCACGCCTTGGGGACCTGGTACGGCGTCCGCGTGCCCTGCTGGACTACTACGCAAACACTGCCGTCTTCTCGATCATCATGTTTATCCTGATCGCGGGCGGTCTCGACCTGTTCGACGGGAACCGCACGGTCTACGTGGGCACGGTATTGGGGATCATCTTCTCATCGGTGTACTTCTTAACGATGGGCATTGTGTCTGGTCAGTTTGGTAGCGAAATCGGCGTGGAACTGCTGCCATTCGACGAGGCTTTCCCGAACCGGCGCGCGGCAGATAACATCGACGCAGACGAAGGTGAGGAGGCACCACAAACACCCGGAGCAGAATAGGGGTGGCGACGTATATGTCATAGCGGATTCCGTGTGCGATAGAATCCGCTCACTTTTTCCGGAGTTACGCTGGAAATCACACACAACAGGTGTGCTTCGCATTGTAACGTCGGAAAAGAATGCAGGTTTTGAGCACGTTTTCGCATGTGCAGAGCCTGCTCTTTGTATTGGACGAGCGGAAAAAGTAAGTATTTGCATCGTAAGACTGAAAAAAGTGAAATGTGAATGTTTGCATCATAAGGCTGGAAAAAGTGAATCATCCCGGCGGACGACCCGACAGAGTTCACGTATCTGCTGGATGCGACGGCAGCAGATGGTGGGAACAGGGTAACGTGGCGTGGTAGGGTGAATCCGTGGTGTTGAGGGTTACCCAGGATTCGTCCGCTTCGGCACGCTTCTTCTCCTCCCACGCCTGCCGCTGTTCTTCGAGCAAGACTAACAGCCCAGGATGACCACTTTGCTCTACAGTCTGTCGGAGCTGGTCAGTAGCCATGCATAACCGCATCCGCGGGGCCGCCGGACGGTGGTGTTTGTATTATGAGATAAAACAAAAAAGACTTCTCGAGGAGAATGAGAAGTCTCTAGACGTATAGCATCAGACGGGAGCGACGGGCATGGATCGCTCTCAAGGTGTGTTATTCTCACCGCGAAGAAGTCCTACGCTGCGGTTATACGTGGGCTGCTTGAATCGCTCAGTGATAACTTCATAATCTGACTATATGGCGTTGAACGTTCATTGAATAGCTCATAAACCATCAGATATAATAGTTGAAATATGTCGAACAAAAAGTTCATGATTTATGGATTTCAGCACTGTTACCCGTCTACACAAAACCGATCCGGCATTTCTCGCGCTTAACAAGGCGTGGCTCCCCCTCGCTGTGAGTTTCCTACACTATGCGTTCAAACAGAAACACGAAGTGTTGCTACTACAGGATTTGTTTCGTGAGCGATTGGATGCCTACCTCGATCACGTCAATAATACCTTGTCTACTGAGGATCAGTTCCGCCATGATGCCGGACATTACATCGACATTTGGAGCAGGGAAGCCGACCTGATCCGTATTCGCAGCCGCGATGATGGTTACGTGGTGCAGCTATCTCCTCATGCCGAACGTCTGATTGGGTGGTTTGAGGAGATGCAGAATCGTGGCATGATCGGCACCGAGTCGCGCCTGCGTAACATTCTCTCGTTGCTGGATGAGGTGGTTACCCGTAGTACGGAGGACATCGAGAAGCGGCTACAACAGCTTTACGAGCGCCGCGACGAGATAAACGCCGAAATCGCCCATATTGAGGAAACACAGCAGGTGGATGGCTTGAACGATGTGCAAATCCGCGAACGGTTGGATCACATCAGCGGCATGGCCTCACAGCTTCTACGGGATTTCTCGATGGTGGAAGAACGCTTCCGTGATATGGCGCGAACCATCCAGCAAGCACAACTTGACCCGGAAGCGAAACGCGGTGACATCCTGGGTACGGCGTTGGATGCGGACGAACAGCTAGAAGAAAGTGACGAGGGACAGAGTTTTCGTGCCTTCTACGAATTATTGACGCATCCAGAGCAACGCGAGTCATTCGATAGCCTGATTGGTGCGGTGTTCGAGATGCCACGTTTAAATCCATTTGTCGCGGAAAACGCAGTTTTACAACGCTTAACTTCGCACTTGCTGGATGCCGGAGAACGTGTGAACCAGTCTAACCAACGTCTTGCCGAGCATCTGCGGCGTGTTGTGGACACGCGCAACGTGATCGAGAGCCGTCGCGTGCAAACACTCGCACAGGAGATCAAATACGCAACCAGCCAGCTTGAGGATGCCATTGTACCGCTGATGACGACCAGCACCCGCCGCCCCTTCTATGCAATCGAGGGCGAACCGGATATTGAGTTACCCCTGGAACGCCCGTTGTTCAACCCACCAGAGCAGATCAAAGCGACTGAGCGACCGCGAGCCGCCTCCACGCAGATTGATGCCGAGGCGCTGATTGCTCTTTACGACACCTTCTACATTGACGACAGCATCCTACGTGAAAACATCGACCGCTTATTGATGAGCCGCAACGAGATCACGCTGGCGGAACTCACCACGAGTTACCCGATTGAGCAAGGGATGGCGGAGGTGATCGCGTATTTGCAAATTGCAGCGCAGGCCCCGCACCATCGCATTGATCGTGATGCGCGTGACACCGTCACGATCCACACCCGTAACGGCGGCAAAAAACAGATTGACGTACCCCGTATCGTTTATCGTCGTCCAGACCCCCAAGCCGAGGTGAACCATGTCTGATGAACGTATTGAGCTGTATGCCGCTGCCGTGCGCAAACTGCTGAAGGGCGTCGTCTACTATGATGACACCGCCGCGTGGCAGCAAATCCGCGATTATGAATATCCCATCCGTGAGTACCTGGGAAAAATCGGCCTGGGGATGCACCTGGATGAAATAGGCAACTTTGCCTACCTGTATGACGATAGCCGTGATGATGATAATCAGGATGCCTTACCTGCTTTGACCAGCCGCCGCAATCTGTCTTTCCCCGATACGTTGCTGCTGGTGCTGCTGCGCGAACGCCTGGACGAGCACGAGATGCGTGATCTTGATGGAGCCGATCTGATTCTCAGTGATGAAGACCTATTGGACATGATACAGGTGTTCATGCAGGATTACGGCGATGCACGCAAGATCGAGACGAATACCACCACCAGCGTCAACCGTCTGGTGCGCTATGGCTTCCTGACAAAGCGCAACGACGGGCGTTATATGGTGCGCCCCTTAATCCGTGCCAAAATCAACGCAGACGAACTGGAAGGTATCAAGGCGCGGCTGGTCGCGTATGTTCAGCAAGACGGTGAAATGGATGGCGACGATGATGAATAACCTTTTTGGCGAAGAAACCGGCTTCCGGCTGAAGCGACTGGAACTGTACAACTGGGGTACGTTCGACGGGCAAATCTGGACAATGACGACCGGCGGCGAAACTGCCGTCCTGACCGGACAGAATGGCTCGGGCAAGTCAACCGTTGTGGACGCGCTGTTAACTCTGTTGGTCGAGGGTCGTAGCCGTAATTACAACCTCGCCTCTGGGGCGGGCAGCAGCCGTGAACGGTCTGAACGGACATACGTGCGCGGACAGTACAGCCGATCACGCGGCGAAACAGCGTATGAGGCAACGGCCAACACGCTGCGCGGCACGGATACACACAGCGTGCTGCTGGCGGTCTTCTACGATGCCTCACAGGAACGCACAGTATCGCTGGCGCAGGTGTTGTGGATTAGCAACGCTGACCGGGTGGAGAAGCGATATTACGTTGGGTCGTGTGAGTTGAACATTGAGCAGCACTTCCCACAGCGACACATTAATGCCCGCGACCTGCCCAAAGATGTGCAGACATTTGGCAACACGTTCAAAGACTATATCGCAGCGGCACGCAAGGCATTGGGCTTGGGTGGTAGGCCAAAGGCGCTTGACCTGTTCAATGAAACCGTCGCCGTGAAGGACATCCCCAGCCTGAACAGCTTTGTGCGCGATCACATGCTGGATAAGGGCGACCCGGAAGCGCGGGTTGATGCCCTGCGGACACAGTATCGCGAACTTAACGACGCTCATGCTGCAATCCAACGGGCCGGACGCCAGCTTGGGATTCTCGATCCGTTGATAGAGGCGGGGAGCGAGTACCGGCGCTATGAGGAACAAATGGCGCGTTACGACGCAGCAAAATCGCTGGTGCCGTTCTATGTGGCGGGTAAGGCGCAGGATTTACTCACGGCGGCCATTGCGGAGGTGAGCAGCCAGCGCGAGGCCCAATATAGCCGCTTGCAAACGGTTGATGGCGAATTGGAAACACTGCGTAGTGATCTTGAACGTGTCAAAATCACGATTGCCCAGGACAGTGTGGGGCAGGCTAAGCGGGAAATTGAGGGGAAGCTGCCGTCGCTGCAACGTGAAACCGAAACTCTGCGCCGCGCCGCCGACCGTTACGACGAAAACGCCAGCCGCCTGGAGCTACCCGCCTACCAGAGCGAGGAGAAATTCTACGAAAATCGTACCCGTGCAGCACAAATGGAGCAAGCAGCCAGAGATGAAATTGCATCTCTCGAAGAAGCACGTAGCGAGATTCAGCTTACCCTGCGCGATGAAGTTGAGCGCGGCAAGGAACTTGACCGCGAGATTAACTATCTCCGCCAGAACCCCAGCAACATTCCAGAGCAGGTCGCCAAGATACGCCAGCAAATCAGCGATGATCTAAATTTGCCGCTGGATGACCTGCCCTTCGTGGGTGAACTGCTGCAAGTGCGCGATGGTGAAAGTACGTGGGAAGGCGTGCTAGAACGCCTGCTGAACAGCTTCGCCCAGGATTTGATCGTGCCGGAAACGTACTATCGGCAGGTTAGCCAGTACGTCAACAAAAATAATCTGCGTGGGCGGCTGGTCTATCGGCGCGTGGACCCTGCACAGGTCGAGAGGCCACGCAAGCAGCGCGAAGGCGATGCGCCCGGCATCATGGCTTACAAAAAGCTGGACATCAAACAGGATACCCCTTACCTGGATTGGTTGGCGGGTGAGTTAATCCGGCGCTTCGATTATGTGTGCTATGAGAGCATGGACGACTTCAACCGGGCAGCGCGTGCCATCACCCCACAGGGGCAGATCAAACACAGCACCTCGCGCCATGAGAAGGACGACCGCCGCAGCTTGACCGACCGCCGCTACTACGTGCTGGGCTGGGACAACCGCGACAAACTACGCCAGCTTGAAACCGAACTGGACGACTTGCAACGGCGGGTAACGCAACTCACCGAGCAGCAACAGGCGTTGAGCGACCAGCTAGAGCGCCGCCGCCGTGATATTCAACTGCTGGCTGCGCTGCTGACCGTTGAAACCTTTGCTGAGATTGACTGGCGCACCCGGCAAACCGAGGTTGACCGCCTGGAGCGTGAACTGGCTGACCTCAACCAGCAGTCGCAGCAGCTTCAACGGCTGGAAAAGCAGCGCGATCAACTACAAAATCAGGTGAATGAAACCAATCGGCGGCGCGATGCCATCAACCGGGAGATCACCACACACGATAACCGCATCACAGGTTATGAGAGCAGGCTCAAACAGGTTGAACGACTACACGCGAATTGGACAGACGAACACCAGCGCACCTGGGAACAGGTTGGGGAGGTTCTGGCGGAGGTAGACCGTGAACCGCTGACGATTGACGCGCTTGACCGCCGCCCCCAGGAGCTAGAGGTATCGATTCAGCGTAGTATTAACAGTTTCCGAGGGATACAAAACGGGCATCAAGCAACGATTCTGGATGCAATGAACGCCTTCAAGCGCGAGTATCCCGATGAGGGTGTATCACTCACGGCGGATATTGTCGCGCTGCCCGCATTTGAGGCCATCCACGAACGGTTGGCAACTGACGATTTGCCAAAGTACGAAGAACGCTTTAAGCAGATGTTGGACCGTACCGTGACACGCGGCATCATGGCATTCTACTCCAACCTAACAGAACAAGAGCGCGAGATTGACCGCAGTATTGCTGAGCTAAACGGCTCTCTGGCACAGGTGGATTATGGCGGCGGGTCGATTATCCGGCTGCTTGCCGAGCGTTCGCCCGATACAGAAATCAGCGAATTCCAGCGTGAACTCAAAGCCTGTATTCCCGATGCTGGCGATGATTCGCCGGAGGAACTCGAACGCGCTTACAACCGCATCAAAGACCTGATCGAACGATTCGACAATGACCCCAACTGGATGCGGCGCGTGATTGATGTGCGGCGCTGGCGCGTGTTCGCCGCTGAACAAATTAACACGGAGGGTCAACAAGTCGATTATTACAGTGACTCGTCAGGCAAATCGGGCGGGCAGAAAGCAAAGCTCGCTTATACCATCCTGGCATCGGCTATCGCTTACCAATATGGCCTGCAGGACACGACTGCCGGGGATCGTTCGTTCCGGCTTGTGGTCATTGATGAAGCGTTCAGTAAATTGGACGATGATAATGCCCGGTTTGCGATGAAGTTGTTCGATCAATTGGGGCTGCAACTGTTGGTCGTCACACCCATGCAGCAGCTTCACATCATTGAGGATTTTGTCCATGCCTATCATGTCGTTGTTAACAACGATACAGGGAGCTATTCACGACTGTTCAATCTAACACAGGCGGAATACCGCGAACGCCGCCGCGAGTTCCAGGCGCAGGGCCAGCAGGCATGATTACCCCGGCGGAAATCGTCAAAAAGGCAGAGCGCAAATACCGTGATGTGCTGCGGGCGTACCTGAACAACGATGATCTGTTCCCAGTGGAATTCCCAGTGGGGCGTATGTCGAAGAACCTGGTAGAACGCCGCCAACAAATTGACGACCTACGCCAGCGTTCCCAAGAAACCATCGGGCAGGGGTACACGCTGGAATGGCAAACGGTCAATCGGCGTGACCTGGGCAAACAGACAACACCGCGCCGCGTCATCATCGAGACACTGCACGACTATCTGGCAGTAGTTCGCAAACGCACGGAATATCAGCAGTTTGTGGGTGATGTTGAGCGTATTCGCCGTCGATTTCCAGCACTGGAGGATTGGATTTCTGCTAATCCGCAGGCAGTCATCGACTTCAGCGGCCATTGGGATGATCTACTAGAAGTGTGTGATTACTTTGTGCAGCATCCCCGTCCAAATCTGTATATCCGTGAGCTGCCCATCTCCGTACATACGAAGTTCATTGAGCAGCATGGTCGTATCCTGCGTGATCTGCTGGATACCCTGTTACCCGCTGATGCGATCACACCGGATACCAACGACTTTAGTCAGCGATTTGGGTTGAAGACCCCACCACCGACGATGCGTATAAGGCTGTTGGAAGAACAACTCGATTGGCAGTATGGCTTGCGATTGGACGATATGACGCTGCCCGTTAATCAATTAGCGCATCTGCTGACAGAACACATCCAACCTAAAACCGTGATTATCGCAGAAAATCTGATGAACTTCCTAACGCTGCCCTCCCATGCTGCCAGCATCGGATTATTCGGGCGTGGTTTCGCGGTGCAATTATTGGCTGATGTCAGGTGGCTGCATCAATGCCAGATCATCTATTGGGGTGACATCGACGCACATGGCTTTCAAATTTTGTCGGATTTGCGAAAGTTGTTTCCGCATGTGCGCTCTGTGATGATGGATCGGCAAACACTGGATGATCACACTGCGTATGTGGTAGAGGGAAACCGGGTGGGAGTGGATCGCTTTGATGGGTTAACGGACACTGAAGCTATCGTTGCACAGTACGTTCTGGAACATAACTTGCGTCTGGAGCAGGAACACATATCGCAAGCATATGCGCTTATCCAGCTAGGGCAAATGCTGCGCTCTGGTGACGATAGCCTGACCTGATTGGATTGAGTTGTTTGATAATTATGATCACAACAGCACATTGCCGCGCCAATTGGGGAGATGTGCATTCACCAGTAGAGACATTACTCGACGATACTTGTGGCGCGGATACCTTCTCTGAGGCAGGTTGCTGCTCGGCTTTGTACTCTGCCGTGCCGCGCCAGCGTGTATAGCGTCCGTAGGGTTTATGACCCGCATAGTCATTCCGCCAGCGTCCGTTGCCAAAGTTATAGGCATAGCGTTCCTGCAACGCCTTCCACGTGTAGCCCGGAAACGTCTTCAGGATTTGCCATTGATCCACATCGCCTTCGACCATCGCTCGCAGTTTTTCCAGTTCATCATCTTCCCAGAAGTAACCACGACTGCGGTGAGTGCTGTTCTTAGATGATGTCGAGCCGTCACGCCAGTGAACCGTGAT
>CAYVGI010000069.1:0-10265 GCA_964451095.1 uncultured Anaerolineaceae bacterium
CTGGTCAACGGCTACGCGATTGGCGGCGGGCATGTGCTGCACGTCATCTGTGACCTGTCAATCGCCAGCGAAAACGCCATTTTCGGGCAAACGGGTCCGATTGTCGGCAGCTTCGACGGCGGCTTTGGCGCGAGCTACTTAGCAAGCATCGTCGGGCAGAAGAAAGCACGCGAGATCTGGTATTTGTGCCGTCAGTACACCGCGCAGGACGCGCTAGAGATGGGCTTGGTCAATACCGTCGTGTCGATTGAGAAGCTGGAAGAAGAAGGCGTGCAGTGGGCAAGCGAAATCCTGGAGAAATCCCCAATTGCGATTCGCTTCCTCAAGGCAGGCTTTAACGCCGACCTGGACGGGCAGGCGGGGTTGCAGGTGCTTGCCGGAGATGCAACCATGCTGTTCTACATGACCGAAGAAGGCAGCGAGGGCAAGAACGCCTTCGTGGAGAAGCGCAAGCCGAACTTCCGTCAGTACCCGTGGCGTCCATAATTTAATTTTCGAGGGCGACTATCCGAGTTAACAGCACGTGTTTTGTAGGGGCGTAGCATGCTACGTCCCCTACGGCATGGGTGTTTATTGTGGTTCGGGCAGCCCTCTTCGGTTTGGGAGGGCAACATGCAGGATTGGTTATCGGCACGGGTGGCGGCAACAGCGGATCAAGTTGCGTTGATCTCTAATGACGTACAATTGACCTACGGCGACCTTTACACTGAGGCGACTACTCTAGGCAAGTTTTTGCGCCAAATGCGTGGATTTTCCCAGGTTCAGCGCGCGGCAGCTCTAATACCCAACGACCCAAGCTACGTTATACTTCTTCATGCGCTGGCACGCCTCAGCATACCCCTCATACCTCTGAATACTCGCTTGAGCGCTGAAGAAATTGCATATCAGCTTAAAACATCTGATTGCAAATTTCTTTTTCACTGGTATGCGCTGGATGTACCATCAAGTGTTGAACTTATCGATATGCCAATATATTCACTGGTAGGTCGTGATATGACTGTAAGGTCACAGGACTCACGAGAAGAACCAATCGAGATTGACCTAAACGCAACGCAGGCTATCGTCTTTACCTCCGGTACCTCCGGCAAGCCAAAAGGCGTAGAAATCACGTTCGGGAACCACTTCTACAGCGCAATGGGATCTGCCTACCGCCTCGGACTTAGCCCGAATGACCGTTGGCTGAGTGTGCTGCCGCTCTATCACGTTGGCGGACTCGCCGTGATTTTCCGCAGTACACTGTACGGTATCACGACCGTTCTACACGACCGCTTCGACATTGACCGCATACAACACAGCTTCGACCACCACGGCATCACCATGATTTCACTCGTGCCCACCATGCTCTACCGCATGATAGAGGCGGGTGTGCGCTTCCCGGACTCGTTGCGCCTGATTTTGCTCGGCGGCGCGGCGGCATCCCCGGAACTGCTGCAACGTGCCTTTGATATGGGTCTGCCGATTGCCCCCACCTACGGACTAACCGAGGCGACATCGCAGGTGGCGACCATGCGCCCGGAGGATGCCCGCAAGAAGCTCGGCAGCGTCGGTAAGCCGCTTATGTTTACGTCCGTGCGCGTCGCGGACGAAAATGGCGACGATGTGCCCACAGGCGACTACGGCGAGGTGCTGGTTAAAGGACCAACCGTGATGAAGGGTTACTACAAAAACGAGACGGCAAACACGAAAACGCTGCGCGACGGCTGGCTCCATACGGGAGACATCGGCTACCTGGACGCGGACGGCGATTTGTTTCTGGTGCAGCGCCGCAGTGACCTTATCGTCAGCGGCGGAGAGAATGTCTATCCAGCGGAAGTCGAAGCAGTGCTACGCAAACATCCCGCAATTGCCGAGGTCAGCGTCGTCGGCGTGGATAGCGTCGAGTGGGGTCAGCAAGTGGCGGCAGCGGTGGTGCGAGTGCCGGGCGCAGCACTCACGGAGGAGGCACTCATTGCCTATTGTCGGGAGCATCTCGCGGGGTACAAGCGCCCCCGGCAGGTTGTCTTCGTGGATGCGCTGCCGCAGACATCATCTGGCAAGGTGCAGCGCGATAAGGTCAGGGAGCTGTTCAACTGACGCGACCCACCTGTGAATGATTAAGCTGTGTGTGAGAAATCAGCATCAGATTCTTCCCCGCCTGTAGGATTGACCCAATATCTGCCAAATACATAGGAATCAACATGACCTCACAAGTTCAGGCGCCTACAGACGCCACCTTCGAGCACAGTTCCGTCATTAACACGACTATGGACGCTATCTGGGATTTCCACGAGGATCCGCAGGCGTTTGCCAAGCTCACCCCACCGCCCATCTTCGCCCAGGTCCACCGCCGTGACCTGGACTCACTTACGGATGGTGAGATGGAATTCACGCTATGGTTCGGTCCGGTGCCTATCCGCTGGCTTGCCCAACACGAACCCGGTCCCACCGAACACTCATTTGCAGACCGCATGATACGCGGTCCGGTAGCGTACTGGCTGCATCGCCACATCTTTGAGGAGGTCGAGGGCGGCATCCGCCTAACCGACCGAATCACCATCCAGCACAAACCGGGGGCGGCAGGCATCCTAACGCGCCTGATGTTCGGGGGGCTGCCGCTGCGCTTCCTGTTCATCTACCGCCACCTGCGCACCCGGCTCACGCTGGAAAAATGATATACGAATCTTCCCATAGCATTAAGCCTGCCCTCATGGCGATCCGATAACCTTTCCATTAATCAGGCAATGACGAACTGACCTGATTGAACTGGAAAGACTGAGCGAGAGACATGACGAGCGTTATTGTAATCGGCGCCGGGATCGGCGGGCTGACGACAGCAGCAATACTAGCACGGGACGGCTATGATGTGACTGTGCTAGAGGCACAAACTTACCCTGGCGGCAGTGCCAGTACCTACTTCCACAAGGGCTACCGCTTCGACAGCGGTGCGACAGTTGCGGGTGGCTTCCAGCCGAACGGACCGCACTATCTCGTCGGCAAAATGCTTGATTTAGAGTGGAACGTGCACACCTACGACCCTGCCTGGGTGGTGCATATGCCGGGCTGTGAGGTTGCGCTGACGACGGACAACGAAGACGTGCTACGCGCCTTCCCGGAGACAGCCGCCTTTTGGGATGAACAGGCGAAAATTGCCGACCTTGGCTGGTCGCTATCGGCGCAGGGGTTGCCCTGGCCGCCTACAGATCTGGCAGAGGTGATGCAAATTGCACGCGTCGGCATCACTAACCTGCCGCAAGACCTACAGATCATTCCATTTGCGTTCATGTCCGCCCGGCAGTGGATGAACCTGCGCGGCGTGGCGGACAACCCATCATTTGTGCGCTTCATTGATGGGCAACTGCTCATTTCCTCACAGACGACATCCCGCTACGCCTACGCGCTGTACAGCGCAACGGCACTCGACCTTGCAAGGCAGGGGGTGTATCACGCCGAGGGTGGCATCGGTGGGGTGGCAGAACAGCTCGTGGATAAGGTGCAGTCATACAGTGGCGAGGTGTTGCACCGTCAACATGTCACGCGCATTGAGGTGGAGAACGGTAAGGCAACAGGCGTTTACGCGAAGAAGGGACGCCGCAGCAAGACCGAAGCATTCTTCCCCGCAGATGTAGTCATCGCCAACCTGACCCCCTGGTCACTGGCGAACTTGCTAGGAGAAAACACCCCGCAAAGCCTCAAACGGGAGACAGAACGGCACAATGCAACACAGGGTGCGTTTGTGCTGCACCTGGGGTTGAAAGAGGACTTCCTGCCAGATGACTTTGCTGACCACCATCAATTCTTGATGGACATTGACGGCACACTCGGCGAGGGACGCAGCCTGTTCATGTCCGTCTCGCCAAGCTGGGATTCATCCCGCGCCCCTGAAGGCGAACGCGCTGTGACCATCACCACGCACACCAACGTACAGCAGTGGTGGGATTTGCTACGACAGGACGAAAGCGAATATCAACGCCGCAAGGACGCTTACGCCAATACGTTCATTAGTAACATCAACCGTTTTCTGCCGGGTTTTAAAGACGCAGTAACGCTCGTGATGCCAGGCAGCCCCGTCACGTATGAGTTCTACACGGGGCGTCACCTTGGCATGGTTGGTGGGTTCCCACAGAAGTCACTCTTCGGTGCCCGCGGACCGCGCACAGGTATACCAAACCTGCGCCTCGTGGGAGACTCAATCTTTCCGGGGCAGTCCACGGCGGGGGTATCACTGGGTGCCATCCGTGTGGCGGACGATGTACAACGGCACATGCCCGCTGTGCGTGAGGCAATAACACGCGAACTGACAGAAACCGCATCATGACCGACCAACCCGTCATACACTGGTTCCGGCGAGACCTACGCCTAACAGACAACACCGCTCTCTACGAAGCACTCAACAGCGGGCATCGAGTTATCACTGTTTTCATCTTTGACGACACGGTACTCAGCAGCCGGATGGTCGGCGCACCGCGCATGGCGTTTATGCTCAAGCTGCTGGACAACCTGCAAACCGCGATCTGGAAGGCGGGCGGGCGCCTGGTATTGCTTCGCGGCAACCCGTTACAAATGCTGCCCGCGCTCGTGACCGAGACAGACGCTGTTGCCGTCTACTGTAACAAGGACTACACGCCATACGCTGTCAAGCGGGACCGACAGATGCAGGCAGCGCTCAGCGTGCCCCTGCGCTGCTATGATGACGCGCTCATCATGCCGCCCGGCAGCGTGATGACCAACAACGACGATCCCTACTCGGTGTACACCCCGTTTAAAAAGAAATGGCGTTCACATATCACGCCAGGTGACTACACAGTGCGAGAAATGCCCAGCGGCGAACTCTATCGTGTGCAGGGCATCACCAGCGTGGATATGCCCACCCTGGATAGCCTCGGTTTTGGGCACGTCGATGTAGATAACATGCCCGCCGCCACCGAGGAACAGGCGCAGTTACAGCTAGAGGCATTTACCGACGGCACGATTTACGACTATGACGAACGCCGCAATGAGCTAACAGCGGAGCCATTCACAGGCGGAGCCGCAGGCACATCGCAGCTATCGCCATACTTTCGGCTGGGCGTGCTCTCGCCAAGGCAAGCGTTCACGGCGGCGGCAAAGGCGGGCAAAGCTGCCAACGACGACAACGCCAAAAAGTCCGTAACCGCCTGGGCAGACGAACTGATCTGGCGTGAGTTCTACATGCACGTGATGGCACACTACCCGCGTGTGTACAGCGGCAACTTCAACGACACCTACGACAACCTGGAATGGCACAACGACCCGGATGGGTTAGCCGCCTGGAAAAACGGCGAAACAGGCTATCCGATTGTGGACGCCGCCATGCGCCAGCTTAAGCAGATCGGCTGGATGCCCAACCGAGCACGCATGATTGTTGCGAGCTTCCTGACGAAAGATCAGCTTATCAACTGGCGTGAGGGCGAGCAGCACTTCATGCAGTGCCTAGTTGACGGCGATCCAGCGGCGAACAACGGCGGCTGGCAGTGGGCGGCTGGCACGGGAACAGACGCGCAACCGTACTTCCGCATTTTCAACCCGGTGTCCCAGTCCACCAAGTTCGACCCAGACGGCAATTACATCCGGCGGTGGGTGCCGGAACTAGCAGAACTCGACAATAAGACCGTTCATGAGCCGTGGACGGCAAAACAGCCGCCCAAAAACTACCCTGAACGCATTGTCGACCACAAACAAGCACGCGAACAAACGCTCGCCGCCTTCAAGAAGGCACGCGGCGACGACTAACTTACTTCATCGACATAGAACAAAGGAAAAATCATGCCAACAGCACTTATATGGGGTGCCTCCGGCGGCATCGGCAGCGCCCTGCTGCAAACACTGACTGCGAACAACTGGACGATATACGCCGCAGCACGCAATACCGAGCACGTGCCTGCTGGTGCCAAGGAAGTCTTCCAGTTCGACGCTTCCGAGCCAGATAGCTACAAAGAGATCGCGCTGATGCTGGCACAAGAGGGCGTGTCGCTCGATCTTGTGGTGTATGCAGCGGGCGGCATCGTTGCAGATAAGTTAGAAGACCTCGGCGCGGAGCACTGGCAAGCGGTCATGGACGCAAACCTCAACGGTGCCTACCTGGGCGCACAATCTGTATTGCACCTTATGCCCAAGGGCGGGCATGTGATGATTATCGGTGCCTATGTGGACAAGATCACGCTGCCCAAGTTCGGGGCGTACACCACGGCAAAGGCAGGCATTGAACCGATGCTAACGATCATGAGCAAAGAGAACCGCCGTAAGAACTTCACAGTCGTGCGCCCCCCCGCTGTTGACAGCGCGTTCTGGGACAGCGTTCCGTTTAACATGCCAGATGGTGCCCTGTCGCCGCAGCAAGTTGCGAAAGCGATACTTGAGCATTACGAAAATGACGGCTCCGGCACGCTGGACCTGTAGCCTACACTTTCCTAAGCGAAGACAGGCAGGTGCTCTAATAGGGTACTCATAGCCATTTCATCGCCCACTTTTACGGGCTAGTAAACTCATTGTATCATCGTGGAAAACAAATAAATGCCGTTCACTAGAAAGGGCACAACATGTCGAAGGTAATTGTCATCGGGAGTGGGTTCGGGGGGCTGGCAGCAGCTTGCCGACTCGCCGCAAAGGGTCACGACGTAGAACTGTTCGAAAAACGCGACAAGCTCGGTGGACGTGCTTACGTATACGAAATCAACGGCTTTAAATTCGACGGTGGTCCGACCATCGTCACCGCCCCGTTTATGTTTGACGACATCTTCGAGGCAGCAGGGCGCAAGCGCGAGGACTACTTTGAACTGGTTAAATGCGACCCGTTCTACCGCATCTTCGACCACAACAAGCGCAAGTTCGACTACAACGACGACCACGAGTTCATCCTCAGCGAAATTGACAAGGTGAACCCTTCGGACAAAGAGGGTTACTCACAGTTCGTAAAGAACACCAAGGCAATCTTCGAAAAGGGCTTCGTTGAGCTGGCAGACGTGCCGTTCCTCTCCGTGTGGGACATGCTCAAGGTCGCACCCGACCTGATCAAAATGCAGTCTTACCTCAGCGTCTATCGCTACGTTGGTCAGTTCGTCAAAGACCCTTTCCTGCGCCAGGTATTTAGCTTCCATCCGCTGCTGGTCGGCGGCAACCCCTTCGACACACCGTCTATCTACGCGATGATCCACTACTTGGAGCGTGAATGGGGCGTGTGGTACTCGATGGGCGGCACCGGGGCAATGGTCGCCGGGTTTGGTCGGCTACTGGAGGAACTCAACGGCAAGATTCACCTGAGCGCGGAAGTAGACGAAATCCTGGTAGACGACGCCACCCGCCGTGTCACGGGCGTGCAGCTTGCCGACGGTACGGTACACGAAGCAGACTATGTGGTTTCCAACGCGGATGTCGCCTTCACCTACCGCAACATGATCGACAAGCGTTACCGTCGTAAATACACCGACCGCAAGGTGGAGAACATGCGCTACAGCATGTCCCTGTTCGTGTACTACTTCGGTACAGACCGCCAATACCGCGACACACACCCCGAACTTGCGCACCACAACATCATCCTGGGACCGCGCTACAAAGAACTGCTAGACGACATCTTCCACGCCCAAACGCTGGCAGATGACTTCTCACTGTACCTTCACATGCCCAGCCTAACCGACCCCTCCATCGCACCGGACGGTCACGAGAGCTTCTACGTGCTCTCCCCCGTACCGAACTTGCAGGACGGCACCGACTGGGACGAAGTGGGACCGCGCTACAAAGAAGCGGTCGTACAGTTCCTGGAAGAAAACTACCTGCCAGACCTCTCCAAGCACCTTGTGGCAGAGCACTACATCACGCCGCAGCACTTCCAAGACACGCTAAACAGCTACGCAGGCGCTGCCTTCTCCCTGGAACCCGTGCTCACACAGTCTGCATGGTTCCGCCCACACAACCGCTCAGAAGAGTTCGAGAACCTGTATTTCGTCGGCGCGGGGACGCATCCGGGCGCCGGTTTGCCGGGCGTGCTTTCAACCGCTATTATTGCTGAGAAGCTAATCGGCGCGGCAACCCCCGCTCCCGAAGAGTCTGTCTACCAACAACCCGCATCGCAACCAGCAGGCGACTAACGTATGACTTTGCAAATTCAATCGTGGGAGAACACCCTTCTGGCACGTGCTCAGGAGGCTCTCCAACAAAACAATCACTTCGAGCGGCAGGTCGTGCATATGGACCAGCACGCACTTGCCGTGGCGTACGACCACTGTACGCGCATCACCCGCTACCACAGCAAAACGTTCTTTATGGCGTCTAGCCTGCTGCCCTACGAGAAGCAGCAGGCGACCCGTGCCCTCTATGCGTTCTGCCGCATTACCGACGATATCGTAGATGGGACAAACAGTGTGGAAGAACGTCAGGCACAACTAGCCGCCTGGCGCCAGACCGTCATGAACCCGCACCCCACGTCAGACAGCCCTGTCGCGCTCGCCTGGGCAGACGCACGCGCCCGATACAACATCCCACGCGGCTACGCAGAGCAGCTCATCGACGGTGTAGCGCGTGACCTCACCCAAACACGCTACGAAACATTTGAGGACCTGGCAAGCTACTCCTACGGTGTCGCGTCAACTGTGGGGCTAATGGCAATGCACATCATTGGCTTCCAAAGCGCAGACGCGATACCTTACGCCGTGCGGTTGGGTGTGGCGCTGCAACTAACCAACATTCTCCGCGATGTTGCCGAGGATTGGCGCGGCGGCAGGATTTACCTCCCGCTCGACGAGTTACATGCGTTCAACCTGAGCGAAGACAGCCTAAACGCTGGCGTTGTTGACGACAACTGGCGGGCGTTCGTACGCTACCAAATCGAGCGGGCGAACACGCTCTACGACGAATCCTGGCGCGGCATTAGCATGTTACACCCGGACGGGCGCTTCGCCATCGCCGCCGCCGCCGACCTGTACCGTGCCATCTTGAACGACATCGAGTGCAACGACTGTGATGTGTTCACCCGTCGCGCTCATGTAAGCAACTGGGGCAAGGTGCGCCGCCTACCCAATATCTGGTGGCGTTCGCGCAAACAAACCGTGTGACTATCACGTTATGGTTACCCATCAAATAGAATAGCACCGCAGCAACATTTGATGGGTCATCGAAGCGTGAAAGGAAAATTACACAACCCATGAAAATCGGCATCGTAGGAACAGGTATGGTAGGCGCAACTGCCGCCTACTCAATGGTTATGCGCGGGGTCGGGCGAGAGGTCGTTCTGGTGGACTTGAACAAAGACCGCGCCCGTGCCGAAGCAGACGACATCACACACGCCATTCCGTTCGCAAACGCCATGCAGGTCACTGCGGGTGACTATGCTGACCTTGTTGGTAGCCGCGTGGTCATCGTAGCAGCGGGCGTGGGGCAGCGCCCCGGCGAAACCCGCCTGGAACTGCTTAGCCGCAATGCAGCAGTATTCAAGCAGGTCATTCCAGAAATTCTCGCGCACGCGCCGCGTGCCATCCTGCTCATCGCCACCAACCCCGTAGACATCATGACGCACCTTGCCGCTCGCTACGCAGCAAATGAGGGCGTACCCAGCCACCGTGTCATCGGCTCCGGCACTACACTCGACACAGCGCGGTTCCGTTCGCTGCTCGGTAACTACCTGGGCGTGGACTCGTACCACGTACACGGATACGTTGTCGGTGAGCATGGCGACAGCGAGGTCTTGCTGTGGTCGCTGGTCAATGTGGGTGGCGTGCCCCTGTTCGATTACTGCCAGGCGCGTCAAATCGTGCTAGACAACGCCATCCGCGATCAGATTGACGTGAAGGTACGACGCGCCGCCTACAACATCATCGAGGGCAAGGGGGCGACCTACTACGGCATCGGCAGCGCACTCGCCCGCATTGCCAAGGTCATCCTGCAAAACGAACGATCCGTGCTGACCATCTGCACGCCCACTGCGAACATTGCCGGGGTAGAAAACGTAACCGTTGCCATGCCCTTGCTGTTCAGCGGTGATGGCGTGATCGAGTCTCTTCCTATGCCAATGACCGATGACGAGCGCGAAAAGCTGCACCGCAGCGCGAGCATTGTGAAAGAGGCAATCAACGGGCTAGACGACAAATCGACGGATGACCAAGAAGGCACCGCTGATTCATGACGGCGTTGGCAAACATTGATGTCGGCATCGGCGCATGGGCATGGGGTGATGCGCTGTTTTGGGGCTATGGTGCTGGCTACAAGGAACAAGACCTGCGTGCTGCGTTCGAGGAGATCGCAGCACACAACAATGTCCTGATCGACACGGCAGAGATCTA
>CAYVGI010000069.1:10365-24656 GCA_964451095.1 uncultured Anaerolineaceae bacterium
GCAGCTTGGTGTGCGAGTAATCGCTTACAGCCCACTGGAGCAAGGTCTGCTCACGGGCAAGTACACCCCCAGCAAACCGCCACCGGGTGCACGCAGCTTACGCTACCGCCGCCAACTGGAAGCGATCCAACCGTTGATCCAGACGATGCGCGAGCTTGGTAAGGCTTACGCTGAAGACGGCGTTGTGAAGACGCCCGCCCAGGTGGCAATCAACTGGTGCATTTGCAAGGGCACCCTGCCCATACCCGGTGCCAAGAATATCCGGCAGGCAAGGCAAAACATTGGTGCGGCAAGCTGGCACCTGCGCAGCGAGGACATTGCTGTGCTGGACAGTATGAGCAGAGAAATTACCCGCAAGACAGAGAGCGATAAACAATGACAGACTGCGACATTTTGGTAATCGGTGCGGGGCACAATGCCCTGGTGTGTGCGGGCTACCTTGCCAAGGCGGGGCACAAGGTGATGATGCTGGAACGCCGCCACAAGGTCGGCGGTGCCGTCGTCACAGAGGAGCATGTTCCCGGCTTTAAGTTTGACCTTGGCGGTTCTGCCCATATCCTCATTCACCACACAACCATCGTGCAAGACCTGGAACTGGAAAAGTACGGGCTGCACTACATCGACATTGACCCGCTGTTCTTCGCGCCCTTCCCCGATGGCACATCCATCACCATGTGGAAGAACATTGATAAGACCGTAGAGAGCATTGCCGCCGCCGCACCAGAAGATGCTGAGAACTATCGCACCTACCTGGAAACGTGGCGCGACATTGCTGAGGGCAGTGTGGAGGCGTTCAAGCACGCGCCCACGCCTTTAAACCTGGTTAAGCACCTGGGTATGAACCGCAGCATGTCCGACAAGCGCTGGGAGCGCCTGAGCGACATGCTGCGCGGCTACGGGCAGATGCTGCGCAATCACTTCGTCGGGGAGAAAGTTCCGGCAATGATCGCCTGGATGGCAGCACAGTCCGGTCCGCCCCCCACAGAGCCGCTGTCTGCGCCGTTTGCCCTGTGGCACCCCATGTACCACGAAAGCGGCATGAAGCGTCCACGCGGCGGCAGCGGCGAACTGACGCAGGCGCTGCGACGCATGATCGAAGACCACGGCGGTGTCATTTGCACCGATATGCCCGTGAAGCGCATCCTGGTAGAAGGTGAGCGTGCAGTCGGGGCGGAAACCGCCAGCGGCGATCGTTTCACCGCCGCCAAAGCGGTGGTCAGTGGGGCGCATGTGTACACCACCATGCAAATGCTGGGCGATGACATGCCCGTGCAGGCGCAAACACTGCTCAAGAAGAGCCGCATCGGCAATGGCTTTGGCATGATTGTGCGCTTTGCCCTGGACGAACTACCGGACTACACCGCCATGCCCAGCGTAGACGGTCAACCGGGCGACCAACACCGGGCGATGCAGTTCATCTGCCCCAGTATGCGATACCTGGACGCTGCCTACGGCGATTACCTCGCCGGGCGCCCCTCCCAGAACCCGGCACTCATCTCCATGACGTTCTCCGCAGTAGACCCGACGCTCGCGCCGGAGGGCAAACACACTATGTTCTTGTGGGGGCAGTACTATCCCTATGAGCTGGCTTCTGGTGAAAGTTGGGACGACATCGGCGACCAGGTTGCCGACGATATGCTGGACACGCTCGCGGAGTACGCCCCCAACATCAAAGATGCGGTCGTGGGTAGGCTGGTAGAAACACCGCTCTATCTCGAACGTGAGTTAGGGTTGCTGCGCGGCAACGTCATGCACCTGGAGATGTCGGTTGACCAGATGTTTTTGATGCGCCCTGCACTCACCATGAGCAACTACCGCGCCCCGGTAAAGGGGTTGTACCTCACTGGTGCGAGCACCCACCCCGGCGGCGGCATTATGGGCGCTGCTGGGCGCAACGCCGCGACCGTGCTATTAAGTGACCTTGAGCCGAAGTGGTGGCAGTTCGGAGGTAAACAATGACCTATTTTGGTTTCCTTTTGCAGTTCGTTGGCATTCCCATCGTCATCTTTGGCTTTTTGAACTGGCTCGACGCCCGCCGCGGTAAGGCGATGCCGCAAGCACTCACCAGTTGGGGCGCGGGCACAGTAATCGCCGCCCTGGTGTTCGTCGCTGTTGCCTACACCACCCCATGGGACAACTACCTCGTTGCAACACGGGTGTGGTGGTACGACGAAAACCTCGTCACGGGCTGGTTGATTGGCTATGTGCCCATTGAGGAGTACACATTCTTCATCGTGCAGCCCATCATGACGGGGCTGTTCACTGCATGGCTCATGCGCCGGATGCCTATCGCCCCAATAGCGGAACCGACGCAGGGGCTGCGCATCCGACAGGTTGCGACCAGCATTGCGGGCGTCATCTGGTTCCTGTCTGTGGTGCTCCTGGCGCTTACGTTCCTGCTGCCGGGCACGTTCTGGGAGCATGGCACCTACCTCGGTCTGGAGCTATCGTGGGGACTACTCCCGATCATGTTGCAGCTTATCCTCGGCGCAGACCTGCTCTGGCGCCACCGTGCTACGGTTATCACTGCCATTCTCACCACATGGATTTACCTGAGTATAGGCGACGCCTTTGCCATTCAGTCCGGCACCTGGACGATTGACCCGGCGCAGTCGCTGCCAGTGCTCATCGGCGGCGTGCTGCCCATCGAAGAGGCGATTTTCTTCCTCATCACAAACGTGCTGATCGTGTTCGGCATGACACTGGTCATGGAACACGAAAGCGAGAGCCGCGTCCCCGCCGCGATGAAGGCATGGTTGCATCGGCAGAAGGCACGCCGCCTGCCGGTAGAAGCAGGTAGCACGCAATGATCGACACGATTTTGCAGCAAGTGGGGTTGGCACGCCAACCCCAGCGCGACATCTGGCAGTTCCAGCGAGCGGTTTCTGTCCGGCTGCTAGCGTGGGCGGTGGCAAACATCGCTACAGGCGTGTGGTTGCAGCAACGCCGAGACAAGTTCTGGCGGGGTGTGGGCATGCAATCCCTCAGTTGGGGCGCGATTAACGCGCTCATTGCCATCATCGGCAGCGCCGTGGCGGCTGTTCGGCGTGGACGGCTGCCGAACCCGAACGCTCGCCCGGTTGTGGAGCGCGAACACCGCAATCTCTTTCGTGCGCTGTGGATCAACGGTGTGCTTGATGTGTTTTACGTGATCGGTGGGGTGCTGCTAATTTTCACTCGCGGCAAGCGGGATCGGCTGATGCGTGGCAACGGCTGGGGTGTTGTTTTGCAGGGCGCGTTTCTGTTTGTGTTCGATTTTCTGCACGCGGCGATCATGGTAGCGAATAGGGATAGAGCAAGCCAATGACAATGATGCTGGATGCGTTTCAGGAACCCGAACACCTACCTTTTCTGTTTGAAGCGGAGGGCAACCGCGCTGCGCTACTCACGCATGGCTTTCCTGGCTCCGCTAAGGAGATGCGCCCGGTAGCGCAGCTACTGCATGACATGGGCTGGACGACGCAGGGCGTTCTGCTGCCCGGCTTCGGACCGGAAATCGAAACGATAATGGAAAAGAAGCACACAGACTGGCAGCAAACCGTAGATACCGCCCTAGCACAACTACGACACAACCACGATACCGTGCTCCTCATCGGCAACTCGATGGGCGGTGCACTCAGCATACAGGCAGCGGCAAAACACGGCGCTGACGGACTCATGCTGTTTGCGCCCTTCTGGACGATTGACCACATCCTATGGAAAGCGCTGCCTGTGCTCAAGCACGTCATTCCACGCTTTAAGCCCTTCAGCGTGTTCAAACCCGACTTCCAAGACCCGGAATTCCAGAAGGGGACGCGCAACTTCTTCCCTAACGCGGACTTTGACGACCCAGAGTTCCAGCGCATGACGCTGAACATGGAAATCCAAACCAGCGTATTTGACCAGATTCGGAACGCCGGGCTGGGTGGCTACGAGGCAGCACCCGACGTCAAAGTGTCCACACTGGTTATCCAGGGCACAGGTGATGATTTGGTCAAGCCGGAAGTCACGCAAAAGCTGCTAGATCGCTTGGGTGGCACAGTGACCTACCGCGAGGTGGACGCGCCACACAACCCAATTGACCCTGCCCAGGCGTCTTGGGAGCAAGTTGCTGACCACATCCGTATCTTTACACAACAGTTTACGTAGACCCCCACAGGAGCATCATGAACCCTGCCGCCATCCAACGCAATTTCAACTTCGATATCCCAACGCGAACACGCCCACTGTACATTCTGATCGTGGTGTGGGCGCTTTCGATGATCTCACTGCCTATCTTCAAGTGGACATTTGGCGAGAGTGCCATTGTTTGGGGCGTTAATGTGACGACCCTGCTGCAAGCATTCACCACCGTCGTAATTCTGGCATTCGCGTGGGGCACCCCACGGGCGCTGCGTGCCGCCGGGCTGGTCGTATTGCTAACATGGGGCGTGGAGGCAATCGGCACCGCAACCGGGTTCCCGTTTGGTCACTATGACTACACGGCGCTGCTGCAGCCGCAGTTGCTTAACGTGCCTGTGCTCATCGCCTTCGCCTGGCTAATGATGATCCCGTCGGCGTGGGCAGTCGCGTATCTGGTGAATGGGCGCCAGTTCGGTTGGCGTTTTGTGGTGCTCAGCGGGCTAGCGATGACCGCCTGGGACTTGTTCTTAGACCCGCAGATGGTCGGGTGGGGGCTGTGGCAGTGGACGGAGGTGAGCGGGTTCAGCTACTTTGGCATCCCCTGGGTGAACTTCCTGGGCTGGTTTGCCACCGCCGCGCTCATTACGCTGGTCATCCGCCCGCGTGAACTGCCTGTGATGCCCCTGCTTACCATTTACGGGGTTGTGTGGGTCTTGCAGACCATCGGGCAGGTGTTCTTCTGGGGACTCATCGGACCGGCAGTGGTTGGCTTTTTGGGCATGGGCGTGTTTGTTGTACTGGCACTTTACCGCATCACCCAACCCGACAATTCTGCTACCGAGCGTGCACATGCTTAGTACGCTGCTGTTTGTGGTGATTGGCTATCTGTCGGGGTCTGTGTTGTACTCCCGGCTGATTGCCACACACATCCTTCGCGTGGATATTTCCACGGTGGGCGACGGCAACCCGGGCACGTTCAATGTGGGTAAGGCGGGCGGCGCTGGCTGGGCAACGGTTGCGTTCCTGCTAGATGTGCTAAAAGCGGCGATCCCGGTGGGCATTGCTACACTACGCTTCGGCATTAACGATTGGCGTGCTGTGCCCATTGCCATCGCCCCCGCGATTGGGCACGCCTACCCCTTGTTCTTCGGGTTCAAAGGCGG
This sequence comes from uncultured Anaerolineaceae bacterium, assembly GCA_964451095.1. GTDB lineage: Bacteria > Chloroflexota > Anaerolineae > Aggregatilineales > Phototrophicaceae > DAOTTY01. Next base: position 15,630 of record CAYVGI010000069.1, read on the forward strand.
CAAGGGCATTGCTGCGGTATCCGGCGGCTGGGTTGGGCTTGCCCTGTGGTGGGTGATGCCCATTGGCGGCATCCTACTGGCGTTCTGGTATTTCTCCGTGAACGAAAGCGCCTGGGCAACCCTACTGATGACATTGAGCACGGGCGTGTACCTGCTGCTGACAGGTGCCCCACCCGTATGGGTCGGGTATCTGCTGGTGTGCCTCGTTTACCTCACATGGACGCACCGCCGCGATTTGGCAAACCCACCCGGTGTAAAACCGTGGGTGCAGCAGGTAGCAGGGCTATGGCATCGTTCGTGATCGTCGCCCTCGTCACAGGTGCGCTGGTGGTGATTGCACTTATCACCGTGCTCAACGTGTTTACCATGCTGCGCCTGGGCACCGCACCAGCATCCAACGAGCAACCGTTCGTGTCTGTACTCATCCCTGCCCGCAACGAAGCGAACGTGATCGGTCAAACCGTGCGCAGTTTGCTCGCGCAGCCATACCCGAACATGGAAATTGTCCTGCTAGACGACAATTCCACGGACGGCACGGCGCAAATTGCACATGACGCTGCCAGCGGCGATAAACGGCTGCGCATTGTGCATGGGGAAGCACTGCCGGAGGGCTGGGCAGGCAAGAACTGGGCGTGTCATCAGCTTAGCAAACACGCGCAGGGCGAATGGCTGATCTTCACAGATGCGGATGTACAGTGGCACGATGGTGCCTTGCGTGCCGTCGTCGCTATGATGGTACACACCCGCGCTGACCTACTCACTGTGTGGTCAACACAGCATACAGTGACGTGGGGCGAGCGGCTAGTGGTACCGCTCATGGCGTTTGTGATCCTGGGATACCTACCACACCTTGCCGTGAACCACATCCCGTGGGCGGTATTCGCTGCTGCCAACGGGCAGTGCATGGCTTTCCGCCGCCGGGCATATGATGCAGTTGGCAGGCACGCGGCAGTCCGTGCGGAGATTGTGGAGGACATCCGTCTCGCACAACGCATAAAAACACAGCGCTATCGCCTGCGCATGGCGGACGGGAACGGTTTGGTGCGCTGCCACATGTACCACGGCTGGGATGAAGTGCGTAATGGCTACGCAAAAAACATCATTGCAGGCTACGGAGACAGTATTTTGGGGCTGCTGGCGGGCACAGTGTTCCACTGGACAGTGTTCCTGTTCCCGTATGGTTGGTTGCTGTACAGCGCCGCAATTGGCAACTGGGGCAATGCCGTGTGGGCGCTGCTGTTAATCGCACTCGCAACACTGACACGGGCGCTTTCCGCCGCTGCCACCCGCCAGCGCCCGTGGGATGCGCTGCTGATGTCCGTTTCGGTTCTGCTGATGACGCGCATTGCTGCGCAGGGTGTGTGGTGGTACCTGCGCTACGGCGGACCGCGCTGGAAAGACCGCACAATTGTTAAACGGAAAACCGCAGGGACGTAAACTCATGACACAAAAAGCTGTTGTTATCGGCGCGGGGATTGCCGGGCTGACGACCGCTGTGCGCTTAGCCGCACAGGGCTGGAACGTGACCGTATACGAACAGAACCCCCAGGTGGGCGGCAAGATGAACCAGATCGAAGCAGACGGCTTCCGCTGGGACACCGGTCCGTCGGTCATCACCATGCGACACGTACTTGATGATCTGTTCCAGTCAGCGGGGCGCAAGCTTGAGGATTACCTCACACTGCTGCCGCTTGACCCGATCACGCGCTACTTTTACCCAGACGGCGTGGTGCTAGATGCCAGCCGTGACCTGGCAACGATGACGGAGCAGATCGCTGAGCTGGATGAGCGCGACGTGGAGGGCTACCTGCGCTACCTGAGCTATGCCGCCCGCATCCACCGGATTACCGGACCCGTTTTTATCTACAATAACCCGCCCAAGCTGTGGGACATCCTCAGTGTGCCCCCCCACGAAATGCCTGCTGTTGACCCGCTGCGCACAATGAGCGGCGCAATTGACGGGTTTGTGCGCTCACCACACCTGCGGCAGCTACTGGGGCGCTTTGCGACGTACACAGGCGCTAGCCCCTACCGCGCCCCCGCCACGCTCAACGTGATTGCCCATGTAGAGATGACGGGCGGCGTATGGTACCCGCAGGGTGGCATCTATGCGATTGCAACTGCGTTGGAAAAGCTGGCGCGTGAACTAGAAGTGGAAATCTTCACGGGCTGCCCGGTAAACGGCGTTTACGTGGCAGACGGCACCGCACGCGGTGTCATCTTGCAGGGTGGGCACCATGTGCACGCGGATGTGGTTGTTGCCAACCTGGATGTGGCGATGGTGTATGAGAAGATGCTGCCGGACGAAATCGCCACGCCACAGCGCCTAAACGACCTTACAGACATCGAGCCGTCCTGCTCTGGGTTTATCCTGCTGTTGGGCGTAGAAGGTGAGTACGACGCACTTGCCCACCACAACATCTTCTTCTCGCCGGACTACCCGGCGGAATTCCGTGCCATCTTCGATGAGGGTGTGCCGCCGGATAACCCAACCATTTACGTCTCCATCACCAGCAAAACCGACGCAGAGCACGCCCCCAACGGCTGCGAGAACTGGTTTGTGCTGGTCAATGCGCCGCCGCTGGGCGATGCGTATGACTGGGAGCAGAACGCGGGCGCCTATCGTGACCTTGTGCTAAACAAGCTGGCGGAATACGGCTACGATGTGCGCGACAAAATCCGCACCGAGGTGATACACACGCCCCGCGACCTTGAACGGCTAACCGGGGCGCGGCGTGGTGCGCTCTACGGTGCGTCGTCCAACAGCAAGTGGACTGCTTTCCGACGACCAAACAACCGCGCCAAGGACGTGCGCGGGCTGTACTTTGCTGGCGGCACCACCCACCCTGGCGGCGGCGTGCCGATGGTCATGCTGTCGGGCAAGGTCGCGGCAAACATGATCGAGGAAGACACAGCAGAAGCACCCCGCTAACGAGATCACCGGGCAGCGTAATTCCATCTGCTGCCCGACAAACAACAAGCATCGCTACTTAGCGACGATACCGCCCTCGGTCATCTGGCGAGCATCTAGTGCTTTGTCCAGGTCCGCTTCTTCCATCAGCCCCATTTCCAGAACTACCTGACGCACACTTTTGCCCTCGGCGAGTGCCTTCTTAGCGACGGCAGCACCGTTATTGTAGCCAATAATCGGGTTGAGCGCCGTCACGAGGATGGGATTATTGGCGAGCCAGCCCTCGGCACGCTCCTGGTTGAGGATCAGCCCGCGAACCGCCTTGTCCGTAAATGCCCGCACAGACCCCGTCATGACGATCATCATCTCGTTCAGGTTATGGGCGATAATCGGCATCATCACATTTAGTTCAAGCTGCCCTGCCTGCCCAGACAACATAACAGTTAGGTCGTTGCCCATCACATGGAACATCGCTTGGTTCAGCATCTCTGCCAGCACCGGGTTGACCTTGCCGGGCATGATTGAGGAGCCAGGCTGCACCGTCGGCATGGTGATTTCTGCCAGCCCGGTGGTCGGACCGCTGGACAGCATACGCAGATCGTTAGCGATGCGCGTGAAATCTTGCGCAGTGCTACGCAGTGCCCCGGAGAAGAACACGGCATCCTGCATGGACTGCATGGACTCAAACAGGTTGTCGGACTCGTACAGCGGCATGTCCATCAGCTCGGAAAGCTTCTTCACCATGCGTGCGTGGTACTCTGGGTGCGCGTTTAGCCCCGTGCCCGCAGCAGTGCCGCCGATACCGAGGCGACGTAACCCCCCTGCCGCAAACTTGATCTTCTCGATGTTGCGCTCAATCGCCTTTGCCCACGCACCAATCTCCTGCCCCATGCGAACGGGCACCGCGTCTTGCAGGTGGGTGCGCCCACTCTTCACCACCCCGTCCCACTCGGTTGCCTTCTCGTTGATGGCATCCGCACAGGTTTGCAGCACATCTAGCAGTTCATCCAGCTTCCACAGCACGCCCAACCGAATGGCGGTCGGGATCGTGTCGTTGGTGCTTTGCGCCATGTTAACGTGATTGTTCGGGTGTACGGGCTTGTCACTGTCCTCAAGCGAGTGACCCAGGATCTCGTTGGCGCGGTTTGCCATCACTTCGTTAGTGTTCATATTGTGGCTGGTGCCTGCACCTGCCTGGAACGGATCTACCACAAAATGATCCCAATGCTTGCCCTCGCGGATTTCATCACCTGCCTGGATGATGGCGTCAGCAAGTTCAGCTTCCAGCATCCCCAAATCCTTATGCACCTCCGCCGCCGCCCGCTTAATTGTTGCCATGCTCCAGATGAACGCCGGATACGGTTTAAGCCCGCTCACCGGGAAGTTTTCTACAGCACGTTGGGTCTGCGCAGCGTAATAAGCGTTTTTGGGAACCCTAACTTCACCAATAGAGTCAATTTCTACGCGATATTCTGTCATCGGTTGCCTTCCCCTTTTCCTAAGAGCAAATCAAAAAGACGCTACGTATTGTAGCGCCTTTCACAATCAGGGTGTATTGACGTTTGTCGTGCGTTTAAAAGCTACTTGGTAGCAGCGAACTTCTCTGCAACCTTGCTCCAGTCTACCACGTTCCACCAGGTAGAAACATATTCCGGGCGGCGGTTTTGGTAGTTCAGGTAGTAGGCGTGCTCCCACACGTCGAGACCCAAGATCGGCGTCTTGCCTTCCATGAGTGGCGTGTCCTGGTTTGGTGTAGATGTTACCGCGAGGCTACCGTTGCTCTCGACGTACAGCCATGCCCAGCCAGAACCGAACTGCCCCTTAGCGGCCGTCTCGAACTTTTCCTTGAAAGCATCGAAGCTACCAAACACGCTGTCGATTGCTGCTGCTAGGTCGCCTTGTGGTGCGCCACCGCCGTTAGGGCTCATGATCTCCCAGAACAGGGCATGATTGGCGTAGCCGCCACCGTTGTTGCGCACAGCAGTCTGCTTGTCTGCGGGCAGGCTGCCCAGGTTTGCCAGGATCTCTTCAATGGACTTGCTCTCCCACTCCGTGCCTTCGATGGCGGCATTCAGCTTGCTGGTGTAGCCAGCGTGGTGCTTGCCATGGTGCAGCCCCATCGTCTGCGCGTCGATAGTGGGTTCCAGGGCATCTTCTGCATAGGGAAGTTGGGGAAGTTCAAAAGCCATGTTGGTTATCTCCTTGTGATGTAGAACATACGACGAGTGTGATTCTATCGCTATCGTGTAGGTATAGCCTTAGAAGTCCCGCCGATGGTGCAAAACATAACCCACTCCAACAGAACTTTCGTATAAGCTCTAATCGTGCACTAACGTCCCCTACCGCCGCGCTCTCATTGTGCGAGCGAAAACCCTAAAAAGTCGCTAGGACCGGGGAAAACGGTGAATGCTAACTCCTCCCCAGGTACCGTCACAGGCGTGAGGATGTCGTCAAGTGTGCCGTCCAGGGACATTTCTTGCAGCGTATATTGCACCAACAAGCGAAAGTCGATGTCGTTGCGTGGCACAGCAACTGCCATGTACTCACGGGTGTACCACGGGTCACACAGTGGGCACCGTGTGGAGAGCTTGACTGTGTCCGGGTACGCTTCCAGGTGTGGCAGCAGGCGGATGCTATCCCCAAAGATGGCATCCACGTTGTTTTCTTCCAGCATGGCAACCATGGCATCTTCCTCGGCCGTAATTTTGAACAGATTGATGCTGGTGGTGTTCACGCTCTGCGCTAGTTCCCGCACGAGGTCTTCCGCTTCTGGCTCACTTTCGTAAATGCCAATCCACTGCCCGCGTAAGTCGTTGAAGCTGTTGTAATCATCCTGCACGGTGGTTAGCAAGCGCTTGCCGCGCAACAGGTATGTGCCCGCAAAGTCAATACGGTCGCTAAGGTTCCAGTCCGGTGGCACGCCCACGGCGATGTCCGCTCTACCGTCTTCCACGGCACGGATGGGGTCATCTTCTGTGCCGGGCACAAATTCCACGTTTACACCCCACCGCACCGCCATTTGCCCGGCAAGCTGTGCGTTGACCTGTGCGAGTCGGCGGTCGGCGTCCTGTGCTTCTGGTGGGGCGGTGGTGCGCCCGGCAACGCGCAGCACCCCACTAGATTGCACACGGGGCACGGCGTATTGCTGCGGGTAGGGCACATCCGTGCCGTACTGGTCAGGGGTGGGCGCTTCTTCGCCGATGTTCTGCCACAGCGTGACGGTATCTTCTGGGTAGGGGCGTGCTGGGAAGAACTCGCTGTGGATTTCCGCTAGGCGACCGCTCTGCGCGAGGTGTTGCAGTGTACGGTTGACCAGATTTCGCATGTTTACATCCTGGCGGCGCAGCACCGCGACGTATGGCTCCGGTTGTACCGTGTCTTCCATCACGCGGGTCAGGTCTGGGTTGATGAGTTGGCGCAGCAGGTAGCGCTTATCGACAACGCCGTCTACCTCACCGTTCACGAGCGCGACAATCGCCTGGTCAATGGTCAGGTAACGCTGGATAGTGACTGCGGCTCCGCTGCGCTGCTGCCAGAATGCCACCGCGCTCTCGCTGGGTGTGCCCATCACAACACCCACACGGCGGTTCGCCATGCCCTGCAACGACTCCACCCCATCATCTGTGCGAACCATCATCGCCATACTGCCCTGGAAGTACGCCTGGCTGAACTCAACCGTGGTGCTTACCTCACGGCGGTGCACCTGTGCTGCCAGCAGCATATCAATCTCTCCGCTCAGCAGCACAGTCAGTGCGCTTTGCTGAGTGACTTGCACAAACTGCGCCTCTACGCCCCATGCGCCTGCCATACTGCGCCCCAGCGCGGCATCGTAGCCCGTCACCTCCCCCTGTATGTTAAGTTCCCCGAACGGCGGCGCGTTGTACAGAATACCGATGCGAACTACACCGTCCCTCTGGATGCGGGCAACAGTCGATTCGGTTAGCAGCACATCCTGGGCACCGCTACCCGACACGGGAATCGGTGTCGGCGGCACGAGTGTGGGCACGGGCGCAGGGTCGTCCTGGGCGACTGTTGCCGCCAGCGGCAACCAACCGACCATCACCGCAAAGCAGATCAGCAGCGCAAAACGCTTCACCTCACACCATCCTGGTATAGATTATTCTCGTGAATGTAGTGCAGCACATTATCCGGCAGCAGGTAGCGCACACTCTTGCCAATGCCAAGCTGCTCACGGATGCGCGTCGCGGAGATACCAATGGGCGGTGCCTCAATCATATCGACGCGCTCGTGCAGGGTCGGCATTTCACTGTCGTGCATGTGCGGGTGGACGGGTCGGAACGATGGACGGCGCATGACGGCAAGGCGGCAGTGCTGTACCAGTTCGGCAGGCTCGTGCCACAGCGGGAACGATTTAAACGAGTCGCCGCCCATCACAAAGTAAAGCTGGCTGCCGGGGTATTGCTCCTGAATAATCCTGACCGTGTCCAGCGAGTAATGCGGACCGGCACGCTCTACGTCTACCAGCGTAAGTTGAAAGCGGTCATTGTTGGCAATCGCAATTTCGATCATCGCCAGTCGGTGCTCAATTGCCAGCAGCTCTTTGCCGTCTCTGTGTGGGGGGTGCACAACGGGCGCAAATAGCACACGGTCCAGTCGAATTGTCTCTGCCGCGAACTCCGCCACGATAAGATGCCCCTGATGCAGCGGGTTAAACGACCCGCCAAAGATCCCCACACGGCTCACCTGGTTGCTCAATCTGACCACTCCAATTCATAATCCCCGATGTAGACCGTATCCCCCACCTGCACGCCTGCCTCAACCAGTGCCGCTGTAACTCCGGTTGCCGCCAACACCTTCTGGAAGCGCAAAATCGCTTCCTGATTGTCCCAGTAGGTCATCGCGGCGGCACGCTCTATGCGTTTGCCCGTGACGTAATATTCATCACCGTCCCTCTCAACCTCAAACTCCAGGTCATCCTCTGGCAGTTCATACACTGCCGCATCACTGGTAACAGGCATTTCGAGCGGTGGCAGGCGGTCGAACTCGGTAAACATGCGCCCAATCAGGTCACGGATGTTGCTGTGGGTCGCGGCAGAAATCGCCATCGGGTTTTCTATGCCCAGGTCTTGTAGTTGCGGGCGCAGGCTCTCCCAACGTGCTTGCGCCTCCGGCAAGTCCATCTTAGTGAACACAACAATCTGCGGGCGGTCTTCTAAGTTCTCATCATACAGCGCGAGTTCGACATTGATCTGATTAAAGTCCGCAATCGGGTCGTAGCTGGCACCGTCGATGAGGTGCACCAGCAACCGTGTACGCTGTACGTGCCGCAAGAACGCGTGCCCCAACCCCACACCCATATGAGCGCCCTCTATCAGACCGGGAATATCTGCCACGACAATATCACGGTCGTCATACAGCACCACTCCCAGGTTTGGCTCAAGCGTCGTGAAAGGGTACGCGGCGATTTTGGGCTTGGCGTTGGTGATAACGGATAGCAACGTGGACTTACCCGCATTGGGTACCCCCACCAATCCCACATCCGCGATCAGCTTTAGCTCCAGGCGCAGCCAAAGCTCTTCGCCCGGCTCGCCTTTTTCCGCCATACGCGGTGCCTGCACTGCCGAGTTTGCGAAGCGAGCGTTACCGCGCCCGCCACGCCCACCGCGCAGCACAATAATCTCGTCCTCTGGGCGCACCAGGTCTGCGATGACCTGCTCACTGTCTGCGTCGCGCACCACAGTGCCCGGCGGCACTTCAATAATTACAGGCGCACCGCTGGCACCCGTTTTGTTGGTTGCGCCACCACCTGCGCCGGGCTTTGCCCGGTGGTGAACCTGCTTGTGAAACCGAAGTAGGGTATTGATCTTCGGGTTCACCCGCAAAATCACGTCGCCGCCACGCCCACCATCACCGCCGTTAGGTCCGCCACGCGGCACGTACTTTTCCCGACGGAACGAAACCATACCGTCGCCGCCAGCACCACTGCTCACAAAAATCTTTGCTTCGTCAAACTGCATACGTCACTACCGAAATATCGCTACGAATTATGCAGCATCTGGCGAGTGTCACCTCGTCAAATGCTGAAGATGTTCATGGATGTAGAGGGAGGATTATAGCAAACGTTCTATCACGCGATAGGGCATCGCGTGCGTTAG
>CAYVGI010000070.1:0-24372 GCA_964451095.1 uncultured Anaerolineaceae bacterium
AACGACATCCGGGTTCAGCACGCTGAACCGCTACCGAAGCCGCGTTCGCCAACAACGTTATTCATCAAAGCGACGCAGCAGTGTAGCGATGGGGCGGGCACACATCAAGCGGCAGCACACCCAAACGCCAGGATGAATAGCCACAAAGAAAATGCACAGTTTTGTTGTCATATTGTCAAAAAGGTGTAAAATCCGCGAACGGTAGAGGAAAGCGTAGGGAACCCGTCAGGCACAGATTGCCCGCGCGCCCACCAACCAACCAGCACAACCCGTGTGCGCACTGTACCTTAGGTTTAACGTTACACATCACACCAAGGGGTAGATCGTATGCAACTCGACCAGCAGCAATCCAGAGCACTATTTGTCATCGGCACGGCGCTAACCATGTTCGCGCTGGTGCTCATCCCGGCAGTGCTCGTGTACTACTTCGGCTAGCCCACCAGCATCGGTGGGCAACCGCCCGCGCCTTTACGCGAAACCATAGACCTTGCCTGTCTTTTGCATGTCGTAAGCACGCTCGTGCAGGTGCAAGATGTCCATCAGCACACACTCGCGGCTTTGCGCGTGCTGGTACACACCATCGTTCATTTCGCTGCCGTCTTCCCGCTCAGACACGCTAAACATGTAGTGTGACCCCGGCACCACGCGCATGTTCGGCACGGGGAACTCCAGGTGACCCAGCAAGTCCATCATGCTGGTTAAACCCACCAGGTGGTCTTTATGCCCCAAAATCACGCGGAAGGTGTCCCAATCGTGGGCGATTTCGCTGTCGCGCAAAAGCCCCATCGCCCGGAAGGTGCTGCCAGTGATGCCACGCGGCGTATCGCGGTACTGGCGCGTGTGTTCCTCTTTTACGAAGGTACTGGCCCCGTTGCACAACACCTCAATCATGCGCGGCTGGATTGCCCGCTCTACGAACTCCAGCATCGGTAGGCGCTGCAAGATGTTAATGCCCGTGCCCAGCGTGGTATAGAACGTCCGGTTCAACTCGTCTTCCAGCAGCAGCGCGGGCGCCAGCGCATAGCGCGTCACCTCGCCATAGTTCCACAAGATGGGGTTCAGGTAGAACAACGTAGCACCACCCATACTGTGCCCCACGAAGTTAATGACCTTAGGCTTGGGGTCGCCGGGCTGGCGGCGCAGCTTCAGCAAGTCTACAAAGCGCTGCATGGTAATCATCGCCGCGGGTGGGTTACAGTTATCGGTAGACGGCAGATGGTCAACAAAACGCGAGCGCCCAAACCCATTATGATCGACCGAAACTGCCACCAGCCGACGGTTCGCCTGCACCACCATGCTCGGCAGCCGCTCCCAAATGCGGTGGTTGCCCGTCCAGCCGTGGATGAACACCACAAAGCCCTCTGCTTCTTCCAGGTGGCGTTCCAACAGGTCGTCTGGTGTGTCGAAGTCCTCCGCCCAGGTCATCTGGAAGGCGAAGTCCACTAGTCCACGCTCACTCAGAAAGGTGTGCCCCTCGCGGGAACCAACCAGTCCACGGTCTACCAGGTTGGACACGCGATACAGCGCCGTCTGTGTGTTGGGCATCATGCCTTCACCCCGGCGATAGTGCCCGCGTGCCCAGGAAAATTGACCTGTCATTCGCTGCGCTCCTTTGCGTCAATAACGTCGATCTTCTGTTTATTGATGTGCTACAGTTTAGCGGAAAGCACCGCCCCCGTCCGTAAGAAACGCCACACTCCACAAGCTGTGCTGCGCTGCAACCGCTCATTTAGCCGCATTGATGCAAAAATGTTAAGTTTGTTTCGTTGCAGCGCCACATTGGGATACAATAATTACGTGAGTTACGTGCACATGATGAGGACACAGGCATGATTGCAGACGTCAGTTGGCGCGATGAAACCCAAACCATTGTCAAAGTCACTGTGGCAGGGGAGAGTTGGTCGGCAGAGCGCTTTCAGGAAGCGATGGAAAACGCTCATGAGAAGGCTAACAGCGTGCGCTACGGCGTTGTTGTGCTGCTGAACCTGCTGCAACTGCCGAACATCCCTGCTGCGGCGGTGCACGACATCGAGAGCGCGTTTAAGCACGCGCCCCCGAACTGCGCCCGGTTCATCGTAGTCACTGACCAGCCACACATTGACCGCTACTTCATTGAGAACCGTCACAGCGGCATCCTCGTTATTAAGTCGATGGAAGACCTATTCTAGCCCGCTAGCGAATTGCGCATTCCCACTCGAATACGTAGAACCCAGGGCTAACCACGTTCATCTGGCAAGTGCCTGAAGACAGCGCATAGACCGCAATATGCTGCCGCTCCTGGATGAGTTGGTTTTCGCCCGTCTCCTGCGCCAGCGCCAGCGTCGCCGTCACCTCACTGTACGGGATTTGCAGCCACTGCGTGCCGTCGCCCGTGCTCATGTTGATGGAATACACCTCGATAAATTGGTTGCCGATGTTGTACACCGTTGCCGGGGCAGCGGCGTCCAGCCCGTTCAGTCGCCCATCATTGAACGTAAAGCACGGGTCAACGTCGGAGCGGTCAAAAAACGCCGGATTGCTCTGGTCGTCATCCAGGGGCTGCGTGCTGTAGATCACAATCACGCCGTCCTCGTCGGGGGCATCTACGCGCACACCATCGTCAAACGTCTCTCCGGGGGAAAGCGTCGTTAGCGTGTCGGACTCGTTGATGGTCTCGCCGCTGTCCTCATCGAATACTGTAACGTAAATCGTCTGGTCTGCACCTGTGGTGTTGGTGTAGGTCAGGTCGGCATTCTGGCAGATCTCATCCGTTGCGCTGGCGGTGCCCATGCCCGCCACGCTCACCAGCAGCGCCAGGGCAAGCATTACGATAAATTTGGACTTCACGATAAGTCCCTCCTGTATTTGTAGGTACCCGTAATTTTAGCAGAAGCAGGCACGGCGGCGGTGGGTGGGTTGTACGGGAATTGTTGTTGCAGTGCAGGACGGGCACAATCCTACGCTGGCAAGTGCGCCCCGCCTGTGCGATGCTATAGCGCAGCTAATGAGCGTTTGATGAGGCAACAACCATGCGCTTTTGCGTCATAACCCTGCTGATGCTGCTGCTGGGTGCGCCCGCCCTTGCCTACCAGATTAGCCCGCAGCAAAACCTTGACTTGCTATGGGAGCAAGTCCACGACCATCCGAATGACTTTGCAGTGGCGTGCATCCCACTCAATGACCGCACCCGCACGGTGCTCTACAACCCGAACGAGCGCTTCCCGCTGGCATCTGTGAGCAAGCTGTTGATTTTCATCGAATATGCGCGGCGCGTGGACGGTGGCGGCATCTCCCTCGAGGAGCAGGTGGAGGTTGCTGAACTCAATCGCTACGCGCTTGCTCGCACAGACCGGGGTGCCCACGACGACTTCATGGACACATACGGGGCAGGGGTGCAGCAAATCGCGCTGTGGGATGTGGCAGCAGTGGGCATGATGCGCTACAGCTCCAATGCCGCGTCCGACTATATGCTGGCACGGCTAGACCCAGTGGACTGGAACGCGCTGTACACGCAACTCTACATAACCAGCACCGACCCGCCCCATCCGCTGTCGATGATCCCGCTGTTGATGAACAACCACGAAACCGGGCAAACCACCTGGGACACACTGGAAACACTCTCCGCTGCGCAGGGCAACCTGTTTTACTACGCCTACCTGAACAACCCGGACTGGCGTGCACAGGAAGTCGCCTACCGCACGGCGCAGCGCCGCACCTTCCCAGACTGGGACGTGCAAACCATCATCTTGCAGCAGCACACTGCCACAGGCACCGTGTACGACCTCATCAATGTGATGGGCGCAGTGTACAGCAACAGCACCGTCCTTACAGCCGGTACCAAGAGCATGGTGCAGCAGGCACTGCGCTGGACAAATAATGACGCCATCAACGCCACCTATGTGGAATACGGCTCCAAGCTCGGCTCGTACTCCGGTGGCACGCTCACGCTCGTCTCCTACGGCGACCCCTACGAGGGCAGCCCCGTGATTTCCGCGACGTTCTTTCGGGGCATCTCGCGAGAGCGCTTTTACGACATGCTGCGGGCAGACAGCATCGGGGACTTCGCGCACTGGATGAACCTGAACACCTGCCGGGGTTTGCAAGAGCGCATCATGTCCGATGCCTGAAGGCACATCCCTTGTGGAACACATGAGGGATTGCTTAAAACTAAAGACAAATTACGAACAATTCGTGTATAAGTATGATGCACAGTAGCGTAATGCCCTGCGCAACGGTCATCCATAGCCACGTTTCTCCCGAAACCTCCAATGCACATCCTCATAACACACTAACTATCACTGGAGTTTGATTCATATGGTAAGCACTGCCGTCAATTCACCTGCCAGCAGCAACGATACCACCAAGCTCAAAAAAGAACTCAAGCTGTTTGATGTGTACGCCATCTGCACGGGCGCAATGTTCAGTTCCGGGTTCTTTTTGCTGCCGGGGCTGGCAGCAGCACAAACCGGGCCCTCTGTAGCGATTGCCTACCTGCTGGCGGGCATTTTGATGCTGCCCGCGATGTTCAGCATGGCAGAGCTAAGCACAGCGATGCCGCGCGCTGGCGGCGACTACTACTTCCTAGACCGGGCAATGGGTCCGTTGGTGGGCACCATTGGCGGCACCGGCACCTACCTCGCGCTCACACTCAAAAGCGCGTTTGCGCTCATCGGCATGGGCGCGTACCTGGCGCTGTTCGTCAACCTGAACATACAGGTGCTTGCCGTGTCACTCACGCTGGCGTTCATGTTCTTAAACATCTTCGGCGCGAAGGAAACCACCGGGCTACAGCGCATTCTCATTATCGTGCTGGTTTCCGTAATGGCGGTGTACATCGCGGGCGGTGTGGTGCACCTTGTGGGCATGAGCGTGCCGAGGGTGGTCGAAAACCAGTTCACCCCCTTCCTCTCTAGCGGGGTTGCCGGGCTGCTGGGCACGGTGGGCTTTGTGTTTGTGTCCTACGCCGGGCTAACGAAAATCGCCAGCGTGTCCGAAGAAGTCGTCAACCCCGGTCGTAACATTCCGCTTGGCATGATCCTGTCGATTGTGTCCACCACGTTTATCTACGTCGTCGGCGTAATCATCATGGTCGCGGTGCTGCCCATGGACGAGTTCCAGCAGAGCCTAACACCCGTGGCAGACGCAGCAAACGCGGCAATGGGCTGGCTGCCGGGCAACCTGGGCATCATACTTGTCGTTGCCTCGGCGGTAGCAGCGTTCGCATCCACAGGCAACGCAGGCATTCTGGCGGCATCGCGCTATCCGCTGGCAATGGGGCGCGACCACCTGCTGCCGGGCGTGTTCGCCAACGTGAACGACCGCACGCGCACGCCTGTGTTCTCGATCGTGTTCACCGCCGCGCTGATGATCGGCGCAATCCTGCTGCTGGACGAGTCCGCAATTGCGAAGGTTGCCAGTACATTTCAGTTGATTATCTTCATGCTGGTGAACGTCGCTGTGATTGTGATGCGGGAAAGCAAAATCGAGTTCTACGACCCCATCTACCGCACGCCACTGTACCCGTGGATGCAAATTAGCGGCATTTTCGCGTCGCTGTTCCTGCTGTCCTACATCGGCGCGGATGCGCTCGCGCTGACAGTGGTCGTGATCGCACTCTCTGTAGGCTGGTTCTTCCTGTATGCAGCCAAGAACGTTGTGCGCCACGGCGCGATCTTCCACTGGTTTGCGAACCTGGGCGAAAACCGCTATAAGGGGCTGGAAAACGAATTGCACACCATCCTGCGGGAGAAGGGCGTGCGCGACGAAGACCCATTCAGCGAAGTGGTCACGCGGGCAACCGTGATTGACCTGAACGCCGCCACCAACCTGATGGACGTGACGATGCAGGCAACGCGCCTGTTCACGCAGAAGTACCCCATGCTGGACGAGGGCAAAATGGCGGCGGACTTTATCCGCAGCATGGACAGCAACTACACGCTTGTATCCCAGGGGGCGACGATGCCCAACCTGCGCCTGAGCACGGTGGACAAGACGGAAATCGTAATGGTGCGCAGCAAAGTGGGCGTGATGCTGGATCATGACAATGACATCAGCACGGGCAAGGTACGCATTCATGCCTTCTTCTTCGTCATCAGCCCGGAGGAAAACCCGGGGCAGCACCTGCGCATCCTGGCACAGTTGATCAACCACATCGAGACGGACGACTTCGCCCACACCTGGGAGATTGCCCAGGACGAGCAGGAGATGAAGGAAATTCTGCTGCACGAGGAGCGGATGCTCACGCTGTGGATTAGCGATCACACCCGCACCGCGCCGCTGGTGGGCAAGGCAATGCGCGAGCTGAACCTCCCGCCAGACACACTGGTGGCACTCGTCCGGCGGCAGAACGAGGTGCTGGTACCACGCGGCAGCACCACCCTCACAGTGGGGGATCGCATTACCATCATCGGCGACCCGCAGCACATCCAGTGGCTGTACGAGGAGTACGTGGGCGAGCACGAACCCACCCAGGGCTAGCCCAGCATATAACGCAATAGCGGCAGGGGTTTGGCACGCTAAACCCTTGCCCTTATACCCCTATCCTTTTCGGAATTCGCTATCTAGCCGAACACCATTAAGAGCCTGCTGCACATCCAGCGTATCATCGCCGTCATATTCGAGTCGTAAGGTGATGTCATGTTGCGCAACCAACCTTATCAGCAGAGCCTTATTTCCATTCGCGGTGTCGAGTTGGGTGATTTCCGCCCGATCGGTCACATATTTCTCCTCGCAGTCAACCGTGTTATCGACACCTGGGGTGATGCCCGTTATCGCCGTTGCGCATTCTATGTAAGTGGTAAATTGTAGTGAGCTGTCACGATCGTGAATATCAATCCGATAGATGCCGACGACACCTTCCTGGTCATACCAATCCCCCAAAATCATTTGATGCAGACCCGGCGTTGCCGTCGGCACCGGGGTACGTGTTGCCGTCGGTTGGGTTGTTGCCGTTGCCGGTGGCGGCGTGCCGATGCTGTCGCCTGTATCCGTCGTAGGCTGGGCGGTTGGCTCCACAACGATGATAATCGGGTCGCCTGCATCCTCGACAGCGAGCGTGGGCGCGGGGGTATTTGTCGCGGCTGCAACCTGAGCGGCGGCGGTTTGCGTTTGCCGAATAGCAACGATGGTCTGCGTGATCGCGGCGGCACCTGTCCCTGTGCTCGTCGGTGTGAGTGTTGCCGTGGGTGTGCGGCTCGGCATAGCGGTTGCGGTCGCCGTCGGCGTATCAGTCTCAGTTGGTGTGTCCGTCGGGGTATGGGTCGGCGTCGCCGTGACTGTGGGCGTGTCTGTGTCGGCGGCGATTGCCCCTGCCCCTGCTTCTTCAGTCGCAATTTCGACTTCAACACCGCCAGCGATGCTGTTGGCATTCGCCTGGGTATCGTTCGTACTCACGGAGCGTTGGAACAACAATAACAACGCCACCACCAACGAGATCAACACCGCGCTTGCTGCCACGCCGCGCTGCACGCGGGTGTCCCGCGCAGGGATTGCGGGTTCTGTGGGTGGCGGCGTGAGCGGGTTCCCGGGCATGGGGTTGGTGCCGTGGATGGTGATGAGCGCGGCTGCACCTGCATGGTCACGCTGGGAAAAGCTCTGTTGCAGTGCGCTCACAAACGCGCCTGCCGTCGGGTAGCGGTCATCTGGAGACTTTGCCAGCCCGCGCAGCAGTACCGCGTTCACCGCATCCGGCAGCGCTGGGTTCACATCCGTGGGGGGCGGTGGCATTTCGTTCATGTGTTTGTACAGCAGCGTGGCAAGCTCCTCACCCGTGAACGGGTAGTAGCCCGTTAGCAGCAGGTAGGCAAGCACCGCGAAGGCGTACAGGTCGCTGCGCTGGTCGGGTTCGTGCGTCCCGGCGATCTGCTCCGGCGACATGTAAATGGGCGTGCCCATAATTTGCCCGGTAACGGTGAGCCGCGTGCCCGCCAGCGTGCGGGCGATGCCGAAGTCACTGAGCGCAGGGCGGCGCTGCTCGTCTAGCAGAATATTTTCCAGCTTCAGGTCACGGTGCACCACACCCTGCCCGTGTGCGTAGTCCAGTGCTTTGGCAATGCGCTGCAAGTATTTGAGCGTGGTCTTCGCGGGCACGTTGCGCGGCTCCCGGAAGAAATCGGCAAGGGTGCCATTGCGCATGTACTTCATCACCAGGAAAGGCATGCCATCTTCGGTGCCGTACTGGTAAACGGGCACGATGGCGGGGTGCTTCAGCTTACGCGCAATTTGCGCCTCCCGGCGGAAGCGCTGGAGCACGTCGTCGTTCTGGGCAAAAAAGTCGTGCAGCACCTTCAGCGCGAACATGCCGCCGTCCATGCGGCGCACCTGGTACACAGATGCCATGCCGCCCCTGCCCAGCGCGTCTACAATGATGAAGTTGTCGATCTGTGTGCCCGGTTCAAAACCACTCACGCGGTGTTCCTCGCCACTGTTCGCTGCCGTCAAAACATCTTTCACATGATTATACGGTCAAGCGTAAAGCTCAGATGTAAAGAAGATTTATCAATTGTGTATTGTCTCTGTGGCGTGGTGCGACGTGGTAAACTGAGCACACCACCCAAACGTAAAGCACGACGACCATGCCTGTTTACACCCTCAAGAACCACTATCGCGGCGTTAACGCCCACCTGCACAGCTACTGGCAGGTTCACGGGGGATGGAACAACTTCCACAACCCACACATCAGTGATATTGCGCGTCTGCTGCGCGGTCAACTGCGTCCGCTGGGCTACACCGCCACAGTCGAGGAATCGCTACAGTTGCGCCGCTTGGCGGAGGCAGTCGCGCCGGAGGATGCTGAGAAACCCTACCGGGCACTGGCGGTGCGCCCGCTCACAGCGGGTGATGTGGGCAACCCGGTCGCGTGGCTGGAACTGCTCTCGCCGACGAACAAGGGCAGCACACCCGACGCCGCCACCTACCAACTCAAGCGGCGGGCGCTGCTGGAAAACGGGTTGGTGTTCGTGGAGTTAGACTATTTGCATCACACGCCGCCCACATTGCACAACGTGCCGGACTACACCCGGCGCGACCCCGGTGCCACGCCGTACCGGGTCGCCGTGCTAGACCCACGCCCCGACCTGGCAACAGGTCCGGTTTACCTGGGTGCTTTTAGCGTAGATGACCCCATCCCACCCATGACCATTCCGCTGGCAGGGGACGACTCGCTGGTGTTCGACTTTGGTGCCGCCTATAACAAAACCTACACCGAGATGGGTTACGGCTTGGAGCAGGTGGACTACGCCGCGCTGCCCGCACAGTTCGACGCCTACACAGCGCACGACCAAACACGGGTGCTGTGCCGTTGCATTGCCATCTTAGCGGCGCTCGCCCAAGGGGATGACCTGGAAAACACCGACCTCACACCGCCATCGCTGCCCCTGGACGCGGCACACGAACAGTTCGCGGTGTTGTGCTCACCGTAGTTCAAATGTTCGGGCGCGTGTGCTATACTGGATGGCACCGCATAGGGCATGGCAAACCATGCCCTGTGCTGTTTCTTCTACCCAGCCATCCCACGGAGCACAGCCCCAAATCACCATGCGCGTTGACCACCTCTCGCTAACGAACTTCCGCAACTACGCCCACCTGGAACTCACCGTGCCAGACAACACGATTGTGCTGATTGGCGAAAACGCGCAGGGCAAAACCTCACTGCTGGAGGCGTTCTACTACCTGGCGACGGCACGCTCTCCCTACACCGCCGTTGACCGCCAGCTTATCCACTGGCGCACAGAACGGGATGTGCTGCCATTTGCGCGGATTTCGGCGGACATTAGCACACGAGAGCACGCCTTTAGCACGATGGAAATCACGCTATTGCTGGATAGCGCCAGCGGCACACCGCGCTTCCGCAAGGTGATTAAGTTTAACGGGTTGGAAAAGCGCGTGATGGACCTTGTGGGCATCCTGACGGTGGTGCTGTTCCTGCCGCAAGACCTGCGCCTCATCGAGGGTAGCCCCACCGACCGCCGCCGCTACATGGACGACACGCTCTCCCAGGTGGACGCCGCCTACCTCAACGCGCTGGACACGTACAACAAGGCGCTACCCCAGCGCAACGCGCTGCTGCGCAACATCGCCAGCGGGCGTGCCAGCCGCAAGGAACTGGTTTACTGGGACGAGCAGATTGTGCAGATGGGCGCGGTGCTCATTGCCGGGCGGCAGCGCTTTTTGCGCGAACTCGAACACGACGCGCAGCGCGTCCATGCAGACCTGACCAACAAGGGCGAAACGCTCACGCTGGCGTACCAGCCCAGCTTTGTGCCCACCGCCAACAACGACGGGCAGCTTTCGTTCGAGATGCTGGGGCTAGATTTACACCGGGAACTGACGCCAGAGCAGATCGCGCCGCAATTTGCTGACCAGCTTGCCCGCGAACTGGACGAGTCGATACAGCGCGGGGTGACGCTTTCCGGTCCGCACCGGGACGAGCTGCGCATGGGCATCAACGGGCGCGATGTGGGGCTTTACGGCAGCCGGGGGCAGGCACGCACCACCGTGATGGCGCTGAAGCTGGCGGAACTGGCGTGGATGACCAACCGCACGGGCGAGCGCCCGATTTTGCTGCTGGACGAGGTGATTGCCGAGCTAGACGCCAAGCGCCGCGCCTACCTGCTGCAACGGCTAGATGGGCAGTCGCAGACGCTGATGACCACCACCGAGCCGGACATTTTCACGCAGGCGTTTTTAGATCAGGCGACGGTGTGGCGCGTGGAAGCGGGGCAGATCGCGCCAGTGGGGTAGCTGCCCCCCGTACCAATGCACTGCCTGCGCCGCGCCCGGTTCAACGTTATACTGTGGGTGTTCAGATGACTATGAAAGCGAGCACCTTGATGAAACGAATCGTTCTCGCCGCTGTGATCCTTATCGGGCTGGGTGCGGGCATTGTGAGGATGCCCACCACGCACGCACAGGACTTCTTCGGGAATGGCTGGACTGCCCAATATTTTGACAACACCACACTCTCCGGCACACCAGTGCTCACCCGGCAGGAGACGCGCATCGCGCTGCAATTTGGCACGGGCAGCCCCGGTGTAGAGGTGCCCGCAGACCGCTTCTCCGCCGTGTTTACCACAACGGAAAACTTCCAGCAGAGCACAGACTACGAGTTTGTCGCCCGTGCAGACGACGGCGTGCGTGTGATCGTCGGCGGGGCAGTGGTGATTGACCAGTTCAACGGACCGCCCGGCACCTACAGCGGGCGCATTCGCATCTCCGGCTCGCAGGAAATCCGCGTGGAGTACAAAGAGGAAGTGGACAACGCCTTTATCGAAGTGTTCTGGCGCATCGCCCCGCCGCCCACGCCACCGCCCATCCCGCCGGGGGCAGTTGCCGCGACGGTAGTGCGGGCGTCTGTGCTCATCGTGCGCGATGGTCCGTCACTGGGTGCAAACCGCGTGGGCACCATCCGGCGCGGGGAAGTGTACGTGGTCGTCGGCAGAGACCCCGACGCCCGCTGGTTCCTGCTAGACCTGGGCGACCGGCAGGCGTGGGCTTGGGGCTTTTACCTGTTCATTGATGGCAACGAGTTTAAGCCGCCTGTGGTCGGTCCATTCGCCGTGTCCGATGGCATCACGGATGTGCCGCTGGTGGTGCGCTCGATTTCCGGGTTAAAGCTGCGGGCGGAACCCAACACCCAGTCCGCGCAGATTGGGCGCATTGAGTGGGGCGCGACCATGCCCGTCGTCGGGCGCAGCGAGCGCGGCTCGTGGTATCTGGTCATCTGGAAGGGCACCGAGGGCTGGGTGTTCTCACCGTTTACAGAACCCGTGCAGGGCAGCCTCAACGATGTACCATTTGTGCCCGGCTCCGGCGACCTGATCCGCATCGGTCCCGCAGCAGAGCCGTCCTATGACATCAGCGTGGACGGCGCGGATGCTATTACCGCCCCGACGCCGGCAGCAGAAACCAGCGAAGGCGGCGTGACGCCCGTGCCCACGCCGTCCGGTCCCACGCCCATCCCGGAGGCAACGCCGATCCCAGGGTTGGGTGGCGCTGGCAGCTAGGGTGCCTGCTGTGCCGCGAGGTGTGCCTGCCACTGCTCCGCGCTGAAGCGCTGCTTGAAGTCGAACGCATAGGGCGTTGCGCCGTGCGCTGCAAAATGGTTGATGCGTTCCTGTGCTTCCTCTAGCGTAGGTTGGGTCTCGGCGGGCACCCACCACAGCACCGGGGAGGGTCTGTCCCAGCGGGTGAGCCACTCCCGGCGGCGGGCAAAGAACTGCTGGTGCTCGCTGTTGTACGTAAAGCGGTACAGTGCTTCGATGTCCTGCCAGACGGACATGTTGACGATCACCAGCGGGTCATCGGAGATGCGGAACGCGGTGGCGTCGCCGTCGTCGGATTGCAGCCGCCACACAAAACCGGGTGTTTGTTCTGCCAGGGTGTTGATGCGTTGCAAGTTCTGCTCGAACTCCGCGACCTGGGGGCTGCCCAGCGGGGCGATGAGGCGGGCAACATTGATCTGTGCGAGTTGGTACATGGGGGTATCCTTCTGTTGAGCGTTACGCTAATCCCCATGCTAACCAGTGGGGCAGGCGGTGTATAGCACCATCGCCCCCAGCGCCTATGGCAACACCATGACCTGATGCAAAGGCAAATCCATCCATGACCGACTATTTCTTTGCCTATGGCAGCTTGATGCACACCAGAGAGATGACAAGAACGTGTGGCACCGCACCAAGCATCGCGCCCGCCCGCCTGGACGATCACCGCTTGATGTTCACGCGGCTGTCGCCAAGGTGGGGCGGCGGCGTGGCAGATGTGGTGCCTGCGCCCGGCATGTGCGTGTGGGGGGTGCTGTACACCATCGACAACACCTGCCAGCTTGCGCTTGACCTGCGCGAGGGAAACGGCGTGGCGTACATCCGCACACGGGTAACGGTACACAAAGCGGGCAAAGCACCAATCGAAGCAACTACCTACGTGGTCATCCAGCCGACTGCCCAGGAAATCCGCCCGGTGGAAGCATACCTGTACGCCATGACGCAGGGCGCTGCCGAGGCAAACCTGCCCGACGATTACCAGGACTTTTTAACGGGCGTGTGGCTAGAACGCACCCAGCCGAACTTTCGGGGGGGGTTGCTGGTGCTGCCAGCAGATGCCACCGCCAACACAAACGCCCGATCCCTGACCGTGCATCCCGGCGACGCCGACGGGATGCCACCCGGCACGACCGTCACTGTGAGCTACAACCGTGGCAATGCCCCAGCCGTGCTGCTGCCCTCCCCAAGCCAGCCTGCCGGAACCTGCACGCCAGGTGCCGATATACGCTCCGCGCTGGGGTTGCCCGCCCAACCCTGTTACGGCGCTACAGTGCGGCTTTCCCGCTAACCCCACCCTTCACACGCCCAACGTTTGGGTTCAAACTGTCCCCGCATTTTGACGAACCGCTGGGGGCATATGCGCAACATCATTTCCATGTCCAAATCTCGTGCCGGGGTAGCACTGCTGATGCTGCTGGTTGCCGGTGTGACGTTCGCGCTGCAAAGCTATAACGTCGGCTTTTGGGGCTGGCGTCACGGTTGGACGTCCTCGCACAGCCTGTCTATCATCCGCCGCGCCGTGCCAGAAAACCGCTTTGTTGGCTATGCGCTGGCGTTCCGCGATGAGAACGGCGACCCCACTTACGAGTACTTCGACCGCTACCCGGTGTTCTTCTCCGCCGGGATGAACGCGCTGCTGGCACCCATAGACGACCTGCCCACACAAATTTACGCCTCCCGGCAGGTGATGAACGCGCTGCTGCTGCTCACGATGTTTGTGGGCTACCGGTTGGTGCGCCTGTATGTGCCAAACCGCTACCTCGCGCTGGCGATTAGCGTGCTGGCGTTCAGCAGTTACTACTACCTGTACTACAAGGACATGCCGGACTTCCACCCGCCCGTGGTGCTCAGCTTTTTGGCGCTGGCGTACAGCATCGCCCGCTACAGGCTGCACGGGGAGCGTGTGCAGGTGTATGTCGTCGCGCTGGCGGCGGTGATGCTGGCGTTTGGCTACACGATGTTGTTTGCGCTGGCGGTGTGGCTCGCGCTGGAAATCGTGCGGGTGTTCCTGGCACCCACACCGGAACCGGATGGCACC
Organism: uncultured Anaerolineaceae bacterium; assembly: GCA_964451095.1. Lineage (GTDB taxonomy): Bacteria > Chloroflexota > Anaerolineae > Aggregatilineales > Phototrophicaceae > DAOTTY01. The sequence goes on from CAYVGI010000070.1 coordinate 14,056, forward strand.
GTCGAGGGGAGATTAAACGCGACCCTGCACAACATACGGCGGTTGGATGCCCTGTGGATATTCATCCTCGGTGTGCTGCTCTCCGCCGGGGCAATTGCCTACAACGTCAGCGCGGAGGCGGCTATACGGGGTGTGCCGCTGGCGGAAACTAGCGTGGTCGATAGCATCTTGCGCCGCGTCCCCTTCCTGGAAACCGCAGTAGACGCCAACGCCCGCGAGCAGGTCGCTACCACCGGCATCACCGGGTGGGCACAGTTCTTCGTCGTGGAGTTCGAGCGCGTGGTGAAGTGGTCGCTGCCGCTGAAGGCGGGCGGAGACACGGGCGTGCGCTTTGTGCCCGGCGAGACATCATTGGACGTGGTGAACTTGTGGCTGGTGGCGCTGGGGGTGCCGCTGGCGCTGATTACGGCGCGGTTTATCACCCGGCAGCGCGGTGCCCTGCGCGATGTGGCGATCATTACCGCTGTGTCGCCGCTGGTGTTCCTGTTCAGCATGATTAACCTCACATCCGTGCACGACTTTGTAACCATGTTTGCCGCCCCCACCGCGCTCATCATGTGGACGGCGCTGCTAGGATGGGCGGGGCGCTCGCGGGTGTTGGTGGGCGTGGTCGTCGTGGCGAGCATCGGGCTGTACAGCGCGTCCAACTACTGGGTACGGGCGGTGCAGCAAAGCGAACTGCCGGACGGCGCACCCTTCACCTACGACTTTGACCGCATCCTAACTGCGCTTGCCGCCGACGGCGACGAGTGGGATACGATCTACCTGGACTACCGCCGCCACAACGCAGAGTGCATCATCCGCAACTGGCAGTGTTATGCGCTGGGCTACTACCTGGGCGATAACTTCCTCACACACTACCCGCAGCACGCAAACTTTGTGCTCTCCCCGCGCCCGTACTACGCCACCGATACCTTCATCACGCCCGGCGACAGCACGCAGCTTGCCGCCTTCCCAGCAAACCCGGAGAACGAAGTCGTCTACCTGATGGACATGGCGGCAGCGCAACCGCGCACCACCCCCACCCTAGACGAACCCCCCATCGCTAGCTTTAACGGTGCTCTTACAATGCAAAGCTGGTCATTGCACGGGGATGTGCGCGTGCCCCGGTGCGGGCGGGTGTTCGTGGAAAGCTGGTGGATTGCCAACGCGCAGCAGTCCGAGGCGCTGAACATGCAGGTGGTGATGGTGGATGCCGCCAACGAACGCGTGACCGACTTCAACGCGCCGCTGGGTGCCGTGGCGACCAGCCTGTGGGAGGTGGGCAAGTTCACGGCGGATGTGCGCCCCATCACTGTGCCGTGCGACACACCGCCCGGTGAGTATCCGCTGGTGCTGGGTGTGTACAACCCGGCAGACCTCGCCCCGGTGCCCACCGTGGACGAGAACGGCGACCCGACTGCCAATCAGCTTTACCTGACCACCCTGTTCGTGGAGTAAGCGCCTGTTAGCCGTAGGGAGCGGCGTGTGCAACGGTGCCACGCAGCACATACAATAATGACAAATGTGCTCGCTACGGGAGTTCACCACCATGACCAAACACACCGCCTTGCTCGCCTTTGCTGCGCTCTCGCTGGCAACGCTCGCCTGTTCGCTCAGCACGGGTGCGCCCACGCCCACCGTGCCACCAGACGAAGCAACTGTCACCGTTGGTGCGATCGTCAACCGCAACAACCCCACCCGCACCCCTGTTGGCGAACGCGCCGAACTCCCTGAGGGGGCGCAGGCGACCGCCGTGCAGGTGCTCAACGAGGATGTGCAAACCGAGCGCATCACCGACCCCACCCGGCAGGCACGGGTAGCGGCGAACCTCTCCAACCCGGACTGCCCGCTGCCCGATGGCTGGGCAACCTACACCGTCATCGCCGGGGACAACCTGTTTGAGATTGCACGGGACAATGACAGCGACGTCGAGACCATGCAGGAGGCAAACTGCCTGGTAGACCCGCGCTACCTGGAGGTCGGTCAGGTGATTGCCGTGCCCGGTGATGGCACCGCAGCAAGCACCGCTGCCGATGATGACGCAGGCGACCTCCCCCCCACAGTTGAAAGTGGGCGCATCCTGGCAGCGCCTAGCACTGTAGACATCTACGTGGTGCTGGACGAACCCGACGGGCGCATAGGCGGCATTGAGGCGGGCTGTGGCAATATGCTGGTACCGCTGCCGCGCACAGTCTACGGCGCGGAGGCACCCGACGAGCGCGTTAAGGCAGCGCTGGATGCGCTGTTTGGCATCGACGAGGACACGGTGGACGAGTACGGCAACCCGATTGCTGGCTCTGTATTGCGGGTGCAGCGCCTGGAGATTGACACGGGCGTGGCGCAGGTTGCGCTCACGGGCGAAATTGACGTCACGGATGTGTGCGATATTCCGCTGGTGCGCGGGCAAATCGAACAGACTGTGCTTGATGATGCCGCCGTGAACCGGGCGATCATTACCATCAACGGGGAGCCGCTGGACGAGGTGTTTAGCCAGCGCTAGCGTGTGGCAGCGGGCAGGCGCTGGCTTGCCCGTTTGGGATAAGTCCGTTAGCATAGCGCGGCTTTTGTCGGATAAGCTGCGAGCGTTTGCCCGTGACAGACCCTTTCAACCACGAGCCCCCCATCGACCCGCTGGACGACACCAACCCGTCCCAGCGGATTGACCTGAGCAAAGAACCCCCCATCGACCCGCTGGACGACACCAACCCGTCCAAGTCCCAGCAAATGCGTGCGGTGCGCCTGGACGAGCCGCCCATTAGCGCTGACGACACCAGTCCGTCACTGGCGGTGCGCCCCGATGCGCTGCGCCCTGGCGCGGCACCACTGCCCGTGTGGAGACGGGTGGTGGGTGTGCTCAGCCTGCTGGGGGCGATGGCGTTCACGGCGGGGGCGACGGTGCTCGTGCTGCTGCCGCCCCCCCCCCCAGACGTCCCCCCCACCAGCCCGGCAACATCGGTAGCAGCAGCGCCGACAAACACCCCACCGCCACCGACGGAGGTGATCCCCACAGACGAGGCGGTCGTGGCGGCGGCACAGCAGGCAGATAGCTTCGATGCGCTGCCCACCATCAGCGCGGAACAGGCAGCAGCGTTCCTGCAACAGCCCGTTAGCGCCGCCGCGCAAGCGCAACCCGGCGTGAGCGTGGTGCGCAACCCGTACACACCGTTCACCATCATCCCCGACCGCCCGCGCGGTGAGGTGATTCAATACGCCGTCGAGCAAGGCGACACGATTTCCACCATTTCGGAGAAGTTCGGCATCTCGCCGGAGTCTGTAGTGTGGGCAAACGACCGCAACATCGTGAACATTATCCGTCCGGGGCAACTCATCAACATTGTGCCCGTGGACGGCGTGTACATCCCACGGCATGTGGGGGACAGAACCATCGCGGAATATGCGGCACAGTACGGCATAGACGACCCGTTCACCATCATCGACAGCGAGTACAACCCACAGCTACGCGGTCTCACCCCGCAGAGCATCCCGGACAGCGGCACGCCCATCATGATCGTCAACGGGGAAGCAGAGCAAATTAGCTGGACGCCCACCGTTGAGCGCGAACCCGCAGGACCGGGCGGTTCGGGTCTGGGCTTTATCACATTTGCGCCGGGCGAACCGGGTTCCTGTGGACGGCAGGAAAACCCCGGTGGCGGCGCAAGCTGGTCACCGCCGCTGGGTAACTACACCTGGATGCGCGGCTTTACCAGCTTCCACACCGGCGTAGACCTCGCCGCGTCCATTGGCACGCCCGTGCGGGCGGCACGCTCCGGGCGGGTGATCTTCGCCGGGTGGAACAGCTTCGGCTACGGGTACACGGTGGTGCTGGCACACGGTCCGTTCACCACACTGTACGGTCACATGAGCAGCGTCAACGTCGGCTGTGGGCAGGATGTCCCCGCTGGCACGACCGTGGGCGCGGTGGGGAACACAGGCAACTCGTCGGGACCGCACCTGCACTTCGAAATCCGCTTTAACGACCAGCCGCAAGACCCAACGCTCACGATTCCGTTCTAGGGGTGCCCGCCGGGTGGCGGGTGCCCGAATGGCTAGAGCGTGGTATCGCCCCTGGGCAGGCATCGTGCTTGCCCATACCATACCTGCGAGACAAAAACGGGCGCAGAAGGCGAAACAAACCCATGCACATTGCGATTAACGGCTGGTTCTACGACCAACCGCACACAGGCAGCGGGCAGTACGTGCGCGAACTGCTCGCCGCGCTGGTGCAAGTGGACAAAGACCACACCTATACCCTGGTGCTGCCACCCCACAACCCATCACCGGATGGTGTGCCGGACGGCGTGAACGTGGTCGCCACGCAGGGGGCACCCGGCGGCAAGCTGGGCAAAGTCTGGTTCGAGCAGAACCTGTTCCCCGGTGCGGTGCGGCGTGCGGGCGCAGACGTGGCGCATGTGCCCTACTGGGGACCGCCGCTGAGCGCCCCGGCAAAGCTCGTCACCAGTGTGCTGGACGTAGTACCGCTGCTGTACCCCGCATATGCTGCGGGATTTGCCACCAAGCTGTACACATCGCTGGTCACGGCGGGGGCACAGGGCAGCGCGGCAGTCATCACGCTGAGCGAGGCAAGCAAGGCGGATATTGTGGAGCAGCTTAACATCCCGGCGCAGCGCGTGACCGCCATTCACCTGGCGCCCAAGCTCGCTTACCACCCGCAGATGAGCAGCGAGCGCGACGGACAGGTCAAAGCGAAGTACAACCTGCCGGACGACCCGTTTATCCTCTACCTGGGCGGCTTCGACCAGCGCAAACAGGTAGATCAACTGCTGGCGGCGTACACCTACGTGGTGAAGGCACACGGCGAGTACACGCCGCTGGTCATCGCCGGGCGCGAACCCGAATGGCGCGAACCGCTGTTCCCGGACATGCGGGCCTACGCTGCCGAGATGGACATCCCGGCGGAGAACCTGCTGTGGATTGGCTATGTGGACGAGGACGACAAGCCCGCGCTGTATCGCATGGCGGAACTGTTTGTGTACCCCAGCGCATATGAGGGCTTTGGGCTGCCCGTGCTGGAGGCGATGGCAAGCGGTACGCCTGTGGTGGCAAACAACATCCCTGTGTTTGACGAAATCGTGGGGGATGGCGCGTTCCTGATTGAAAACGGCAGCGCGACGAAAATGGGCGGGGCGATGCTCGCGCTGCTGGAACAGCCCGACCTATACAAAAGCGTGCGCAACAACGGTGCCGCCCGTGCCACGAACTTTACCTGGCGCAAGACGGCGCGTGCCACGCTTGCGGTTTATGAGCGGGCGCTGGCGTACACCGATTGATGTCCGCCGTTGCGCACACTAGGCGAGAACAATCTCGCCCCTACGCCCCAGATGTTGTTGGCGAATTCGGCCCATCCGTGACAAAACCCCGTTTGGTACGAACACAAATACCGCATACAATCTAGGATAGATTACCGCAGCAGAACAAGGGGAGTACGATGCCACCCATCGAACAGGCAGTGCAAGCAAAACAAGAAAACACCAACGAACTGCTCGCCAAGCGCAACGTGGTCGGCGTGGGTGTGGGCTTTAAGAACGCGCTGGGGGAAAGCGAAGGCGAAGAGTCGGTCGTGGTGCTGGTGCAAAGCAAAAAACCCGTGGATGCCCTGACGGAAGACGACATCATTCCCAGCGAGATCAACGGCGTGCGCACGGATGTTGTGGAAATCGGCATTATGCGTGCCCAGCAGGTAAACCCACGCCAGCGCTTCCGCCCGATTATCCAGCCGGGTGCGAGCATGGCGCACTTCCGGGTGGGAGCGGGTACGCTTGGTGCAGTGCTGCGCCACCGCCAAACCGGGGAAGTGTTCCTGCTGTCGAACAATCATGTGTTTGCCAACAGCAACGACGCCGCCATTGGCGACCCTATCTTGCAGCCGGGCGCACTGGACGGCGGCAACCGCTCCAACGATGTGGTGGCACAACTGGCAGAGTTCCGTGCGCTGGCATACATCGAAGACGCGGCACAAAATCAACCTACCCCGCAGCCTACGCCGCCCACACAACCCCAACCGCCCACGCAACCTTCGCCACCGACAGACAGCGGCTGCGACATTGTGGAGGCGACTGTAGCACTGGCAAATGTGCTGGCGACGCTTTCCGGCAGCGGCAAGCGCGTGTCGGCACAGTCTGTGGGGATGCAGGCACAGGCGCAAACGGGTGCCACCCCCGCGGAAGTGCCCATGATCCCAGGACGGGAACTGGACAACCTGCTGGACGCGGCAATTGCCCGCCCCACCAACCCGGCGATGTTCAGCGATGATGTGCTGCAAATCGGTGGCATCAACGGCAGCAAGCCCCCCACACTCGGCATGAACGTGGTGAAGATGGGGCGCACCACAGGCTACACAGAAGGGCGCATCACGCTGCTCAATGCGACGGTGAACGTGCAGTACGATACCATGCGCGGCACCCGCACCGCCCGCTTCGTGGAACAGATCATCACCACTGGGATGAGCGAAAGCGGCGACTCTGGCTCACTCATCGTAGACCCGTCCGACAATGCGGCAGTGGGACTGTTGTTTGCTGGCTCCGGCGTGGCGACACTGTTCACACCCATTGACCGCGTGCTATCTGTATTCAATCTGGGGTTTTAGCTATGCCAGACGAAGAGAAACTAACCGAAGTCCAGGCGAAATACGCCAACATACTCATGAGCAAGCCGAACGTGATTGGGGTTGCTATCGGTTACATCCGCGAGGACGGGGTTGCTATTGACGAGATGGGCATTATTGTAATGGTGAGCAAAAAACTGCCAGACAACCAAATCCCGCCCAAAGACCGCATCCCGCACGAGCTAGACGGTGTGCGCGTGGACGTACAGGAGTTTGGGTCGTTCCAGGCGGGCGGGTAGTATGCAGCACATAGGAAACCCAATGCGCTTTGCATGGGTAGGAGCAACAATGGCATCAGCAGCGATTAAACAACTTACTCTGATTGCTAGTTGCCAAAAACGATACACAACCCAAGCGGTTTCGCAACGTACCCCACCCCTAAATCACCTCCCCGCGTGCGAGGAGAGGACTTTCTCGCAATCCTCCCCCTCATCCGTTTACGGCGAGGCGGACTGAGGGGGTGAGGTCTGACAGAAAAGCAGCACTAGCCATCAGGGTACCTTCTCAAACAGGCAGGTCAACTTTCTGACGGGGTGCATTTCACTCGAGTGCAGTTTGGCATTCATCCCCCCAATTAACGCAGCATGGCAGGACATGTGGCAATGAAAATCGGCATCATCTCAGACATTCACGCGACGATGAACCCGCTGAACAAGGCAATGGCACTGTTCCACGCGCACCACGTAGACACCATCGTGTGCCCAGGCGACCTGGTTGACCGGGGCAACGAGGGCGACGCGGTGGTACGCTTCATCCGGGAGCAGAACATCCCCTGTGTGCAGGGCAACCACGACCGCGAAGCATTTGCAACGCAAGCGCTTGTCCGTCGGCTAAACCGGGTGGCGGAGCAGCGCGGCGAACCGGACATATTCCTCAACATGCTGCAATCCGAAACGGTGGGCTACCTGAGCGACCTGCCCGCCACGCTGCACTTTGACTGGGAAGGATACCGGGTGTGCCTCGCGCACGGCACGCCCGCCAGCAACCTGACGTACCTATTCCCGTGGAGCGAACGGCAAGAGTTCGACGCAGTGGCAGAGCAAGCAAACGCCGATATTGTCATTCTTGGTCACACGCATGTGCCCATGCAGGTGCGCGTGGATGATGTGTGGTTCCTGAACGCGGGCAGCTTGCACGGCAACCGCACCGAGGACATGTCCCGCACCTGTGGTATCCTCTCGCTGCCGGATATGCAGTTCACGGTGTACAACGTGGACACAGACGACACTGTGCCTATCGGCACGATTACTGGCGACGATCTGGTTAGCTAAAAACCCAACGGACAACCCATGCCCCAAACCCTTTACGAATACGGCGGCGACGGCACGCCGCTGCACATGGCGCTTGCCAACGGCTTCCCGCCGGAAACGTACATTCCGCTGCTGGAGCCGCTCACGGCGAACTACTTTGCTTTTAGCCTGCCGCCGCGCCCGCTGTGGAGCGACCCACCCGCCCCAAGCACCGCACAAAGCTGGGAAGTCATGGCAATGGACATCCTCGCCGGGCTAGATGCACACAACCTGACCGATGTCGTCGGGGTGGGGCACAGTATGGGCGGCGTGGCAACACTGATCGCCGCGACGGTGCGGCCGGAACGCTTCCGCGCGGTGGTCCTGCTTGACCCAACCGTGCTGCCACCGCATGTTATGTTCGGCATCCGGGCAATGCAGATGGTTGGGCAGCGAGAGCGCTTGCCGCTGGTGAAGCGGGCACTGCGCCGCCGAAACCAGTTTGAGAGCCAACAGCAGGCGTTTGACTACTGGCGCGGCAAGCGGCTTTTCAAAGATTGGTCAGACGAGGCGCTGTGGCATTATGTGCGCGGGCTAACTCACCCAAACGGCAGCGGGGGCTACAGCCTCAAGCTCAAGTGGACGCGGGAATGGGAGGCGCAGTACTACATGACGCCATACACACAGGTGTGGCGCACCATCCGGCAAGTGCGCGGGGTGCTGCCCGTGCTGGCAATCCGGGGCACCACATCGAACACATTCTTCGAGGGTGCGGCACAGCGGATGCAAGCGCTATTGCCGGAGATGACGCTGCGTGAAATCGACGGGCACGGGCACCTGTTCCCGCAGTCTGCGCCAGATGAAACCCGCGCCATCATCACGGGGTGGCTGGGCACGCTATGAGCCGCCGCTTTGCCCTGCTGCTGGCACTGTTCGTCGTCGGGGCGGCGCTGCAAACCCGCGCCCTACCGCCCATGGAAGGCAGCGACGAGCCGTTGCACACAGCGTATGTGGCATACCTACGGGCGGAGCACCGCCTGCCCGACCGCAGCAACTATCTGCAAGACTGCACCCGCCAGCAAAGCGGGCAGCCGCCGCTGGTGTATGTGCTGGGCGCAGTGCTGCTGGATGCGCTGCGTGCGCCCAACCCCGGCTGCGACGCCACCTTCACCTACTACTACGAACAGACGGACAACCCCTGGGCGCTGGCACCGCGCCCCACCCGCCGCGACGATAACAACCGCAACTTTTTGCCGATGAGCACGCTGCCGCCCCCGGACGGACTGCCGGGCACACTGTACACCCTGCGGTTGATGTCGGCGGTGTTCGGGGCGGTGGGGGTCGTCGGGGCGTACCTGGCGGCAGGCGAGGTATTCAGGCGAGAGGAGTGGCGCTTGGTGGCGGCGGCAGTGTTCGCGTTCACGCCCACCTACCTACACGTCAGCGCGTATTTCTCCAATGACCCTGCCGCCGCCGCGCTGACCACACTGGTGGTGTGGCGGGCGCTGCACCTGCTCAACCGGGGCGTGACTGTGCGGCGTCTGTTGATTGTCGGTGTGCTGGCGGGCGTGGGGTCGCTGGCAAAGGCGAGTGTGTTCCTGGCGCTGGGGGCAGTGGCGGTTGCCGTGCTGTTCGCGGAGTTCAACGCGCACGAACGCCGCCCGCTGACCACACTACGCGCCACAGTGGGAGATGGGCTGTGGGTGGCACTGCCCGTCGTGCTGACGTTTGGTGTGTGGGTGGTGTGGGGGGCGCTCACCTACGGCGACCCGCTGGGCACGGGCACACACGTCCACCCGGTGCTGCGCTACGACCCACCGCTGGGCTGGGGCACAACGCTGCGCACAATGCCGGACGTTTACCTGACGTATGTGGGACTGCTCGGATACGCGAACGTGTACATGCACCCGGCGACGTACGCCGCGCTGACTGCTGTGCTGGCGCTGGCGCTGCTGGGTTATGCGCTGGCAACCCGCCGCGTGAACACCTACGCCGTGGTGTTGTTTGTGCTGTGGGTGGCGACGTTTATCGGGTTTTTGCGCTGGTACCGCGTCATCTACGATGTAACCGGGCGCTTGCTGCTGCCCGCGCACATTGCGTTCGCGCTGATGATCGTTGGGGGAGTGGCGGTGCTTGCCGGGCGTGTGCCCAAACGGGGTGCAGCACTGCGCGTGAGCACGGCGGGCGTGTTCCTGGCGGCGGGGCTGCTGGCGACGTTCACGAGCTTGCACGCCGCGTACCCGCCCCGCCTCATCACCGCAAGTGCTTTGCCGCCGCTACAAGGTACGCCCTACACCTTTGATAACACGTTGCGACTGCTGGGCTATCACCGCCCCGGCGGTGACGAACTCCCCCCGAACGCGAAACTGGACACGGTGACGCTGTGCTGGGAGGTGCTGCAACCGACAGATCGGCTTGCCGCCTACGCGGTGCGCTACGTGAAAGATGGCATGGCGGCGGGCAACCGCACTACAGTGCACGGGC